>PAUH01000019.1 GCA_002712645.1 Methanobacteriota archaeon
GCCCAGTAGTCGTCGTCATCGAGTGCCGTGAAGTCCGAGAAGTCCGCATTGGGCCATCGGGCTGGCATCTCCTCCTGGTAGGAGAGGAACAGTTGCCATGCGTCCTTNGACAGNTCNGCCTTCCATATCGAATCGCTGTGTGTCGTCGAATCGTAAACGGTCCATGTTCCGCCGAGGTCTCCCGTCACGCTCTCCGAGCCGTCGATAATGACCNGCTCGCCTGACGCCGCCTTCAGCCTCTGGCCGACGGAGTCGAGTGCCACAGTCTCGTAGTAAGTGCCTGCGCCGACGATTATTACGTCGTTTGTTCCTGCGTTGGTCACGGCCTGCTGTATGGTCTTGGTGGGGCATGCCGAGGTACCGGGGTACGTGTCATCCCCCGATGTTCCGTCGACGTAGAAGTTCGTATCATCATCATGGCTTGTGCTTGACGAGCAGCTCATCGACTCGTAACCAGGTTCGCTGAACCTAGATTCAGTCTGCAGATCAGACTCATTGGAAATCATCCCGAACGCGACCATGCTTACCATGAGGAGGGCCATTCCCACTGCCGCCCGCATGATTGCCGGTGTGCAATCATGGTTCTAAGACCTAGTCCCGTAGATACAGGTGAATTGGCACCTGTGCCTCCGTTGGCTTGATGGTCCTCCGAGCGAGTCGAGATTCATGACGAGTGGCGTGCCGGTGGGCTCGAACGTTCGGATCAGGGTCTCCACGCTCGCTGGAGAGCGTGATTTCGAAGGCGCTATGTTGCCGCCTGCCGGAGAGGGCCTGATCACACTGAAGCTGGTCAACGGATACAACCTATCCTATCCGGAGGAGGACGTGCTTGACACCGAGTTGCTCGGCGAAGCCGGAGACGGGGCAGTGCAGGAGGATTCGGCGTTCGAGGAGGACGACTCGTTACCGGAGATACTACTGATACACACCGGGGGAACCATCGCCTCCAAGGTCGATTATGACACGGGCGCAGTTACAGCCAAATTTGAGCCGGATGAACTCCTCTCATCGGTTCCGGAACTAGGTTCGATTGCCCGCATACGCGTTCACATGATTGGGAACATGTGGTCGGACGACCTTCGTCCGCGCCACTGGAACAGGATGATAGTCGCATCCCATGAAGCATTTACGGATGGTTATGCAGGAGTCGTAGTAACTCATGGCACCGACACGATGCACATCTCATCAGCAGCCATGTCGTACGCGTGGTCGGGAGAGGGGGGTCGCCCCCCAGGGCGCATAGCCTTCACAGGGTCGCAAAGATCGCCTGACAGGGGGTCGAGCGATGCGGCTGAGAATCTCATATCTGCTGTCTACTGGGCTGCGCATGGTCCGAAGGTCACGGGTTATCGAGATAGCGCGGTCGTGGTCATGCATGACGGAGGCTCCGATGGGAGATGCGCCGTATTGCCAGGGTGCGCGTCCAGGAAGTCACACAGCTCGAAGAGNGGCGCTTTCAGGCCTGTCAATCAAGAGCCGGTCGCATACGTTACACTCTCGGCCGATGGTCCGGAGATAGAGGATAACAGGAATGCGGTGCCTAACAGAGAAGTTACTGATAGCCCGATGCTATTCGATGAGGGTTGCCGCATCCATGAGCTTGTCGCGGGCCCCCACCTGTCGCCCGATCTGCTCGAAGCTGTGATTGAAACGAGGCCTGATGCGATGGTTATCCGTGGCACCGGTTTGGGTCATATCCCGATTCTCGATCCGCTTGGAGATTCTCCCGAGAACGGACGTGTTGCAGATGCTCTTTCAGCAGCAGTCGATAAGGGGATTCCCGTGGTCGTGACCGCTGAAACGGTGCATGGACCAGTCAACATGAACGTATATGCCAAAGGACGCAATCAGCGTTCGATCGGATTGATCGGGCACGGATCCATGTGTCCGCCCGGCTCTGCGGTAGTCAAGTTGCATTATCTCCTCTCGAAAGGACTCGATTCGAACGGGGTGAGGGAGGCATGGGAATCNGACTTGGTCGGCGAGAATCCCTCTGACTCTNCGAGTTGAGTCATTCGATTCGCATAAGAACTGAACGCCCGGTGAACGTGTCATGTCATCCCACCCCCCAGGAGTTGCCGCGGGTTCGACGGGTTCGGATGGGAGGGTCAATCTCGTTGGAGAGGGGCGCAGTATAGCGATGGAAAGAATCCTGAGTCTTGTCGACGAGGGGACGTTCATTGAGACCGAGGCCTACGTCCAGCATCGTTCAGTGATTGGGACTATGAATCTGAACAGGCCGCTTGGAGACGGGGTTGTCACGGGCCATGGCAAGGTGGGCGGCAGAGCGATCGTACTTCTCGCACAGGAGCCCGGTATCTTTGGAGGCAGCATGGGTGAAATGCATGCGAGAAGGATCGCCTCTGCAGTGAACTTGGCCAATCGCACAATGAGGCCCATCGTCGCAATATGGGACGGAGAAGGCCAACGCGTGGAGGATGGCGTTCCAGCACTCGGCGCAACCGGCGAGATGCTCGATTCCCTGGCGAGCTGCTCGGGACGGATACCGATCATCTCAGTCATCATCGGGACTGTTGCGGGAGCCAGCGCACTTGCCGCTGGGCTTTCTGATTTCGTGATTCTAGAAGCTGAGCGTGGCAGGATGTTCATGAGGAGCCCGTGGCTAATCCCTGAGATCGCATCAGGGGAGCTCGACGAGGAAGAGCTCGGAGGCGCCAAGGCACACTCTAGCAGGAGTGGCGTTGCATGCCTTGTCGCTGAGGACGAGGGGGACGCGTTCGACCTGGCGATGGACATACTTTCGTTTCTACCGGACCACACTGAAGCGGTACCGCCGCGATCCGAATGTTCTGACGACCTCATGCGCGAGTGCCCGGAGTTGAATGATGTCGTGCCCAATGACGTCAACAGGCCGTACGATATGCGAGACGTCATAGAGAATGTAGTGGATGATTCGGATTTCATGGAGCTATTTCCCGACTATGCTGAGAATATCGTAATCGGTTTCGCAAGGATGGGGGGCAGGCCCGTGGGGGTAGTCGGCAACCAACCATCGATTCTAGCGGGGTGTCTGGACATAGATGCCTCGGTGAAGGCTTCTCGCTTCATACGGACCTGCGACGTGTTCAACCTCCCCCTGATTACCTTCGTTGACGTCCCGGGCTTCCTTCCGGGCACGGTCCAGGAATGGGGCGGAATAATTCGACATGGTGCCAAGCTTCTGTACGCGTACGCGGAGGCCACCGTTCCCAAGCTTACTGTGGTGACCAGGAAGGCGTACGGTGGCGCGTATCTGGCAATGTCGTGCAAGAATCTGAGATCCGATGTCAATCTGGCTTGGCCGAGTGGGGAGCTTGCGGTCATGGGCGCCGAGGGGGCTGTCCGGATCATACACCGAAGGGACCTCAAAGAAGCGGAGAACCCCGATAAGGAGTTCGAGCGCCTAGTCGAGGAGTACAAGACAAAATTCGGAGATCCCTACACAGCAGCTAGACATGGCTGGGTGGATGACGTCATCGAGCCTNAAGAGACACGGGCCCGCCTGATACGGGGCCTTCTTCCCTTGGATGGTAAGCGAGAAGAGTTGATTCCCAAGAAACATGGTAACATACCGCTGTAATTCTCATTCCAGCTCATGCACATGAAGAGGGACGTCNCTATCCTTGGCCAAATCCATCACGACCCTGGTCCATTTACTCGTCGACGATGGGAGGGCGAGTACGTGGGTGCACGCATCCATAATCTTGTGNGTCAGCGAATTTGGCGCCTCGGGCCTGCCTCTGTCCTGGAGTGTCCGCCTTGAGTCGCCCCACTCCTCGCTGAAGACTGCGAGGGGTATGCGACTGTTATCCGCCCATCTCTCCGCCATGTAGTCCACGCCGCTGGCGCCCCCGACGATTAGAAGATCGGGATATCCGTTTTCATCGACCCAGTCCTCGATCGCCGACTCGAAGGTTCGAAAGTCGTAGAACCTGCTAGACCCGACGACTGCGAGGTTGATGATGGCTCCGTCGCTATTGAGGTCCTTCTTACCGAGGCGATTGACAGTATCCTGTCCGCTCGGGCCGCTCATGTAGCGGCGAAGGGGGTGTGCATGGATAAGTGCTTGCAGTATTTCATCGAGGAATCCCGCTCTTGCGCAGCAAGTGCAGACCTATTCATCGGCCATCTTCGCAGCCTGGGCCGCCCACTTGTCCCTCCGGATCCTGCCCGGGAAGAACTCGATCGCCGTGTTGACCTGGTCCTCGAGCTCGGGGGTCATGTTGGCGACCTGCCTGAAGGTGGTGATGCCCAGCATGTTCAGCTTCTCGGCGATGAACGGCCCGACGCCCTTGATCCTCTGCAGGTCGTCCCGCGCCGTGACGGTGGCCGCCGCGGCGAAGGCCCTCTTGAGGCCCGACACGCCGAGCAGGGCGCTCGCCGTCTTGCCCGTCCACGAGATGCTCATGCCGCCGTCCTGGTCCTGGACCCACGCGCTGCCGCTCTCCTCGAAGGCGGAGGTGTCGCCGACGGAGAGCTCCGTCGCGCCCTTCTCCACGGGCCCTGAGGCCGTGCTCCTGGCCGCGACCCCGAGGGTGGTGAAGTCGATCTCCTTGGCCCTCTCGGCCACCCGGATGAGCTCCTCCTCCTTCTCGCGCTGCTTGGCGTCCATCTCCTCGAGGGCCAGCCTCCTGGCCTCGAGCTCTGCCTCCATGGCCTTGATCCGCTCGGCGGCCTCGGCCTCCGAGGCCCTCCTGGCCTCGTCCTCGGCCTGCTGACGCTTGGTCGCCGCTGCAGTCGCCGCCAAAGCCGCTGCAGCAGCCGCCTTTGCCTTAGCCTGCTCGGATGCGATCTTTCTAGCCTCATCTTCGGCACGTTGGCGGTCGGCGGCTAATGCGGCCGCTGATATCGCAGCATCTACTTTGACAGATGATTCGGTTTCAATAGATTTACGAGATTGCTCTGACTCGATGGGTTCTGGAATCTGGCCTCTGCGATAATCGATGCTTACCAGCCACAGGAAATGGACTGCTCTAGCCACTTTGAATGTTAACATGAACTCGTATACCCCCTCATCAAGATCATCCGGATCCCGATCTTCCAATTTCAATCTGAATACTATTTTGTGATCATTCTGAGAGAGATCTTCGCCTGTAATCTGCTCTACGACTGAGATATCAAATTGTGGGCCAGAGACTGTTCTTATGTCATTTGTATTGATGCCCTCGAGCGTTATTATTTCGGTGCTCAATGCACTACCTCCTGCTGAAACCATTGGAGGCGACTCAAGAACGTAAGGGTCTTTCTTAGTGCCTTTACCACTGCGGAAAGGCGGTTCCGAATTTGCAACTGGTCCGGATTTTGAGCGTCTTCTTCGATCGATCAGGAGCCAGATGAAGACAAGCGCCAGAATCACTAGTTGCGGGTACTCCTGCATGCCGAATGTGCCGGCTTCTGAATAGGCTGATGGGGCATCCCTGCCCAATAGGAACATTATGTGGTAGTGAGGGTGGAACTTCGAGGGGTATACTCCGGTTATTATCGCAGGCAATACCCCTAGATAGGAGTTTAAAATTAAGGACAGCACTATTGAAAGAAAGACTAGAATCATCATTTTTCTTAGTCGACTACCCTTCTGGCGCATGGTCATTCCTGAACAGGATGAAGACGGCACGCTGCTTTAACTATGGCATTCGTACATATTGAGAATTTAGTGCATCTAGAGCCTATTCTGTATCGGTTGGTGCTCGTGCCGGGATTTGAACCCGGGTCGACGGATCGAGAGTCCGTCATGATGGACCGAACTACACTACACGAGCTAGCAAACCGTTCGGCAGGCCAGAAGTTTATGAAAAGCACCCTGAGAAATAGGATTTATCACTTTCACTTTCACTTAGACCACTCATTCGGCCATTCATATGCTGAATGTGATTGTAACGAATCATGAAGAAAATGGAGAATGGACATGATGGAGCGTTTACAATCGTACCTTTCTCGTCGCTGAACTCATCAGGTAAGGGACGAGTGAAATCGGAATCATGGATGGTCCATGATGATGGCTTTGTAAGCAAAAAGAGTAATTTCAAAGCCGTAAAGGGCAGAGTTGAGTTTTCGATTAACGCTGTTCAAGGGCTTGTTCGGAGAGCTAGGCTAGCTAACGCTGTTGAGGGGGTCGCCTGAAATGTCCCGAACCAAGAGACTGCGGGCAGAGATTGAATGCCTTCTGAAGCAGGGGCCTGCGAATACGGTCGAGATATTTGATCATCTGAATGATCGTTTCAAATGGGGTGCAACCATGAATCAAGTTGG
Organism: Methanobacteriota archaeon; assembly: GCA_002712645.1. GTDB lineage: Archaea > Thermoplasmatota > Poseidoniia > Poseidoniales > Thalassarchaeaceae > MGIIb-N1. The sequence goes on from PAUH01000019.1 coordinate 6,250, forward strand.
GAATATACTTGCAAAGGACAATAGATTCTCCAAAATGGGGCATAAGAGAGGAGAGTTTCGAGGGAGCGTATACACCGTTTGTGTGTGGGGTCTTGCTGAACTTGGCATGGTAACTGCCTAATCGCCATAATCATACATCCCGGCCNCGGGGCCNCATCATGGCCAATGGNTTGGGGGCTTACTCNGATCTTTTCAGAGTGGGGAACTCGATTACAGGATTGGTCGGGGTTGGNGTAGGAGCTCTTGTTGTAAACGGAGTGGAAATTTCCATCGANCAGGGAGTCACCATAANNTCGTATGGTCTNTCTGTAATGTGCTTCATGTTNGGCTGGAATGCCTACAATGACATAACCGANATTGAAACTGATAAATCAAATAGACCTGAGAGGCCTCTCCCTTCTGGGCGTCTTACTCTCAACGAAGCAACTAATGCGATGAGGGCATCATTAATTTTGTCCGTGTTATTTCTCATAATCGGTGTATTGAAACTGTCTGATTCCATAATGGATGAGGATGTGATTGTTAGTGNAGGAATATGGCTAGTTGCGATTTTCCTGCTGATTTCATATGAAGGTGTTAGAGGCAATACTGGATTAAAACACAGAGGTCTGGCCGGAAATATGGTNATAGCAGCAGCTATTGGGATGGATGTCCTCTTCGGAGCTTCAGCGGTTTCAGGCACTACTGATCCAAAGGTGATTTCTTTGGCCATAATGGCGATTTTATTTAGCCTCGCTAGAGAGNTTATCAAAGATATAGAAGACATGGAAGGNGATATTGGTCGCAATACCATCCCGAGGANNATCGGCGTAGACAATGCCCGATCNATCGCATGGATTTTCACCATGGCTGCCTTTGTTTCCCTGTTCTTGCCGTTTATTCTGGAAGTATTTCCCACAGAACATCTGATATTAGTATCTCCTGGAGGTCTTCTTCTGATGTTGGTTAAATCAAAACTCTTCCTTGGGGAAGATCGTGCTGCACAGAAGTTGATCAAGAGCTCTCTTCAAATTTCAATGATTGGGGTAATAGTCAGCGCAATAATCATCGGTTAGACTAGGTCCCTGTAAGTCGCCCATGCGGGCTCATTACAAAGTAATGTCAAGATAGACATCTGAGCCCACATCCTGTTCTCTGCTTGATCAAAAACAGAGCTGTTGGGCGAATCGATAACTTCGTCCGTCACCTCGTCACCCCTGTGTGCCGGAAGGCAATGCAANAACATGTAATCTGGCCTGGCGTTCGAGACGAGGAAATCGTTCACTTGGAAACCTTGGAATGCATCAGATTTCTCATCGAGGTGCTCTTCACCCATCGATACAAACACATCAGTGTAAATCACNCCTGCATTGGCCACGGCTTCAAACGGATCATTTGTGCCCGATATNTTGGAACCATTTTTGCCCGAAATACGACGGGCTCTNTCCAGTACTTCCTGATTTGGTTCGAATCCTTTCGGCGTTGCATAGAAAATATCGAATCCACACATCGCCGCTGCCAGCATTAGATCATGTAGAACATTATTGCCATCTCCAATCCATGCTATGTGTCCCTGATCTGGTTTCCTTTTTTCCAATATGGTCATCATATCTGCTGCAGCCTGACATGGGTGGTGCANGTCGCTCAATGCATTAATCACNGGAACAGTTGCGTGCTNCGCTAATTCAGAGACTGAATCATGTCCGAAACACCTGTATGTAATTCCGTCCAAATATCTCGATAGGACCGCTGCAGTATCTGCAACAGACTCCGAAGAGCCGAGTTGGATATCGTTCTTTGAGAGTGTGAGGGGTTGTCCGCCAAGTCGCGTGATTCCGACTTCAAATGAGACTCTTGTTCTGGTTGAGGGCTTTTCATAAATCGACCCAATAGCCATTCCATCTAGGGGTTTGAAATCACGTTGCGCTTCTTCGTCCATCTTGTAAGATATTGCCCACTTAACTACGTCTGAGAAGCAATCATCAAAATCNTCAATTGAAAGTAGATTCCTAGGGTAATCAGCCGATTTCATGTTCGATATCTCCTGCAAAGCCGTCTCTTGCATCTGACATGCCGCCAAATACATTCTGAGCGAAGGAAAGCACATCCGCCAGACCCTCCTCGCTCTCGCTGGAAAGAGGCACTAGACCGGGCACAATCGAAGCATGCTGCATCATCCTGAGCTGCCCTATAGCAAATTCAGAACGTTGCCCTGTAGTGGCAGCATCCATTCTCTGAGATGTCGATTCTTCATACAGAGCTGCCTCAAGAACATCGAGATTCCGCCCCCATTCCATTATCTGATCAAGTACTTCTGGTTCGAGTAAATCTGATTTGGACAAGAAGTTGGCTGTGGGCAATCCAAGTCTGAAGTGGACAATCGAAGAAAGAAGCATCTGGGAAACGAATCCGCTGGGCGTTTGTGAGAGCATCGGATCNAAAAGAAATACGAGACAGGCCATACCTTGGCCGAGAACTTGTACTAAATGGCTCGATGCTTCCCTAAATGCAAAAAGTTCGACCTGTCCAGGGGTATCTATTATCAGGATATCTCCTGAAATGCCATCTATTTCCTCAAACACGTCTTCAGCCTGAGCCGCTACTAAGTCTGCAGCCAGTATCTGGGCGCCGTTCGGGCCTAAGTCATACTCATGCATTACATCAGAAATGGTGACCAAGTCCCTCACATCAAATTCTGGATCATACTTCATACTCTCAGCACCTGGATCTAGATTGATCGCGAGGACATCTACCTCCAGAAATCTTGCCCATCTCTGAAATGCTGTAACGAGTGAGCTTTTTCCGGCTCCAGCGGTTCCAACTACGAATACTACTGGAGGCATGGTTCCATCTTGGGTACTCACATGACGTCGGCAACAGTCAAGCACTTCAACATCACTCGGAATCAAGCCGTATAGTCCGAAGGTTCATCGCCGACCTGTCGGCAGTGGAACACAGGTGGACGTTCTAATGGAGGACGATTCCGAGTTTGTAATTCCCTCAAAAGAGGCTGTTAGATCGACTCTATCTGACTCATTACCCACAGACGGAGATGCCGTCATATGTCGAATTCGTGAAGAAGAGCGCACAGTGATAGATTCAGAAGGTATGATAGAATCAAGAGAGGTAGATGGAAGCGTCGAAATACTCAATCCCAGTGTAGTAGATCGTATATGGGGAGTCTCCCTACATCTAGACGAGACTAATTTTACGTCCATAGACGAGGGCGTCATAAAACTAAGAGAGATTCAACCTGATTCCTCACATCTCACACGTTATACTGCTAATCCTGAACCCTTACTTTCAATTCGNGAAGTNATTGACAGTGAGCCTGTACGTGATGATTTTCCATCNATNTCACTCCCTTACACGAGTGAGCCTCACCCCGTTAAAGTTAGAATCGAAGTCGAGAATGTCGGATCTGAATCGCTGATCGACATCGAAATTGTCCGTTCCATACCCTTGGAATGGGAGTTTCCCCCCGATCTGGAGTATTCGATATCTGAAGGTACCCTTATCTGGAAAATTCCTAGGCTCGAGGTCAATGAGGTGAAANGTCTCGATTTAGAGCCTACAATCANTATCAGCTCTACCCAGACGATTNGNTCTGGCGAGATATCTGCGACATACAGAAGTCCTGGCCTACTATCTACGCTGGTGCCAACATCGCTCCGAGCATCGACTCGTCACGTCTCCTACGTGACAGCCACTGAAGGGGAGAGGCCTGGAGAATGGGGGTGTGTGTGCTCCTTTGAGAATGCGTCTAGCTTCTCACTCACAATGGAGTCCGCTTCAATGGAGGTTGTGGGGAGGGAAGAGCCNCTTCTTTCGATAAGTGGTATGAGGGAAGTGATCAAGCCGATGGCGAAATGGGAGTCTCANTCTGTTCCATATGCCTCGAATGAGCGCCCTCGATTTACTCAGAGAATTCAATCATCGGTCGTTCCTGCAATAGATATTGGTTCGACTGGCTCTGTGATTCTTAGATCTAAGTCTCTCCCCATTGTCGATGCCAGAGTGGAAAAGGGATATGGAAGATCTCGCATTCGATCATACACTGAAGATGCTGTACAAACGAAGTTGAAGATCGAGAATGTGGGTAGTGCGACGATAAACCTGCTNCGAATGGTAGATGACCTCCCNCCAATTTTTGAAAAGGTCAAACTTTCAGATATCTCTGTCGAGATAGGGTCAAAGGTTGTAGATGCAGAGAATATGAGGCTCGATATTGTCGATGGCCGAACCCTTACTATCGAAGAGACCGCTGGAGACGGGCATACGATACAGCTCCTCATAGGGACAACCTCGCCCATCGCACTTCAACCGGGTGAAGTGCTGACAATCAGATACCCCGCTATTGCGTCTGATCCGGCTGCAACTGGGGTACCGATTGGGTCTCCTTGTCGAGCTGATATTTCTTCGGAACGCCACGGGCCAGTGATAACAAGAGAATGCGTGAAAATTCCAGCTATCAGCGTAGTGACGCAACGAAGAGAGGTCCGGACAGGGAAGTCCATATTCCCTGGACCTGAACTCGGGCAACACGAAATCCGTCTTTTGTTCACTAACACGTCTGATACGCCCCTAGAAGATGTGACGATCTTGGATTCGATTGCCCTGGAATTCGAGATGTTATCGAGCGAGGTATCGGTGACGACCGGCAGAATGATTGAAGTGAGTCATTCTTCTTCGAAAAACGATCGTTCAGAGGTTCACCGGTGGGGAGTTGGAAGGGTAGAATGTGGAGAAAGTATTGAAGTCGTGGCTCTGATCGAATCTGAGGACATGTCTGCTGACCCAGAAGCAGAGGGTTCACTGGGAGCTGAATTCGGAGAAGAAGCAGAAGTAGAGCCAAATCTTCCAAAGTGGTTCGGTGAAGATGGAGAATGGATTTACGGAATTGAAGAGCATCTAGAGGCTCCGGTGCCTGTTTGTGCGGTTTGTGGGGGAGATATCCCCCCAGGAGGGCTGATTTGCGCCAATTGCGCGGCGGTATCAGCATACGAGTCATTGGCTTCTGAAGAGGAGGAATGACCGAAGCGTTCATTCTAATGGTCGGAGGGAAAGAGACATGGCACAGCCTAGCGCGAGTGATGCGCAAGCACAGGCATTATCCGGAATGATGGTGCCGATGCTGGTTTTACTTGGATTGATGGTGCTTTTGAGCATAAACGAGGGAATCAGAGTTGGCCTAGCCGATGCAGCAGGGGCTGTCATTGAACCTGTATTGCCGTATGACGGCGAATACTTCGTTCTGACAGTATTTCTTGTGGGCACCACCATGATGGTCATCAATACAGCAATTAGAGGGTTTTTCATGGATCCGATTATCCAATTACATTTATCCCACAGGAGTCGGGAAATACGTAAGCAGTTGATGGATGCGAGACAATCCAGAGATACTGCCAGAATAGAGAAAATGAATCGTCTCCAAATGGAAATGACCCCTGAAAGTGCCAAGATGACGTCCATGACCATGCGCCCTATGATGTACACAATAGTATTCGTAATCGGCATATTCACGTGGATCGGGTACTCTGTCGAAGGCTTCAGAGTCACATACGTCAGCCTCCCATGGAATCCAACCTGGGGCCTCGAAGATAGGGTAATGTGGATTTTTCCTGCTTGGGTTGCTATTTACATAAGCCTGAGCGCGCCTTTCGGGCGTATCATAGACCGTCACATCAAAATCTTCAGGCTAGCCAGACACAAACTTGTTCTTGGTGGCACTACGATACCTGAGCCGCTCTTACACCTCTTGGAAGACAAGCGTCCGGCTGAAGGTAGATCTAGAGGACAGCGTTCAACTTCTAAAACACGCAGCACAAGAAGGCCAGGTGGTTCTAAGTCGGGTAGCAAGTCGGCTTCCTCTCGGCCATCGATGGATAATTGTCCTTCTTGCGGCAATGCTGGGGCTCAGAAGACCACTAGGGGGTCCTTGCGCTGCCGCGTTTGCCTAGAGGAGTGGAGATAGGTGCTCCAAGCGACCATAAGCGGCCCCCCAGGGAGTGGAACAAGTACTCTCGTCGAAGGTATATGCAAAAATCGTAATTGGACGAGTCTTAACGGTGGAGAAGTATTCAGAGTGCAGGCAAAGGAAAGAGGCCTGACTGTGGAAGAGTTTAGCGAGTTGTGTCGAGAGGACCTGGATGTCGATAGGTTACTTGATGAGCAATTGAAATTGAAAATGGCAGACACGAGTGGGCCTGCCATCATAGAGAGCAGATTAGCAGCGTGGTGGGCCATGGAGATTGCCCCTCATGTACCAAGAATACACATATCCACATCCATAGAAGAGCGGGCTAAGAGATTGATGAAAAGGGATGGCGGCACATATAGCGAAAATTTTCAACGCGCGGGCAATCGGCATAGAGACGATCAACACAGGTATCAATCGCTATATGGGATAAGCCTAGATGACATGACACCCTACACTCACGTAATCGAAGCGGATGACTTAGACGAGTCAAAAGTTCTGAGTATGGTACTAAAAATATTGGAGGGATAGTTTGACTTCACGAATCGTAATAGACGAGTCTCCCGCCAAGANTAGCCGACATGGAAAAATTCCCTCCGAAAGAGGCTTGGAAGCCTTGATGGAGGCGGGAGTGATTCTGGTAGACAAGCCACCTGGGCCGAGCAGCCACCAACTTGCATCATGGGCAAGAGATATTCTCGGGCTGAAGAGGCTCGGTCATGGAGGGACTCTCGATCCTTTCGCAACAGGAGCTCTCACGCTCCTACTTGGAAAGGCGACCAGATTGACCGAAGTGGTGCTATCTGGAAATAAAACGTATATTGCAGTCCTAAAGATTGACTCTTCTATTTCTTCCAGACAAGTAGAAGAGGTGTTAGAAAGATTCTCAGGGGAGATATACAATGTTCCTCCGCTTGAATCTGCTGTCAAAATAAGAGTCAGAACCAGGACCATACAAGAAATCAAACTACTAGAAAGTGATCAAGAGGACGGGCTCCACACAGTCAGCGTTTCATGTCAGGCTGGGACCTACATACGTACTCTTGCTCGCGACATAGGGCTTATGCTTGGTACCCCCTGCGTTTTATCTGAGCTTCATCGTCACTCCACGGGGAGTTTTGAACAATCTTCTCTATGCACCATGCAACAACTTGCAGATGCTGCAATGCTAGCTGAAGAAGGCGATGAAGAAGCTCTTTGCAGACTGATAGCGCCAGTGGAGAGAATATTGGGGTCAATCCCGGGAGTGTGGGTAAGAGACTCGGCTATCGCTTCAATTTGTCACGGAGCACCACTCGCAGTTCCAGGTGTGGTTAGCCTAGATAGCGGTATGTCTGCAGGAGATAAAACAGTGATCTGGAGCTCGAAGGGCGAGGCCATTGCAGTCGGGGAAATGATTGTCGATTCTTCAGATGTTCCAAACATGACCGAGGGGGAACTGGTCAAACCAAAGATAGTCCTGATGGACAAAGACGAATATCCTGGCGCATGGTCTGGACGCTAGTGGTTAATTGAGATCGTGCTCTTCGTAGACCCACTCAAGAGTCTCGAGCCGGATTAGCAGTGTAGAGGAAGCCATCATCAAAACCTCGGGACTGTGACCCGATACCTGACTCATATAAGCATTATCTGATTTGAGAACATTATCCGCCCTACGTCAACGATATGGCCTTCTCACCCTATTTGGCCCCAGATACAGCGCAGCCCCACACAATATGGAAAATAGAACAATTAGCAATGCTATGCTCGCATTATTACCTGATAGGATAGTCGTCAAAATTCCTGATTCGTCATTCGGCCCCTCGACAGTTGCTACAATACTGTACTCCAATGAAGAAGAAGGATCTATTACCTGATTCTTGGATTCAATCTCTACGAATATTGTGAATTCTCCCGGCTCAGTAGGCGAAGGGATTGCACATGTTACCTGAGTAGGTGAGTTGGGCTCAATCAATGGAATTCTTATCGTCTGATAGAGAATACCCTCGACATGACAAGAGACATCGATATCGAAAGCAGCGCCCTCGCCTTGATTCCACACTGTTGTTGACAAATCAATCAGAGTACCGGGGGGTAATTCTTGATTCAAGTCATCGTTGAAAGAAGATACGTCATCGATCATCAGGCGAGGGAGGGCTCGCACAATTACATTGATTTCGATATCGATGTAGACATTTCCGTCGCCGACAGTGATTACGAGTAGGCTTGAACCGGGCACGACAGGCGTAAGGACGAGATGACTGTCCTCAATATTAGCCCATGAGCGCGAGGTTGTTATCGTTAATTCCTCTGTGTCTGGATCGGTTATTACTAACGGGATTCTCAGTGTTTCACCGAGTTCGACCGTAATCGTGGAAGGAAGCCCTTGAACAGAAGGCGGATCGGCAACGGGTTGTATGTCAACCAAGAAAGAGCCGGACCAATAATTATCTGCTGAATCTGTAACCGTGATGTCCACCATCGAAGAACCGCTAGAGTCCTGAAGTGGCTGAATCTGTAAATCCCCCCCTGAAATCCTCAGATCTAATAGCCCATCGATGCGAGAAGTGGCAGTTATCGCTAGTTGGGAGTATGGATCCCTATCATCCGAACATGCGCTGAGAATTGGAATCGATATGCCGCCTTCATCTTCAACGAGATACTGATTCGACGGTGTGAGACAGACTGGAGATGTGTCAATATCTATGGAATATCCTCCAGATATAGTCATCGATTCAATAGTCATAGTCACAGATTCTTCTTCGCCATCGGAAGACCATTGGAACCTTGTACCTATGCCAAGTAGGAGTTCTCCCCCCGAGGAAGGAAGAAGGTCACCGACAGGTATCTCATATGAAAATGAGCCATTTTGAAAGGGGGCTTCAAGTGCAAGATTGCTCCCAATAGCAAAACGGATATGACTCGATTCAGATACTATTCCAGACATATTACCGTGAACAGTGCCGGTTACATGGAGAGTTGGGTCGTTTATATCGACCCTTAATCCGCCCACGCATCCATCCCTTATGACGAGCATGATGTCAAAAGACTGCGCTTGCGGGAGCAACGCTCCTTCTGACCAAGTTATCCATTCGCCCCCAGGAGTCCTGATGGCAAGAGTAGCATCCAATCCCTCTTCAGAGATAACGTGGATACGTCCAAGGGATTGCTCGAAAGGCGGGATTACGGAGAAAATTGACCATTCCCCTGGGGCGCTTCCAGTAGGTTGTAATCCGCAAGGCGANATCTCGAGACCTGCTATATTCCCGCTATTNACGTCGAAATCGATGACCGGGTATGAAGATGGAGTTATCGTTGCAACTGCCTTTGCATTCTCAAACCCGTACCATGGTTGGAAGAAAGAAACTTCCAACGCTACTGCATCTACTTGAATCTCTGAATCATCAGGAGCGCCGTCTGAAACATAGTCTATCTTGACGGAGGTGGAGGATAGCATCGGCCAATCCCATACGCTGCCGTTACCGAGAGCATAATTCAGCGGGATAGTGAAGCGATCGATTGGGCCTGTGGTTCTTGCAATTGTAGATACTAATGTGACTGAAGATCCATCATCAACTACAATCATGACCTCGTCAGAGGGCATTGGGTCGGGTATCGAAATATGCAATCTTAGAGTTACTTCAATGATATCTCGACTTTCAAGCCCTTGAAAATCAAAACCTGAAACTATGATGTCGGGACCCTTCGACCATGAATAGTCCCCATCAGGCGCCCCNGTTGCAAGTGTAGCTCCNGTTTCTGAATTTGATGCGTATGATATGTGNGACTGATAATTTCTTGGTCTTTGATGGGTAAATTGTAGCATCCCTGAATTAATACTTGCATCTGTGTACTGTGCTTCATCTCCCGCGAATCCCGAGGTTGCGCTCAATGTCCAGACATTTTCATCGAATGGGTGTGTGAAAATATCTTGCTGGCTGGAGTCAATTGGTGTGTCGGCAACTACCACTGGAAAGAGCAGAAAAGTTACCAGAAANGCGGCTGCCCGTGTGCCCATCGTNACGAAATGACATACTTGTGCGTTTGAAACCGTTGGTGATACGTCAGCAGTATTTGCGGAAGAGATGAAATACGGCACTAGCAAGGAAAGTATACACGGCTGTGGTAGTGTAGCGGTTAGCACGGTGGGTTGTGGTCCCGCCGGCCCGGGTTCAAGTCCCGGCCACGGCCCCAAATCATGGGTCATCTAGATCGTCATCTGATATCGTATGTCCCATCCTGCTTGCTTTAGTGCCAAGATACCCCTTATTCTCATCACTTACTCCGACTATCAACGGCATTCTCTTCACGACTTCCACCCCCAACGAAGTAAGTTGGTCCACCTTATCCGGNTTATTTGTCATCAGATTGATTCTGTTNGTCCCCACTGCATNAAGAATCGTAGCTGCTAGCGAATAATCCCTGGCATCNGCAGGATGACCCAACAGCAAATTTGCATCGAGTGTATCTGCTCCTTTGTCTTGTAGATTGTATGCTTGTATCTTGGCGAGNAGTCCGATCCCACGGCCTTCNTGTCTGAGATATACAAGACANCCATATCCTATTTTGTTGATTATTGATAATGCTGCATCGAGTTGTGGGCCGCAATCACAACGNAGNCTGCCGAAAGCATCGCCTGTAAGACATTCAGAGTGGATTCTGACTGGCGTGGGGTCTGGGCCACCCATATCTCCTAAGGTAAGAGCTACATGGTCAAGATTAGTGGATGGATCATTGAATATACGTATTCTGAAATCGCCATGGACAGTGGGCAAGTTTGCTTCGGCGGGCACTGAATCAATTTCTTTGATTTGCATGAACTCTTCTACCAAATTACGCTTCCCCCATACTTTCCGTACATGGTTTTCCGTTCAATCTTTACTCTGCTAGTGTCAGATATCAGGGATAACTATCCTGAATAGAATAACCCCATTGTCAAGTAACTCATGATTACACTCTGCCTGTCTTCTTTCACAGAGTGCGGGTATATCGTGAAGCGACTCTGGATCATCGCTGAAGACCTCGATTACTGCACCCGGCGAATGGGCATCTATCGCTCTTCTAGTCTCATGCACGGGTATGGGGCAAAGATGCCCGGTTAGATCGATTCTGAGGTCGACCACGCCTATGCCAACATGGAAGCACGGTTGAATGCGACGGCGGGGCGATCTAGCAATTCTGGTTCGAGACTCGACCCCTCCCATTCACGGCGTTTCAATATCTCAAGAGTCGCACCTGCTTTTTCGACATGTATCTCAATAATTGCCGAGTGATCTTCCTGAAGAATATCTCCGATTGCGATATCTGGAAGTTTTGCCTCCGCCTTTAGCCAATCACTGAATTCTCGCTTTGATGCTTCTTTTCTACCAACTGAAACTCTGATTCTAACCATGCCGAAAGAATCTGAAACTTCATCCCAGTCTTCACGCTTTCGAACAG
>PAUH01000020.1 GCA_002712645.1 Methanobacteriota archaeon
GCTGGAGGCGAAGGTACCCCTCTGCCATGGTGGCTGGTACGTTGACTAGAATTCCATATCGTCATCAGTGTAGACCATCATACTCTTCTTTTCGGCGTATTCTTTCATTGCCTCTATTCTTCGACCCCAAATGACCACCACAGCAACCCCTCCAAGAGCGATGGTTGCCCCTATGATAATCACAGGAACGGAATAAGTTGCAACTGCCTCTAGCAGCGGGTCGAGGAACCTGTTATTGGAACCCATCTTATCGGATAGCGACCAGTAGTTGTTTGATTCATCAGACTCGATGATGTTGTTATCGGGGTCTACGTACACTACTACGTCTTGAGAACCTGCTTCTACGATGTATAGCAAGGATATTTCCAAGAGTTCTTGATTACTAGATTGGGACACTGGCATGACTGCCTCGATTAGCTGACGATAGACGATGTTGTCTTCATCACAGCCATTCTTTCGAATATCAGACGGGCTCTGGTCGGCACAGAGGATTACACTGACATCGGTAGCGTGTATATTTCCTATATTTTGCAGTTTGACGGTGACTGAAATCATTTCGCCAACCCCTGCTCTGGACTGCGGGGCATCGGCTGACAGTATCTTCAGATCGGGTGCTCTGAGCATCAGTTGGAGGACTTGCTCATTGGAATCGCAAGCCGGCGGGAAATTGTCTGGAAGGCCGTCTTTATTCTCATCAAGAGTGCATGAGTCGTCCCATTCAGGGGTCTCATCGAAATCGCCATCATTAGCAGCAGAGCCGTGTATTGATGTTGCCTTTATTCCGATCGACCTGTCACTTAACTGTGCTTGGTCATCAATCGATATAATCGCTACAAATTGAATGGTTGTGAATGCATCCATCTCCGGGAATGTTACGGTGCTCGTTGTCGAAGTGTAACATGCGTCTGATTCGGGTGCTATGCTCGGCTCAGGGGGAAGGCAGGGCGCCTCTCTCGGATACTCTGTGTCAAAATCCTCTACCAGCGCGTATGTGATCATCCACTTGGATAGTGTGTTCATTCCAGGAGTTGCATCCCAGCCGGCTGCGCCTGGTAATCTTGTATGATTGTGCAGCATCGGCGTATCTGGGACATTCCCGGCATTCGTGAGATTCATCAGGAAGCGGACTGTTCTTCCCGGGGCGCTGGTCTTAATTTTGGACTCCATAGCTGGATCTAGCGTAATCCGAAGATCGTGGAATTCTGTGATTTCCACTTGCAATTCGATGCTCTCTCTAACCCTGGTCCCTTCATACGGTTCTTCGCTGAGGACGTTCAGCACGATGCTGTATGTTCCTGCCAGCGTCTTCTCTGGGACATTGATGATTAAATCAAATTCTTTTGAGTCGTCTCTCAGAAGTTCGCCGAAGTAAGCTCTTGGAATATCTATATCCCAGATATACGCGCCTTCTGGGCCAGTGACTGACTCGACTGTAATGTCGAATCGATCAGGGCCGTTGCCGGTGTTCGTTATCTCGGTAGTCAATGGATATGCTTGTCCGGGATAGAGTTCTAGGATATTAGAGTCAACTTCAGCTTCGAGCTCGTAGACTTGAATCACGTTTGTTAGAAGCAGCGCGGAGTCTCTAACTTCAGGTGTTCCTTCGAGGTGTGCTTTGACNACAACGGATTCTCCGAAGCCGGCTGTTGCGTTGTAGGGNGAACACATATTCGCTGTGACCACATATGGATTTCCGACAACGGCCCAATATCTTGGAGCGTTTTCCGGGATTCCATTACCNCCGGGNGCGCTTGAGAAGTCTANGTCTACAGTCCAATGGTCGTATCTCCATACGCTTTGAGAGATGTCAGATGGCCTCTCCGATGGCCCGCCGGGCGTGGTGAATACCAAGGATCCTGGGGAGTAGTTCTTTGTTACCTCGATATCGAATTCGGCACAATCTCCAGGCAGGACGTTCAAATTCGTGCCGTCTGGTATCTTGAACACAATGTTTCCAGAAGTCTTCACTGAGACGTTTATCCAAAGGCCGAGTACATCATAGGTCCCATGATCGATTTGGAATATCGGTTCCCCTGTGGACCATCCTTTGAGGTATATCACATAGGTCCCGGGGGTTTGTGAAGTTGGTATGGTGACTCTGAGGTTCTTGGTCACTGCCTGTCCTGGGTCGAGAGAGACTTCCATTGGGAAATCTACGCCCCATCCGAATTGTAGGCCCCATTCCATTTGGCCATCAAGCGTAGACGGATCGTGGAATGCAAATGTATCGTAAACGTTGCCTGTATTTCTGATAATTATAGAAAAGGTGCCTGAGCCGCCCTGCTCAACATCGATGTTTTTGTTGATTGTAGATAGATCGATCCCGTGGACCACATCCATCAGAATCACGAGTTGTCTTTCATCATCGATAGCGGGGTCTTTGTATGAAACTGCTCTCACCTTAATCTCCGCTAGTTGGTCGCCCTCGGCTTGGTATATTGTGGGGGCCCTTACCCTCAAGTAAAGAGGGACTAGGTTTTCACCATTTGAATTACCCTTGAGATGTATAGGCGTAGATTCGAAAATCGGTGTATGGTTAGAGGCGTAATAGAGAGTAGCGCTCCAGTTCATGGGGACATCCTCTACAGTGAGGCGGAATGTATCCGCCACAAGATCAGAGGGGCCAGGCGTTGGATTATCGATGGTTAAGTTGTAGATCGTGCTCTCACCCGGTTCAATGACGTGATAATACGTCTCAGAAGGTGCAAGCGCGACATCGACAAGCCCGGTTAGAACGTGGACGTAGCACAATGTCTGTTTGGGGCTGTTTGCTTCTCCACATTTAGTTGAGTCGGACCAAGCTACGTGAGCGCCGCTTCCAAGGTCGTTAGAGAACGCTGGTGGGGTTCCAAGTTGTGGGTTCCTAGGGGAGTTGGGGCCCAATTTTCCAGATTCCCATGTGGATACCTCGAATATCTCCCACTCATCTAATACTGCTATAGCGAGGTTGTTCAAGGTGGGGAATCCATCAGGGTATCGATCGGTGGTACTATTGAGGCGGGTGTACATGATGGACTCGCCTTGGGACTGGTTACTATTATCGAGCCATGCAATGTGTATGTTGTCGAAATCATCGACCAGTATACCTGGAAGATATGATGTAGCCTCATATGGGCCTCTGTCTGGATTATCGTCAAACCAATCTAATCCTTCGACATTAGAAATCGCAGAGTCCATGATTTGCTTGATCCCAAACGCTGGTAACCCGTCGCTTGCACCGTCCCATTGTCCTGCTCCCTTGAGTTTGAGGCGTGTGTAGAAAACCTCGTAATTTACATCCAATTCGAATCCATAGGACCTTCCATCCATCCATGCGATGTGCGTATTCCCTTGGCTATCTAGAGCGATTTGTGGGTGAAGGCTGTATGCGTCTTGGAGTGTGACACGGGTATCGTTTACAACAACGAGATGCCCATATCCTTGGAGATCGAGAGATGGGCCTACGTCTTCGATGTAATATCGGCTTCCGGAAGTCGCTGAACATTGTGGAACACAGCGGGTAGCAGGCTGGCCCGGGGCGAAACCGACCCAGGGGTTATCTAAAAGGGCATATGGGTCGAGTACTGAAATGAATATTTCACGAGAGGCGTTTGTTGCTAGATATATGAGTGCCTCTACCATGAATTGGAGTTCCGCTGCTGAAGAAGACCCTGTTGGGAATGCATAGACTGCTCCCTCGGCATGTGTCGTTCTAGGTGTTCCTCCAGGGCAGTATCTGGCCACTGAAGGAGTGCCTGGCTGATTATTTGGGCATTCAGCGAGGTCCCTCATCTGAGAACCTACGTTACCGTCTGCACCGGCCCAGAGAGGTACTGGTGAAATCCCAGCGAGGACGCATGCGTCGTGTGCCTCATTCACGCTCTCACGATCGGTAGCGTCCTCCGGAGTTCCGTCATTAGCACTCTCATCTGAAATTGGAATGATGATCTTGGTGGCATTTGGATTCCATCTGTGGTCCTCTGTTGTCGGGGGGTTGGCAAGGTTGCCGAGTCTTCCCTGTGTATCTCTCCATGAAAGGCACGACCATGTGGAAGATGGCCCCCATGCTTCTGAACCCTGACCCCCTCCATCGTAACTCAGTGATATAGCGGCGTTGTTCAACACTGCACCCGTCAACTTTCGAATGCCGCCTGATGTGTCTGAGGGATTTTGACCGAGATGGTTCGAACGAGGGCCTTGGCTTCCTGAACCCCCTGTCTGATATGCCGTTGTACAATAGCCGGAAGTTGCAGCAGCGACTTGTTGTACTCCTCCTATTCCATATAGTGTCTCAAATACAGTCATATTGGCCTGTTCCAACATGGGTTTGAGTCCGATGAAGTTGCCGCCGGATGAGAATTGGCCGCCGTAGAAAACCGTACACATGTCTGCCCATTCGGTCCCCATTGAACCGGAAGTATCGATTGGCACAACCATCTCAACCTTGCCTCCTCTTGTATCATCCCAAACCACCTGAACGAAATCGTCGTTATCTACGGCAATGTCTGGGTGTCCCTTCATTCCAATTATTGGTGTCAGAAGTGTAGCGTCTATTTTTGACTGCGCCTCTCGGCTGGAGACATCTATCTCAATCATTTCATAATATATCTGAGTCTGTGAATAATAGAGGTCTAAAGGATCGTTGTTATCTTGCCAGACAATGTGTGCATTATCCAAAGAGTCTACAGCCACAGCAGGCCAATCCCTATCTTGACTCCCGGTCCTTACTTCATAGTCGTCGATTAGAGATATGCCATTCAAGCCATCAATTGCATTCGAGCCGTCCTGTTCATGCATTGCAGGGTCTATCAACTGATACCAGATTGTCCATTGTCCAGATCTGTCAGCCCAAACGATATGCAGTTTGTCCTCTGAATCAATTGCGACGTCGGGATGCCATGCTTGATGCGCACCGGGATTGGAAATTTGTGTTTCAGAGATCAGTGTCTCACCCGAGGGGCCTAGCATCTTGTAATACAAATGCTGAGTATTCCGACTCCATACAAAGTGTACGTTGCCCTCTGAGTCGGAATCTACAGCCACCATTGAATCTGAATTAGAACCGCTATTTACGACGTTGATTGCGTCTGTGAGAACAATTTCACTGGCTTGTACCGGGACTGCAACACCCATTGCGGCGACTATGCTGGAAAGCATTAGCAAAGTCATCATGATGCTGGAACGCTTCTTTCTATTCTGCATGGATACCACTCAGTATGCTAAATGCAACTCTAACCATACTTAATGTCGACCCATTCGGGTCAGATATGGCTAGACCCAATCACTAGGATCGAAGCTCCGACCGAAGCCAGCTTGTTCATCGAAGTCCACCTCAGCAGATTTCANTGTTGATTTTTGGCCTGATCTGGATATTGGTTTCCTACCTTTCCAGTCGTCTACCGGACCTGGTTTACCTATTCCTTTACCATAATCGAATTTTATTTGGTGTATTATGGAGAGTTTTGTCAGCCAAACCCCTCTCATTGTCTGCATGAGTTCATTTTGAGTGAGTCCGTCAAACCAAATTGGACGTGATATGTTGAATGCTTGAAGTGGTCCTGGTCTATTCTGTTCGTCTTCTTTGCCAACGTGTAAAACCCAATCAAGCGTTGATCTAGTGAGGTGCATTCTAATTTCGTGTAGCCAGCCTTTCCACCCAATTAGGTCNTCTTCCCTGTAACTCACCATCTCGTCTTGTTGTCCTTGATCAACTCGGGTGATTGAGTACACCAAAACAAGTGATCTTTTCTTAGGTATCACGATATTGAAAACGTGGCCGTCTTTGGTAGGTGGATACTTGACATGCAGGTGAAGTGTTGCTTTTTCGTCGTCGACAACCCTGTATTCCAGATTCTCATCATCGAGCCACATACGGATTGCGGCAGTGGCATCCTTTGCATCCACGGGTAATCGATGTAAATGCGTCCTATTTGAGGGCAACGAGAGATTGGTCCACTGAATTCATGCTGTCATAAAGAGATCTCGCAGGTGGGCTGTGGATCAATGCGGCCCTTCTCCGGTCTCGTCTGAAATCATTTACAAGATCGTATCCCAGAGCCATTAGAATAGCTGCTAGATAGAAAATGGGGAAGAGCGCTGTGAAGAATAGCGGTGTAAATAAAAGTGGGAGATCATAGAATAAAACCGCTGAAATAATCCATAGAACACCAATTATCGGCCAAAAAAGCGGTAATGAAAACATTGCTGCCATCAGATGATATGTTGTTCTGGCGTCGATTCCCTCATCTGTTCTATCTCCCAGCCACCATGCAAGAATGGCTTGAGGGAATGTGCTTAGTGCGAAAACTGGCATTGCNATTAGCATCACTGAGGCTCCCAAAATCAAAGAAAATATGCTATTTCTTTTCCTCATAATCTGTCCCTCCACAGTCAAATCACGTGCATCCAAGTCGTNTTCATGTAGTATCTTGGCTGCATTTAATGCGTTCTCGAATAATTCTTGAGAGATGTTCCCCNCTCTCCATTGTTGTCTTATNTCCCTTGTCTTCAATACCTCTTGATGAAGATCGGNGATGGGGGTNTTGGANTTTCTGTGTGCCATGAATACCCATGCGCGATATGTTTCCCAATCAGGAGAATCTGGAGTTGCATCTTTGAGAATTGAGTATACTGAATCGCGCATGGCGATAACTTGCGATTTCGGGGGTTCGACCCATTCTCCATTCAACAAAGACTGGGCTTGTTCCTGAGAATACGGATTGGGGATGGGTATCGGATCGAGATATTCGACATGATGGTCCGTTCTAAATTTTGTATGNTTTCTCCAATGAAGACCAGCGGGTTGCAGATGCGGCTGGGGGAGATTTCGAAGCTCTGCGAGTGCTGCTGCTGCGAAAACCGTACGAAATGGTCCGGTTTTGAAACCATGTAGAACTGAATCTTGGTGTGAGGTGCCTTCAGGAAATACAACTGCAGAATAACCATTAGAAATACAATTTGAAACAGTTAGCATGCTTCTTCTATTGATCTCTCCTGCGAAGTCTGAGTTAGTTATGCCTTCATCCATTTCTGCCTTTCTCAAAATTGGCTGTACACCAAGACCTCGTGTCCACCAGCCAAGTATCGGCCTTGTAACCAAATCGTGGCGTCCGAGTGCTGTAAATCTTCGATCTTGGCTGTGAACTATAACTAAAGGGTCCACTAATCCGTTGATATGAGTTGAAACAGATATTCTGCCACCGCCAATATCAGGTACTTTATCGGCCTTTGAATTTCTAAAAATGATCTGATGNCCGATGAATATCATTGCTCTGAATATCCACCACACGATTATTGATCCCGGATGTTTTCCCGAATGATCCCATGGAACTGAACTGAGTTTTCTCGTATCTATCCGCCTTGCGCTACTGGAAAGTTCCGGAGCCAGGGCCTCGGGCTTAGAGTCCATGCTGACCCCCCATGGGCCACGTGGTGTTGTAAGCATTCACTCATTCAAACTGAGTTGGATAGCATCGGCGATTGTTTCGCCCTCGGTTGCATCTAGTGATTTTGGCTCCCAGGTGAATGTGTGTTTGGATTCTGCATATTTCGGGATTATATGAAANTGAACGTGTGGGACAGTCATGCCCGCTTCTCTTCCGTTATTTTGAATGACATTGTATGCAATGGCTCCTGTGGCCTCTTTTATTGCGCGGGAGAGGATCGGCAATGCCTTTCCGATGGCTGCTGCGGAGTCTGGGCTCAGTTGATCAATCGAGGGTGCTGGCTCTTTGGACACAAGCAGCGTATGNCCCTTTGAAAGTGGATTTATGTCTAAAAANGCGAATACGTGCTCGTTTTCATACAACTTGTAACAAGGAATCTCTCCCTCTATTATTCTGGTGAAAAGTGTGTGCTCAGTCATACAATCACATGGCGAATGATGCCGCGATAGTGCCAAGATCTTGGACTCTTATGGCCCCTACAATCTCCTGGTTCATGACTCGCGTATTGGTTGTAGTTCTCACTGCTTCAGCGGTTCTTTCTGCAGTTTCAATCAAGGACTCAATGGTTGCACTGCCCGCTAAGAAAGACTTTGCTTGTGTGGTTAATTTTGTCTCAGCAGCACCCACTGAATCTCCTGTTTCCTTGTATAAATCTTCAATTCTCTTGTTCGCTGAATCTAGACTTTGAAGGATATTCTTAGATCCTCCAAAATCGCAGTTTAATGACCATTTTCCAGCCTCTTTGCCTGCTAATGAGCCGGTGTAGAGGTTTTCTAACATGGTGTTCCCAGGTAATATCGATGAAGTGTGAAGCCCCGTGCTTGCAGAGGGGGCCGCTGCATAAACTCCTGTTGCCCACATCTTGCCTGACTCGATCGTGACTCTCCCTTTTTCATCCACTGGAATTCCACCGGTAGTCTCCATGACTTGGTGAGTTACTGGGATCACATCTATCGAGATGTCTAGTCCTGTAGAATCTAAAATTGTCTTTCTGATCGAGTCGAACCAGAGTGAATGCTGCTCATCGATGAATCTCATATCGACCACCGCATCTCCTTCATGATTCAATGGGTCGATATCATCTCCGGATTCAGACCTGTATCTTCCGCCGACGCCTAAAATCTCGAAGGGGATTGGGATGTCCGTTCCTCTGATAACCATGGGATGAAGTGGGACCTTGTGCAAATTCTGTGGAGTGATGCCCGCTCTTATTGCCATTGCAATCGCATTTCCTGAGCCGATTGATGGGTTGGACCAAAGTCCTTGGTATCCCTCATCTGCCAATATTATTGCTTTACATTGGTATGGCTTTACTTTGCCATCGAGTAAGTCTAACGCCACAATTCCTCGAATTTGACTATTATCCATTACCAGGGATAATGGTATGTGATTCTGTCGTCTCTGAATCGATCTCTTCAGAACCTGTTCATCGAGAGTCTGGGTCAGATACCTGCTAGTAGCATCTCCTGCGCCTGAAAGTCGAGGGGAGGCATGACCGGGCACTGATGAAAGATGCGGTAATCCGCCTTTGTCTCTACGAAGTATCATTCCCCACCGCTCTAGCTCAGAAAGAATCTCTACTGAAGAAGAGCATGTTCTTCTAACGGCATGCTCGTTCGTACTCTCATCTCCTAATGCAATTGTGTCTTCGATATGCGCTTCGGGTGTGGTTTCCCCTAACGATGCAGCAAGACCAGCGGTGGGTGGACTGATGATTGGTCCGGGTGATTGGTGGATTATAGCGGTATTAGCACCAGAATCGCAAGACGCGATAGCAGCGCGAAGTGCTGAAGGTCCAGTTCCTATGACCAATACGTCCCACGACTCCATGCTACTCAGTCATCTCCAGATGCATGTTCTGAATGAACATGACGCTTCGTTCGTCATCGAATAATGGTTCGAGTGATCATGGAATACACCTCTTTGACTGCATTTCGAATTGTGCTGAAGATGAATCCGTCCCCATCTTCCATGATGGTCCAAAGTACGAGTGACTTGACTGTGGTTTCGTTTTCCGTGAGAAGGTTGACTTGGACAGAACGGCCTTCATGACCTGATTTATTCCAAGCCATACCAATCCAGAGGATGTGTGAATTGTCAATAGTTGCGTTGAATCTGTTCCACCCGTCTGTACCGTCAGTTCTCCCAGGTCTTACACTTCGATCTATTGGGGGAAGGCGAATTATCTGAATCTCAGGTTCGCCTTCAACAGTTATTATGTCGATTTCAAATGGCTTCGAAGAGTCCTGATCGGGACTTGCTAAAACGAATAAGTCGCTCTCACCGTGCATTGCTCTAGGAGGGAGGTCTGCATCTAGTATCCATGTCTCAGATTTACGAATTCTTGAGGCTCTTTGCATCGTTCTAGATAAGAGTCGGAAAAGACCGGGTTTTCTTTCAATGACATGAGTCAATAATTCTTCGAGCTGTTCGAGATTGAATGGCTCTTGCTTTTCTCTTAGACGTTCCACAGATCTGGTGTTCAAAACCTCGGTGCAAATCCTATCTTTTTCGTTCTGATCGATTTCTCCGATCATTGAGAGGTAAATGGCTCTCAAAATTGTTTCAATAGCATCCTCTGATTGCTGTTGTCGTCTTACTCCTTTACTGATTTTTTCCATCCAAATGTTCCATCTGCTAGAAGTTTCAGGGTCGAGGTGTGCATAGACTAGATCGACTAGCAGGGGTTCAGCAAGAGTGTCGTGAAGAGAGGGGGTATGGAGTTTCAACAAAGGAGTCTTCCCCGTGTCCATTGATTTTTGTTTTTCAATCGATAATGTGGCGAATAGAATAACAATGGAGAGAATGGCAGTGAGACCCAGAAGAGTCAGTGAGAGATCAGTTTGAAGTGGGGCGGAAAAAACGATAGATGCGAGAACGAAGCCAACTATGGCAGCAGAAACCCTAGTTCGCTCCCTGAGTTTATTTTCTTCGAGTTGGTTCAAGATTCGATCGACACCGACATATGACTCTCTGAGTGAAAATCCCTCTCTTCTGAGTTCTAACCGGTCTTTGGCAGCCATTCTTGCATAAGAAGATGCGATTAGCGGGGGGATGAACAAAATGATGGAGGCCAACCACATTATTCTAGAGATACTAAGGAAGTCTGAGTCTAGGAATGTTGACGCGGCTACGATGGATGCTGGGAGAGTAAAGGCGAGCAAGTATCTTGCAAAGCGAAGAACTGGGTTCGTGGTGAGGTTTGTCCATCTTCCCCTCCATTTGTCTCTCGACAATATTCTTCGCTCCATCGCTGATGAAATCGAAGACTGTTGCTGCTCAGATTCGGCATAGGGTGTTGGCAGATCCATATGTCGTTCGCTCGACGCTTTTGCTGGGTGTGTTTGAGGTCATCGCTTGATGGCGTGAAAATATGGCGATTCGATAGGAGGCTTTCTTGAAGGGGGCGGCCTGGGCGAGACGGGCGTGTAGCATAGCCTGGATAATGCACCGGCCTCCTAAGCCGGGGACCGCGGGTTCGAATCCTGCCGCGCCCGCCATTATGTTGTGACNGGGGGGTTACGCCCGACTTCAGCGACCCGGTGGAGGAAATCCTCGAAATGAATACGTGCATGGGTGTGTAATTGGATATCTCGACTGCATTTAGCAAGTGCTTGCAGTATCTCGCTCCTGAGTAAGTCATTCAAAGGGAGTCGNCGNCCGACAAGAGCTGTGTGTATCTGATCTATTACATCCTCTGGCTCAAGGCCGTGNTCATCCAAAAGACGNTCTACTTCAGCCACNGCTCCTGTTCTTACCTTTATTCTCCTNCCGTTGCGATCTAACCATCTTGAGCCAACGACCTTGCCTTGAAGGGCCATCTCAATGATATCCCTGCCCGCTTTCATGGTGATTCCTTGGATTAAATCATGTATTGATGAACGATCGGATAGTTTGTCGTGTGCCCAAAGCAATTCGAGCATGAATATCGCTCTTCGAATGTTGCCCTGGCTGACATACAGGATATCGTCGATAATGCCTTCTTCCAGATTTATGCGCTCAGCATCAATTATTCCTTCCAAGGTTCTCTTGAGAGTTCTATCATCACAGGGGGGGAGACGGATCATCTGTGTTCTCGATCTGAGTGCGTCTATGATAGCAGATGGTGCNCGGGCCGTGAATATGAATCTAGAAGCNGGNCCCACTGTTTCTAACATTCTCCGGAGATANGCTTGCCATCTCATACTCATATGATCNGCATCTTCGAGGATGATCAATCGGCTCAAGGGTTGGGCGCTGTTTGATTCGGTCTCTTTGCCGGCGGGCGGCGGATCGTCATTGGAATTGTGTTCCCTGCTGTTTGAAAATGCTGCAAGAGACATTCTGCCAGCGAGGGTGTCCGATGATTCTGCCCCCTCAGGTCGGAGAAAAGTCTCAAACAGTTCCATGGCACCTCTTTTCCTCTTCATATCTCTGATGTTTCTGACATGAACGGTAGATGCCCAGGAGGGTCCCAAAACCTGACGCGCGTAAAGACGCCACAGAGCGGTCTTACCACAGCCCGGGGGGCCTGTTATCAGGAGATGCGGTGGTTGAGGCAGAAGGGACATTGCAGTTACGCGTTCAATGACGCGCGGGGGTGCTGCAAACTGATCGAAAGTTCGAGGGGAGTGATCGACAAGCCAACCGGACACGTACTGTGTATTGCGGCTAGGGTCTTGAAGTCCGCGTTACTCTGCCCGTAGAGTCTTGATGCCGTCGGGGCCTTCTTTGCGGGGCTTGACAAATATTCGGTAGCCGCACTTGTGGCATGATTTGCCCGTAGCGCCTATCTCAATGAACTCGATATGACCGCATCGAACGCATCTGTATCTAATCTCGAGGGGGTCCATTGGAGATGAGCANTGGTTGCAGGTGGCCGGTCCTTCTGCGTCGAAAGGCTTCCTGTCGGTTCGGTTGCAAGAACGGCACTTGTACAATGTCATGCGGTTCGTCATGAATTGGCCCGGTTTGGCAGCCTTCTTCAACCTGCCCATTATATCAGTCGGTCTTCCGCGCTCTATCGCATATGCTGACGAAGTTTCTGAATATGGTCTCGCCGAACTCGGAATCATTAACCTCTGGATGAAATTGCACCCCTAGACGGTCGCCGGAATCGTTCTGCATTGCTTGCACACGACAAGAGTCGCTAGACGCTGTTATCCTGAAATTCTCAGGTACNTCTACTACCTCGTCATTATGACTCTCCCATACGATTTGTTCAGAGGGGGTGGATGAGAATAACGGACCGGGGTCGTCAGACAGCTTCATGGTCGCCGCGCCGAATTCTGGCTCGTCGGCTTCTGCTGCTCTACCTCCGTAAAAACCAGCCATGAATTGGAGTCCTGCACATATTCCAAGAATTGGCACGTCCAATGAAAGGTAGTCGGCACANCGACCCAGTTCTCCTGTCAGCCCCACTCGCGCTGCTCCACCAGAGAGGATCAGTCCATCGACTTCTCTGAGTTCATTAAGNGGTGTGTCATTTGGAAATATCTTCGTATCAACACCAAGATATCGAAGCATGCGCCACTCTCTGTGTGTCCATTGACCGCCATTATCAATGACATCAATGATGAGGGGTGCATCGCTCATGAGGAGGTGCGTATCTAGGCGGGCCATCAATACATTGCAGTGAAATCGAAGAATATGAACGAGGGGCAGATTGAAAGATAATCCCCAACTCGGTTGGGAAGCAAGCCCCGATGGTGTAGTGGCCTATCATGCAGCCCTGTCGAGGCTGCGACCCGGGTTCAAATCCCGGTCGGGGCGCCAAAAATCACTGTTCAAGGTCTTCTCACCTTGGGTTGTTCTCGTCCTTCAGATCATTGAATATCTGGCGAGATGATGTCGTTTATGACAGCTGATAGTCCAAGATCGGCGGGGCATAACAAAGATCTGACTCCGAATGCCTTTGCAGCCGTCATATCCGAAATCCTGTCACCCACCATGACTGAGTCGGACTCGGATGGCCTTTCGACCCAATCATCGGCAAATCTCATCGATAGTTGAGACCATTCCTTGCTCGATTCTGCGTGATCGATTAACTGACGGGCTGCCTCCAACATACCTGGATTGGGCTTTCTTGCCCATGCATTCTGGTTCGGGACATAGGGGCTGTGGAGTATCACATCTAGAATCGCGTCTTTATCTTCAATCAGGAGGAGTTTCTGTATCTGATCATGAATGAGGGCTAGATTCTCAGAATCCCAATACCCCCTGCCAATTGGAGACTGGTTCGTCACAACAGCGATTCGCATGCCGGATCTACGCAATCTAGCGACGCAGTTGGCTGCATATGGGAGCAGGGTGACCTCGGAGGGGGAGTTGATGTAATTCTCAGACCCGATATTCAAGACCCCGTCCCGATCGAGATATGCGATGGCCCCCGACCACGGTATTGAATCTGGAAGAGGATGGAGCGTCAGAGGGGCGTCGATCGGGACTCTGTCTCGACATGGAAGATGCTGCAGCACGCCCAGCGATTAAGCTGGTTGTACAAAGCGCCTTCCTAGAAATAGGTGAAAGCAAGTCAAAATTCGAGTTTGACTTTCTCTTTCCTACCCAATTTCCTACCAGTATAATGTCTATGTTTTCTCGAGTCGAATGGATTCATAGTGTAGTTCAACTTCTTGCTATATGTCTTGTATAGCAGCATTTCCCACAGTAGTCCTTTGTTGCCTCCTGCTGAGAGAAAGTCTCCTCCAGACACCCTCTTGATTTGGGTGATTACAAGGTTTATGTCCTCTGAAAAACCCAATACGCCAGTCTCCATGACCACGAATGAGTCGTCATCGAATAATTTCCAGGAGTCGATATCGTTGATGTCCATCTTATTGCACTCTTGGCAGCCGTATAGATCAATAGTAACATCTCCGTGCTCGCTGTTTGGGAACATACTGGACATGAAATGGAAGTAGTTGCCGCTGCATGGGTCGCCAATCATCATCAATGGCTTTCCCTTCTGTTTGGCATATTCTGATGCTTCAGAGAACATTCTCTTTGTGCGGAAGTATCTTGCAATGGGGGATATGAGAATACTTCTCAGAGGCATTTCTCAAGTCTCCTTCTGAGACTGAATTGAGTATTCTACGGCGTTGCGAAAGATGGTGATTGAAGGAGCCCTTCCGTGTTCGATCTCACCATCTCTCGTCCAGTCGGGTGAAAGCCATGTGCTGTGATATGCCTCGGGATGGGGCATGAGGCCAAAGACGAGTCCGGTTGGATCGCAGACCCCTGCGATATTTCTCCAACTTTGGTTCGGAGAGATCGGATAAGGTAGCACTTCATCGGTTGCGCCGGGGTATTCTGTCGACGGGTCAGCATACTTCGCCACGAGTTGCCCCTTCTGTGCCCATTGATCTAGCAGTTCTCTGTCACTTGTGACAAATTTGCCTTCTCCGTGCCGGACTGGCACCCTGATTCTGGTGAGTCCTTTAGTCCAAATGCAGGGACTATTAGGATCGAATTCGAGTGTTGCCCATCGATTTTCATAATGAGCACTGTCATTAAGTGCGAGTGATGCTGTTTGAGTGAGTGTTACTTCCTCATCGCCTGGGAGTAATCCCATCTTTACCAGCACCTGAAATCCATTACAAATACCAATTACTGGTTTACCAGCCCGTACGAAGCGTCTGACCTGATCACGGAGTCCGAACCTGAGTCTGTTGCCCAACAACCTGCCACTGCCTAGGTGGTCTCCAAAGGAGAATCCGCCGGGAACGGCCATAATATGGTAATCATCCAAATTCAAATCCCCCTTAACGAGTCTATTGACATGTACTTTTTCCGGGCTTCCGCCGGCCATCTCAAACACCGCCATAGTTTCAGTTTCACAATTGATTCCAAAGCCAGAGAGAACGGCGACGCGAACTTGAGTCATTGTGGGCCGCCTCCATCAAGGGTTTCTTTCCACGCCTTTCGTAAGCTACTCATTGATGTGGAGATTAATGTGGTGTCCCCATTGTTTACTGAGATTGTATCGCCTTCCTCAACGACACCCAAGAAATAACACGCATGATCCGTCATTAAATTTTCAAATGCCTCGCTATTTTCCGGTTTTACACTTACGAGTATTCGACCCAGAGATTCTCCAAACATGGCCCCCCATGGCTCTATCTGATTGCAGTCATACATGATTGGAGATATATCCACTCGCGCTCCAGAATCTGAGCCGAAGCAACACTCCGAAATCGCTACTGCCAATCCTCCATCACTACAATCATGGGCGCTTGCAACGAGTTCCTTTTGCATCGCCCCTGTTAGAGCTCTATACATCGCCAGATTTCGAGTCGTATCTATTTCTGGTACACGCCCGCCAATCCCAGATTGTCCTTGGGTCTCGTCTCTGAGCATGTATGCGATCTCGCTGGCTCCGAGTTCTTGATGGGACTCTCCACAGAGATATATCCTATCTCCGGGAGACTTGAAATCGCTCGATACGGCCTTTCGAACATCCTGGTGATTGCCAATTAGACTGAATAGAATTGTTGGGGGGATGCTGATCTTTTCGCCGTATAGTTTAGCATCATTCTTCATTGAGTCCTTTCCACTTATGCATGGTAGTTTGTAAGCTCGGCATACATCATCCAAAGCACGGTTTGCTCGGACTAANTGAGCNAATTTATACCGGCCATCAGGNGTCTTTTCNGATTCTACCGGATCNGGCCAGCAGAAATTATCCAGNCCAGCAATGAGATCTAGGTCGACGCCGACGCAAACTGCATTGCGTAGGGCTTCATCGATGCTGGCAGCTGTCATTGCATATGCATCGATGTCGGAATATCTGGGAATGATTCCATTCGATATCACCGCGCCCTGTGTTTGGCCTTGAATTGGGGCAATGACAGCAGCATCACCCGGAGCGTCATGATTGACGCCACAGAACGGCTTAATCACCGATTGGGCAATGACTTCGTGATCGTATGAACGGACCCACCATTCTTTGCTAGCGATGTTGGGTCTGGCTATGAGTCTCGAGAGTGCTTCCCCCATCNGTGAAACTTCTGGGAGTAGCACTTCCGCGTGTGTCGGCGGAGTCCACTCGGANNCGAGCTCTAATTGGGGNCAGCCGTCATGCAGGAATGAAATGGGTAGGTGGGCAACTACATCGGTTCCCATTCGGACAGTAAANGCACCTGAATCAGTAAATTTTCCAACTGCTGTCGCTTCGACCTCATGAAGATCTGCGAGTGCTTCGAACGACTCGCAATCCTCTGGTTTGACACCTACGGTCATCCTTTCTTGGGACTCTGAGACCAATATCTCCCATGGGCTCAGACCNGCCTGCTTGAGGGGCACTACAGAGAGGTCTAGGTCTGCTCCTCCTGTCAGTTCAGCCATCTCTCCGACGGAGCTTGAAAGGCCACCCGCACCGTTGTCGGTGATAACTTGTATCAATCCCTCATCTCTTGCCTCGATAATCATGTCAAGCATTTTCTTCTGAGNGATTGGATCNCCGATTTGAACCGCTGAACTCGGGCTATCTTCTGTTAACTCAAGGCTGGAGAAAGTAGCGCCNTGGATGCCGTCGAAGCCCACTCTTCCACCGACCATGTAAACGATATCGCCGGGAGTGGGGGTTTTGTCNTGTGATTCCCTTCCGTCTGGAAGGAGTCGCGGCATTATGCCAACTGTGCCGCAATACACTANCGGCTTGCCGAGATATCTTTCATCGAAGATAATCGCACCGTTTACTGTGGGTATTCCNGATTCATTTCCACCAGCCCTGACACCCGCATGGACCCCGCGAAATACTCTGGAAGGGTGAAATAGTCCCTTGGGTATGTTTCCTGTGTAGTCCGGGGGACCAAAGCAGAATACGTCTGTGTTTGCAATCGGTCTNGCGCCNAACCCTGTACCAAGGATGTCCCTATTGACACCAACAATGCCGGTCATCGCCCCGCCGAACGGATCTAAGGCNCTGGGTGAATTGTGAGTCTCGGCTTTCATGCAGAGGCTCCAATTTTCATTCCAAGCGATNACTCCGGAGTTATCATGAAAGATCGAAAGTAGCCAATCGACCTCTTTCTGGATATCCAGAGTGGGTTTCATGATATGTGTCTTGAATAGAGAATCTATTGTGGTTGATTCGCCGGTTTCGNTGTCCTTGTGACGGATCTTAGCTGCGAATATCTTGTGTGAGCAATGTTCGGACCANGTNTGAGCTAAGCACTCTAGTTCAGCATCNGTGGGTGCGTCAATAGGTAGCCCCATTTNCTCTCTTGTTCGCTTTACATNGGGGTCCCTGTAATGTGATTGTATTGCCTTCATCTCTTGTANATTCANCGCCAACAAACCCCTCTCACTNATNTCAAGAAGTTCGTCATCGCCCACCTCGAGATCAATGGATTNTGATTTGCGNTTATTCTGGGCGGGGAGTACAGGGAACGGNATCAAATTCTCTATTCTTCTGTCTGAATCCAAAATAGCGCATTGCTCGAGCATTGGGTTGTGTAATAACGCTATTATCAGTTCAATGTCAGGAGTATTTTTCCCAAACCAGAAGTGATATGATATTGTTGAGGCAACNTTTGTCTTTCTTCNAGGAAACAGTGTTCTGAGNCCGTCTTCAGCNGCCATAGCTCTGTTNTCGGTTACACCGGGCTTNAAACCGACTTGAATGGTAATATCCGAGTGGCCGAGGTCGGGGAGTAGTCCTGCTGCTATCGAGCCGTCAAGGGAGTGGTGTTCTATGATCGGATCTGAAAAGAGGTCTTTTGCTGCATTCTCTCTTTCTTCNTCGGTTAAGTCNCCTTGAATGGTATAGCCCAAGCTGGTCCTGATGGTTTTCACATCAATTTCAATTNCTTTTGGAAGTNTCTTCTTCGTTGAAATCGCTCGGCTGTCGATCAATCCGGAGCCTATCTTCGGAAGTACATCCACGCGCAAGACGTTGTTGTTCATCGATGGTTCCCGGCTGAGGGTCCGGCGGGACGTCCATCAACGATGCGCATAAATTGCATCAGAAGTCCATGCCGCCCATGCCGCCCATGCCGCCCATGCCGCCCATATCTGGGCCACCCGCAGGNGAGTCGGGTTTAGGCTCGTCAGCGACGAGCGTTTCGGTAGTGAGGACTAGTCCTGCGATNGATCCNGCTGACTGAAGAGCGTTTCTGGTCACCTTTACAGGGTCGATTACGCCTTCNTCNAAAAGATCGACGTATTCCTTATTCCTGGCATTATAACCNAAATTATCTGAGTCGTTCTCGATGACTTTGGCAACGACCACGCTAGGCTCTTCTCCTGCATTCTCACTGATTTGTCTGAGNGGGGCTGAAAGAGCGTCGTACACTGCTTGAACTCCTATCGAATGGTCTCCTGAGCTCTTTTCCATGAGGGGGTTGAGTGCGTCTCTAGCTCTTAGAAGGGCCACACCGCCNCCTACTACGACACCTTCAGCCATGGCGGCGCGGGTTGCATTCAGTGCATCGTCCACTCTGGCTTTCTTCTCTTTCATCTCAGTCTCCGTGGCCGCGCCTATCCTCAGAACGGCTACGCCGCCGGTCATCTTGCCAATTCGCTTCTGCATCTTCTCTTTGTCCCACTTTGACTTGGAGAGTTTCTCCTGACTCTTTAGCATGTCAGCTCGTTCATTTATGGCCTTTTTATCCCCTTCACCGCCAACGAATGTTGTCTTATTCTTGGCTATGATGACTTTCTCAGCACCGCCGAGTGACATTGGACCCTGTGCTTTGAGATCTGCACTCTTATCCTTTGCAAGTACTGTTGCCCCGGTTAAGATGGCTATATCATCTAATAATTCGCCCTGCTCGTCTCCAAAGCCCGGGGCTTTCACGGCTGCTGCCTTGACTACGCGGCTAGCTACGTTTAGAACGAGAGTTGCAAGAGCCTCGCCCTCGACATCTTTTGCTATGATGAGAAGTGGTCTCTTTTGCTGCATGCTCACTTCTAGGCTAGGGAGTAGATCTTGGGCGCTGTTGACCGTTTGGTCCGTAATCAAAATCATGGGGTTTTCCAAAACTGCTTCTTTCTTTTCTCGATCGGTAATGAAATACGGTGAAATGTATCCTTTGTCGACCTCCATGCCTTCTACGACTTTAAGATCGGTTTCAGCTGATTTCGCTTCTTCCACCGTGATGACTCCTTCCTGGCCAACAGCTTCTACGGCTTCTGCGATTAACGACCCTATGTCTGAGTCGTTGTTCGCGGCTATTGTAGCAACTTGATGGATCGTCTCACTGGTTTCCACTGGGTTCGCCATTTCTTTTAGACGGTCGACTACAACAGATATCGCCTCGTCATATCCCGATTTCAGCTCCACTGGACTCGCGCCCGCAGTGACATTGCGAAGTCCTGTGTGGCAAAGCGCCTGGGCGAGTATGCTGGCCGTCGAGGTGCCGTCTCCAGCATTATCCTGGGTCTTGCTCGCAACTTCCTGGACTAGTTTGGCGCCCATATTGGCAAAGGGATCGGCGAGAGATATGTCCTTGGCAATGGTAACACCATCGTTTATGATGGTGGGGCTGCCCCAACTTTTCTCTAGTACAACTGTCCTAGCAGCGGGTCCAAGCGTGACTTTTACCGCATTCGCAACTGAGTCAATACCCTCGAGTAGTTTTCTTCGTGCTTCTTCTCCATACAACATTTGCTTTGCCATTCATTTCAACTCCTTTTGTTCAGAGGTCGAGTACCTTCGCCTGAAGATCTTCGGATTTTATCAACATGTATTCTATCCCAAGCCATTCTACCTTTGTACCGCTATACTGACGGTAGATGACTCGGTCATCGAGATTGAGGCCCTCCACATCAGGCCCTACGGCCACTACCTTTCCAACATTCATTTTCTCACGGGCTTCCTCAGGGAGTAGGAGTCCCGACTCGGTCTTCTCTGGTGCGTTTTCCATCTCTAGGAGGACCATTTCCCCCATTGGCTCTATTCCGACAGACATTTGATCAACTCTAGGCTATACAACCCGTGGTTGACTAATTGGGGTCCAATTTAAACGTGTTCCAATACAATTCTCGGGAACCTTGAGGTACTGGTCATCAGAGGGCGTTGGGATGAGTGGGGGTTATGCGTGTCTATCCGTCGGTGAGATTCGTTCATCGATGGAAGAGAAAGGGACTCGTGTGATACTTGCAGCGGACCTCTTCACAATCTCTGAAATTTCGTATATTCTCAATGAAGTGGGGAGTCATATCTGCATGTTGAAGACGCATGTTGATGGGATACATGACTTTGATCTGAATAGGTGGATGGATGAAGTGGTCGAGCCTGCAAGGAAAATGGGCGTTCTTCTGTTTGAGGATAGGAAATTCGCTGACATAGGTTACATATCAAAAATCCAGATGCTCGGGCACCATAGGATAGCCGAATGGGCTGATGTGGTGACTGCGCATAGAATTTCAGGACCTGATATCATAGAGGGCATTCACGATGCTTGGAGAGAGTGTGGTAGGAAGGGTTCGGTTGCTGTTTTGGCGCAGATGTCTAGTTCAGGCAATCTATTAGATGAAGAATACTGCAGAAAGGTAGTGAACTCATGTCGTGGAATAGATGGTGTTTGTGGTTTCATAGGAAATGGGAGCGAACCGAGCAATATTTCCGAGTTGCGGAGTTTGGTGGGCAGCGCTAAGATGATTCTAACACCAGGCATCAATCTGAATTCAGGAGAGGCGCGGATGGGTCAGAGATATGGGCACCCTAAGGAGGCGATTGCGGCTGGCTCCGATGCAGTGATTGTGGGATCGGGCATCATCAGAAGTGCGGACCCCCTGGGTGCTGCTAGGAAATATGCTGAGGAGACCTCTGCATGAAATCCATGCTTACAGATATTGCAGCCGTTCTAGTTCTCTTCCTGATCGTTTTCCTTGTTCTCAGGGAAATCGTGTTCAGGTGGCGTATTCGTTTGAGAGTGTTAATGGGGGATGCTGAGCTTCTGAACGACCCACGGGTCAAGGTGATTGAAATTGTTCAGGCGCCTGAGGGAAGCATGACTGTCGACGCGATAAGGATGGTCGCTGTGGAAGAGTGATCTAATTATCAAATAGGGATATATCCTGTGTATATCGCCCCAGCGACAGCCGCTCCGATAGTGAGAACAAGTAGAGTGAAACGGAAGATCAAACGTCCCTTTCTCCTCGGTTTTTCTGCTGGTACAAGTGGAACAGGATTGGCCGGTATTGGGGGCGGCATCTCAGGAGGTTGTGATGGGGGAGGAGGCGGATCAGGCTGCATAGGTCGGAAATTTGCCAGGCCCGGGGCAGGGGGTATTACGCCCATTATCTTGGGCCACGCGGTTTCGACGTCCGAAGCGATGATAGGCGTGATCAAGGTAGCCAGGGCGCCAATTGAGATGGATGTTTTATTTGCTACCTCTACCCTATTTTTAGGGGTGATTATGACTATTCTTCCTTGGTTGTCATCAGCCCTTATCTGAAGGGCAGTATCGTGTCCATCGTTTGGTGGCAAGTCTATTCCCAAGAATACGACTCTCGGGCGTATCGCTTTGTATATGGAAACGGCGTCCTCGCTACTTGATGTGGTTTCAGTGGTCCATCCCCTTTGCTTCAAGATCATTTTCAAACGACCCGTGGTTATCGGGTCTCTCAATGCGATTAACGCGCATGGTGTATCACTCATCAGACATCAACTCCAAAGATATTGAATACGGAGGGGTCGATGTCGTCAGAAAGTAATTTTGTTAGAAATTGTACTGGTTCGAAGTCTATCAGATCTTGATACTCTTGACCAGAGCCTGCTAGTACGATCGGCCTGTTCGTAGAATGCGCGATTGAGAGTGCCGCGCCGCCTCTGGCATCTGTATCTAACTTGGTCAAAACGGCACCATCGAAATGTAATACGGATTGGAATTTTCTTGCTTGTTCGACCGCATCATTTCCTGCAAGAGCGTCGCCGACAAACAGGACGATATGAGGCGATGCTACTCTGTGGACTTTCTTCAGTTCCTGCATTAGATTAGTTTTGTTCTGCATGCGACCTGCTGTATCGATTATGACCACGTCATCCCCTCTGGCTTTGGCGCTGTCTATCGCATCTCTAGCTACTGCGGCGGAATCGCCACCTCTCTGGCTTTTGACGCATCGTGCACCGATTCGTTCTGCGTGGTCACTCAATTGGTCTATCGCGCCGGCACGGAATGTGTCTGATGCTCCCAAAACGACAGAGAGGCCACGTTGGATCAGTCTGTAGGATATCTTGGCTGCTGTGGTTGTTTTACCGGTCCCATTGACGCCGACGAGCATTATGACTACCGGCGGTTCCTCGTCAAGCAGTGCTTCGATGGTCTGATCAAAGTCCCAATATGAAACTCTCAACAACGAATCCAATGCAGAAACAAGCGTTGCGTCCAAGAGTTGCCCTACGTCTCCCTTCTTGGGGAGGGGGGCACCGATGAGTTTCGATCTCATCTCAGCAAGTACCGCGTCGACAGCGATATGCCCCATATCCGCTTCAAGAAGGGTGGTCTCGAGTTCTGACATTATTTCTTCAAAAGCAGGTGTCGCTGATATTCTTCTCCGAGAGGGTTGGTTCACTATTTTATCGAGATCGATCGACAAACCCTGTGATGGTTTTGGGACCAATTTAGAGGGCTTGGTTTCGGGAGAAGGTTTCACTGGTACCTTGATTGGCTTCGAGTTTCGCTCTCTGAGACGTCTCGCCCGTTTATTGGAAGGAGTTTCAATTGCCTCCAGGGATTCTTCGGTTTCCCATTCGCTTTCACCCCCAAGATCGTCTTGGTTCTGTGGTTGGGGAAATTCCTGTATCTCATCGATTACTTGGGGTTCTTGTTTTTCTTGTTCTTCCCCTGCCAGAGCATCGGGGTCCTCGATTCTCTTAGCGTTCCGCCTGAACCGACTTAGGAAGCCCATGTGTTCACCTCAATCGTCGAGCGTTAGCTCTGTTCCTCTCTTTCGTCTCGGAGTTCGCTTCTTTGGTTGGCTTTGTGGGGTCTCTTGATCCGTTGATTCTTTCGGAGTTTCAGGGGTTGTATCTAATTGGTGGTTTTCGATTTGGTTGGTGAGTTCTAGAATTGTGGAGTCGATTGCTCTCGATTCTTCAACCATGCTTTCGATCAGGTTCGTCAGTTCTGTGTTCCTCTGATTCAACATCTGTATCGCCTTTTCGTGGGTTGTCTCAATCTGAACGCCCGATCCGATGTCTATTACGGGAAGTGCTCCTTCTTCGATGGTCACTGGAATCTGGACGCCGCTTCCAAGGGGGATCATTGTACGTTTATTGGTCTGCATCGCAGTGGCTTCAAGGGTTCCTTGGGCCCTAGTTTGTTCATCGAGGAGTGTTGAAAGCCGTTCTAATTGTGCTCTAAGAGCCTCTTGTCTGGAGTGGTTGGCTTCGATGAGGCGGGTAATTCGCCTTGCTTCGTCTGGCTCCATGGGTGTATGTTGTAGGGCATCTATTCTAAACGATGGGGGTATTAGATACAAAGATGGTTTGTTGTAGGGTGGTTTGAAGCATCCGTGCGGATTAAATCAGGTTCCCTCGACGGATGGTCATGGTCAAGGCGTTTAGAGCGGTCGGAACGTTTCGAAGCGGTGTGAAAAATCAGCCGTTTACAATAGACGTGGTAGCTGATGATGAAGATGGAGCGATGGAATACATCTACTCCAACTTCGGCAGCAGACATGGTGTGAAGAGGAGATTCGTGGTGGTTTCGTCGATGAATGAAATCAACCCCTCCGAGTCAACAGATCCTCGTGTTATTTCTGCTTTCAGAGAATAATGAATATCTTGTATCCCATTCTGTCACAATGGTGATACGGTCGGGCTTTGAGGGATGGTTATGCTAAAGAAAGCGGTCATGCGTCAGTATTGGCGAGTTCAGCAGAGTCAGACTCTGATTTCAATGACATTTTGGGTCACCACCTTGACCCTTCTAACTTGGCCTTATGTAAGTTGGAGATTCGATGGTGATTCTACCACATTTGGTATTTCATCAACTTATTGGGGTCTCTTTTCCATCGGTTTGTTTGTGGTTTTCTGTGTTATGATGATTGGTTGGATGTATGATGTAATCTTCTCACTGTGGAGAGATCATATGACTGTGATACAGGAAAGAAATCCTTACTCGACTTACATGTTGAACGGCCCTATTGGTTCGATTCTAGCCCAGACCAATGAGATACTGAAGAGGATTGGTGAAGATGATGAGGATATTGTTAAGCACACTCAGTTCGTTGACAGGTGGTTGACGTGGAACTCGGAACAGGAGTTATGGAAGCGTACAATGGATGGTTTCACAGATGTTATGGGTGATGAGGATCCTGCGTTGCTTCATTTTTCTGAAAAGGGTGAGTCATGAAGATTGGAGCATCGGACTCAGATGTGCTGAGTGTGGATGTGGTGATACCGACTTTTCGCCGGCCTGAACACCTGGATAGATGTCTAAAGGCGCTTGAAAGCCAGAGTGTCTCCCCTGCTTCGATAGAAGTGGTTGATGATTCCGATGAAGATCGGGGACCGGCCTTTTCCAGGAATATCGGTTGGAAGAAGGGGAGTGCTTCCATAGTCGCATTCACCGACGACGATTGCGTGCCGTCTTCCAATTGGATTGAGTCGATTTTGAAGGAGTTCGAGGTTGAGGGGGTTGATGCAATCGAGGGTTCTGTTACAACTGAGGACGGTGGTGTCCTTCTTTCGATGGATCCGCATCCCAAAGATCGGTGGAATCGTTTCAAAACTGCGAATATGGCGTACAGGAGAGAAGTTTTGGAAGAGATTGGAGGTTTTGATGAGCGGTATTTCATACACAGGGAAGACACAGATATTGCCTGGAGGGCAATTAGCTCTGGGTTTTCTATCTCTTGGGCGCCAGAGTGTATCGTGCACCACCCTGATCGGCCAGGCATGCAGAGAATAATGCCCAGAAGCGAGATATTGCTGTATAGATGCGATAAGAAAAAATACGCTGAAGTGGCTGCTGGCATGATTTCTTTTGATACACTAAAGAATGGAAAACTGAAGGAGTTACGGAAATCGCTGAGAACGTATGACGATGAGTTTGTTGGTCCACTCAATAGGATAGAGAGTTTCTTTCTTTGGACGAGGGGTTTCTTGCTTGCCTTTTGGAGGAAAATTGGGATGAGATGATTTCTCAAAGTGCATTGAGGAATTGATAGAGTTGCATGTCGAATTTGTTTAATTTCTCAATATCAACTTCATCGGAGGGTTTGTGTTTGACTGCCCTGATATATTGTATGAGTCGCCAAAATCGTAATTTCTTCAATAGGAAGAGTATTGCCCACCTATCTCCAAATGTCGCGTGTTTGGTATCAGATTCATTAGACCAGCCAAGCTCATCTAAAGCATCCATTCCTGTTTCGGCGATTATGATTTTGTCAAAGAGGAGGATGTTTTCTTTCGCGATATGGAAGTGGCCTTCTGTCACTGGGTCAGACGGATTGTGATTTCTGGAAAATATCCGCGTATAGTACTCCGGTGACGTGTAAATGTCTTCATCCATCAGATATTGTTCGTAATTTGTTGATTTTGNCCACATCCAATAGTAATCAAAGTTGAAATTCGAAATAAACCGATTGATCGGTTCTCTGACACAGGTAACAAGACAGACTCGAGGGTCTTTCGACAGAACGGAAAAGTCTGGGCCGCCCCATTCGGTTGCGACGAATGTTACCCCCATCTCTTCACAGGTATCAACGAATTTAGTCAGATCTTCCGCCGGCATTTCCCATAGTGGAATGACTCCGTTTTCATCACAAGGATTGGCATTTTCGTTTACAGGGTAGAGTTTCTCGCCGTTCGCTATTGCTCGTCTTATCACGTATGTGCCTGCGGCCTTGTGCAGATGCTGAAACCAAACAAGACGATACCCCTCCATATTGGTTGGTCCCGATAAGCGGACTTCACCATTTCGTAGTTGGGTGTTTATTACCCCTCATTGGTTTTGATGGATATTATGGAGTTCAGATGTTCTTTCATTTTGTTTAATCTATGCTGAAACGTGTCCTCATCACTTAACATTCCTTTAGACTTGGACGCTGTTCTAAGTGTCTTAAGTGTCATGTTATTGGCTTTTTTATCCATTCTTTCCCTAATCTTAGAGAGTGTTTTAGATTGCAGGCTTTTTTCTGTAAAAGATCCGATTTTCCATATAACTGCCGCTCTGAAATTTTGGATGGTGCCTGATCGGTTTCTTTTCTTGAGATATCTAATTGCTTTTTTGGGGTTCTTTGGGATTTTTTCTGATGACCATGAATATTTGTAAACAAGATGTTGGATTTTCCCCTCTAGTGATCCCGGGCCGATAAAGATGGGTTTGTACGGGACGTTCATTGAACTCGTCCAATCCATCCACTTGAAATGGTTAATCGTGCTAGAAGTGGTTACTGGTAGCCATTTAACTCTAAACGTATCAGCGATGATGGCGGCATGCATGGCCCCAGAGAGTACTAATTTTGACTTTCTTATTGTTTCTATGACTTCTTTTGATTCATTTCTTGGGTCGATGTATTTGATGCCCGCAGCTTCACAGATTGTGTCCCATTCACAATTTTCAGCAGCCCGATGGTGGGGTATGAAAATTATCCCATCTCTTTCATCTTCAGGGAGTGTTCGGAATTCAGGTATTGTTGCAAGAAGTATGGCTGTATCAGTGCATCCTTTCTCCTCGTTGAGTCCTAGAGAGCGTGCTGTCAGGGGGCCTCTGACGGCAAGGAAATTCCAATGATCGGAAGATGAGAGGTCAAGGGGGTATCGATACCCTGCTCCTGAGCCGATGACATGCCATGTCTTGTTTGGATCTCTATCCCTGCCTAATAATGAGCCGATCCCCAAAAGGGTGTTTTCAGTCTCATTCCAACCCCCTGGGCTCAATTTTTCCCAAAACCATGAGTTCATGTCGTCCCCGAAATTGCCTCCCAGGATTCTTCGATATTCAATGTCCATTTTTCCAATCTCCTGATTTGTGGGCACCGGTGTAGGGGGGGTAACAGAGTTGTGCAGTTTCTATCATTAAAGCAAAACTGCTCTTGGCGTGTCTGAGAAGGCTAATACACACGGTCTTTCGAACGATGACTGGGGAAGACGATGGAAGAGCGTAATACAAGCGACCCGTCTGGTCATCGAAGACGCCTTCTTGAGTTGGACAAAGATGCCCTTGCTGATGAGGTGATTCGTACGTGGGACACTCTAGCCGGTTCTGAGGCTGAGTTGAGTGAGTTACGGATGAGAGTAGGGGGGTTGGAGGTTGAAATCGCCAAAATAAGAGGGCGTCGTGGTATATCTTCAACAAAGATAGAGATGGCGAATAAGATCGAGGAGTTGGAAAAGGAAATTTCAATTTTATCTATGAAGGGGAGTGCAGAAGACGGGGATGGTGAAGAGTTGTCATATCTCAGAGAAAGGGAAGAGGTTCTTCTAACGGCTCTATTAGACCTTGAGAGGGAGTTTGCTGCTTCTCAGAGAGTATGATTTTCGAGTGTTGACAGGGCAGGAGTATTCGAGATGAATTCAATCCTCAGAATCTTCCCCCTCATCCTGTTCATCGTGGGGTCTGTGTTACACACAGGATGTGTGGGTATTGCAGAGGACGAGATCACACTTTCAGTTGAATACGCCCATTCGAACGGTACTATTGTTGAGGAGTTTGTGGATGGTGAGTTGGTTTCCAGGACTGTGGTGACGATTGATTTTGACTTCACGAAAACCGAAGCGACCACTCCATTTGAATTCGGGATATGGGGTATTGAAGGGCCCCTTTCACAAAATCAGAATGGAAAGGTAATTTCAGTTGATTTTTCAGAACACGGGATATGGGACCTAACGGCTTTTGCTTTGACTGAAAATGGAGCTAGGGCTACAGAAGAGATCGTCATACGAGTAGAGTTGCAAATTGAATGGGAAGAGAAGAGTACCTATGATCCGAAGCCCCTTGCGATAAACTCGGTTTCCGAATTCAGCGGCGTGCCCGCTAGTTCAATTCTAATACATTCAAAAATTGAGAATCCTGTTCTCATAGAAAATATCGGAGGCGGACGGGAAGTTGAGGTATCTTGGGCATTGATAGATGAGATTGGTATCGTATGTCAAAGCCAGAAAGGGTATGTGGATGAAGGGGAGGAAGTCGTGTGGCACACGGTTCACTTCGGTACCTACGAAGTTCATGAGCTTCATATCGAATATGAAGAAGGGCAGGATTACATCGATGTGTCTCAAACTGTGATTGTCCAATATCCAGATACATACGAAACCGATCCTACTTCCACGAGTTAGGCCGAGGGGGGATCGTCAATGGTGCCTGAACTGGGTTGTTGTCTGTATTTTTTTACGGTTCTCGAGATATGATTTCAAGAATTCTCTCACATGCGCCACCAGACATATCTTCGAGGTAGATTTTTTTCATTTCACCACGCTGCTCGGCGTATGTTGATGGGTTTTCCAAAGCCTCGGAGATAGATGAAAATACTTCGAGTGGTGTGTGGCATATCGGTGGTGGTACTAATTCATGATATTCTTTCGTTAAGCCGTTTTTATCGGTGTATTCTTGCAAATCATAAGGAGAGAAGATCACAGGGCGATCGAGTATTAGCCAATCGACATACGCACTGGAGTAGTCTGTGACGAGTATGTCTGCTTCTTTGAAAAGTTGGTGTAAGTCCGGCTCCTCTTCATGCGCCACACATCTTATTCTGTCTGATGAAAACGTTTCTGAAGTGGTTATCCAATGCGGTCGGATGATTAGGTNGGCATTGTTTTCAATGAGGAAGTCGTGCATCTGCTGCTCGTCTATTTCAGGGTGAATCAATACTTGAGAGTGCTTTCCTGAGCCTTCCCTCCTTTCTCTGAAAGTGGGNGTGTAGAGTATGGTTCTCCCATGTCGTTTCTTAGTCTTGGATATGGTATACAAATGGTCATTTCTTGGATTTCCCGTTATTCTGAACTTATCGTCGGAGATGGCAAATGCAGATCTGTGCATTTCCTTCTCATACTCTGAAGCGACGAAGAAGCGATTTACATTTTTAGAAGATCTGATGAATAGNTCTGCGGTCTTTCCATAATCATTTTCAATCTCATTCTTGGATTTTAAGAGCCCTATTTTTTTCAAGGGTATCCCATGCCATAGTTGGTTTACATATTTCGAAGGTATCCANGGCATTTTACACATATCCTGCCATCCAAAAGAGAGGACTATCTGCTCGGATCTCAGATAGTAAAATACTGATTTTATCGATGGGGCCTNCANCACCGAACCGGGATACTTTGAATCCACCTGGCGAAACACATCCGAATTATTCGTAATCCACATGGGTTGAATGTCTGTGTCCNTTTCTTGNATGAATTCGAAGAGTGCTCTAGAGTTATCAGAATAAAGTTGGCCTTCGTTTGAACCGAATAAAATCATGCCCTTCTTTTTTGGAATAAAGAAGCTCATGAGTCGGAACAGCCACGTCCATGGGCCGAAGAATATCCACCAGTACACTAATTCACTTCCATCCTTACCATAAATTTCTTGCCTTCTCTAGGTCATCGTGATTGTCGATTTCCATCCATTTTTCNCCNGAGAAATCGAGTAAGGAGATCGATGTTCCTTGAAAGGAGAGGAGGTCATTGATTGCAACTTCAGTCCATTTATTCCGATCTCCGGATTTGTTGTAATTTTCCATTATGGAGTTCAAAATANCAATATCTCTTTTTGTAAAATTGTACAAATCTATCGCGGTTATCCCCCCTTGTGATTCGGTGATGGATTTTGAAATTTCNATTGCCTTTTTATTCGAACNTAATACTTTCATATTTTCTTCGTTGTATGTTGAAGAGTCTGTGGCTATGCAACTACTGTCTGATTCGTACATCTTCTGAATTATACTCTGAGAATACACACAATCCCCATTGATAATCATGCACCCCATTNCAGNGGTTTTTCTTCTNCCTATTCCGATTCTGCATGACTCCATNTTATTCGTCGATAGGTACTCTTTATTCTCGATTAGAATTACATTTTCGGGATATTCNTTCATTTCATTATTGACNATATGAAATTTGTATCCGGCTACTACTATGATTTCCATATGCGGGTCGCANATGAGTAACTGATCTGTTATTCTACGAATTATGGATTTTCCAGATACTTCGATACAGCACTTGGGGATCTCGTCTGTCAATGGGGCTAATCTGCTTCCAATGCCTGCTGCAAGTATTATCGCTGACTTCAAACCATCACTCTCCACACGCTATTGATCAGGGGGTTGTGTATNTTCTCATTGGAACAGNTCCTATGNAAGGGTGATTGAAATCTTGTGATTTCACGTAATCGATCTCATGGTGGATATGAATTCAGATAGCACTTCTCGTAGTTCATCTGCGTTTTCGAATTCTTCCCCCAATGTGCCTGTTACAATCCAATCGGCGCCGGCTTCCACCGCAATTCTGGCCATGGCCCCATTCCTTATTCCTCCTCCTACGACAATCGGTATGTTGGTACTGTTACGAGCGGCTGAGATGAGTTCTCTGGAAACTGGTGTCGCTGCTCCGCTTCCTGCCTCCAGATATAGTAGTTTGAAGCCGTATAACTCAGCTGCTGCTGCATAGGATGAAACNCTCTTCGCGTCTTCGGGTTTGATCAGGTCTGCTTTCCCAACCTCGCCTGCTTTCCCCCCAGGTGCGCATATTAGATANCCCATCGGTATCGGTTCAATTCCTACTTTCTTG
Organism: Methanobacteriota archaeon; assembly: GCA_002712645.1. GTDB lineage: Archaea > Thermoplasmatota > Poseidoniia > Poseidoniales > Thalassarchaeaceae > MGIIb-N1. Next base: position 31,072 of record PAUH01000020.1, read on the forward strand.
ATGAATGGGGCACCTGCGACTTGTTCCCCNATTAAGAATCTCGGATCCGTGCTGTTCATCAGCATCATGAAAGTTATTCCATCGGCATTGGGGGATAGTGCNTTTGCCCCCTGCGGGAAGAGTATGATTGGTATTCTTTCTTCGGTTTGTGCNTCGGAATCTTGAGTGGNCGCCCACTCTATCANTTCTAGCGCCTCNCTGATTGCGACTACCGTACGGTCCACGTTATCCGAGTCTGTACCGGAGGAGCCCCCGATCAAAATCATGGAGGAGCCGGCCATTGCGGCTGCAATCGCGCGTTTTGCAGCAACATCGGGTGATTGGTCGGCCGGATCTATGAGCAANGCATGCCTCGGGATGTCTCTACTCACTATGCTTTCAACGCCGACCACGTGTTNGCACNTGGGATAATGGTATTAGGAGTATTTCGGAAGTTGCAGGTATTCTCTTGCATCTCTAGTCCCTCTTTCAATTTCGATCGGTATTGTTTCGAAGGGATCNTTTCCAAACCAAATTGATACTTCTAGTGATGCTTTGCTTACAATTGGTTTCTTCGACCAGAATTCACANGTCCCGTCACCCCTTGACTGGCACTTTTCNTCTTCACANGGGTATGGAAATGAGGCCCCGAACCATTTTTCTGNATCTTTGGGNTCTNATTCTGGNTCGTAGATATAGTCAAAGAAAATTGGGTCGTTTGATANCTGGCCTGCACCGTCAATTCGAAATGTATTGTCTGTAAGTTCAATTAACGAACTGCGCAAGTGAACNCTGGCACCTCGTTCTGCAGCTTCGATTCCTAAAGCTCTTGAAATCCACATACCTCGTATCAAAGTGTTCNCGTCTGTATCTCGAGGTAAATGCNTAGCCAGAATTTTCAGAATAGGGTGNGCATCCAGTTTCGAGCCTGGTTGCAAGGACTGCGAAAGNCCGATTTCTGGTTCCTCAGTAATTATGTGAAGTTGTATGTCTCTTCTATNNTTTAATGCTTCAATAGAAAAGGCTAGATGTCGAATTGAGATTCCTTTCACCAAGATTCTCATGATTCTACTTCCATGATTGAAAGTGCATGGACGGGACAAGTAGGTATGCAGATTTCACAATGAGTGCACGACTCTTCTTTGATTGCTATTATAGGCGGTTCCAANATCAAGACGTCGATTGGACATGCNGCTATACAGGCAGCGCAGCCAAAACATCGAAGCTCGTCCAAGACNAAGTTGTGTCCTGGTGCTCTCGCCATGAATAAGGCATGATGNTCTTCCCTTTTCATTGATACGCACCCCTTCTCTTCTACTGGAAATAAAAATTNACTCNANTTGAATTCGAAAATGACTNCTCAATAATCATTAACTGAAATCTCAATTGAGAATTGAAGGCTGATAAATCCAAGAATTCTATATTTTGTCTNTGAACTAATTTATTTCTCCAGAAGAAATCAAGGGGACGGTCCGAGGTTTCATGAACTTCATCTNGAACAACNGAACATGCCAAAGATCTGGTTCCACTTTCTAGGCGGTGCGAGAGAGGTNGGGAATGTAGGCTGCACCATCGANACGCACGAGACTAAGAGAATCTTGATTGATTATGGTTTGGCGGCTTCAAGACCCCCCAGGTATCCTTCTCCATCTCCCTATGTGGATAACGCAATAATCACTCATGCACATATAGATCACATTGGTATGGCACCGTGGCTAGTAGGGCACCACAATGCCAAACTGCATGCAACCCCCCTCGTAGCGGATTTATCCGGCATCATGTGGAGAGACACCTACAAAGTATCCAGCATAGAGGGCTATCCCCTAACATGGGATAAGAGAGATATTGACGATTCCCTCGACTCCTGGCAAACTCATGATCATGGCGAGGCATTCGAATTAGACGGATGGAACTGCACACTTCATCTGGCAGGCCATGTTCCCGGGGCCTCCATGATCGAACTGAGGAAGGAAGACCTCACAGTACTCTGGACAGGAGATATCGATACACGAAACAGTCCAAATGTCCTCGGCGCCAAACCCATCAAATGCGATATCCTAGTTATGGAGGCAACGTACGCTGCAAGAGATCACAATGATAGAACAGAGGAAGAAAAGAGACTCGTTGAAAGAGTTCAGGAAATACGAGCTCGCGGCGGTACTGCCATCATTCCCAGTTTTGCCTCAGGAAGAGGCCAAGACATTATCAAAATCCTCCATGAGAACGATCCTTCATTGAATGTGCATTATGATGGGATGGGAACGAGAATATCCCAGATCTGGTTGGATAACCCCTCTTATTTGAGAGACTCCTCTGCCTTTGAGAGAGCATACCGCTGGTCAAAAAGAGTGCGTGGAAAATCAGATCGCTTCAAAGCTCTAGAGGCAGACGTAATCGTTACCACGTCAGGCATGCTAGACGGCGGCCCTGCAATATGGTATCTCAATCGTCTTAGACACGATTCTGCCAATGCAATCCTNCTCACAGGNTATCAGGCAGATCGNTCCGGCGGCAGNTCGCTNTTGGATACNGGNATGCTNCCNATTTTTGGNAAAATGACNAAAATAGANNTNGANNTNGANAAGTTCGANCTCTCGAATCANGCTGGAAANAGCGANNTAATTCAATTCGCTCTAGACTGCAAACCGACGCACNTCGTTCTATTNCACACTCCNGANGANGATGTNGANGANTTNGCNAGNAGCTTNGGCGAGNCNCCNCCNTTTCAGATANTAATCCCTNAAAANGGNANNGATANNGTCATCGANACTGACGCATGATAGACGAATCCTTGATATGCCGTATAGATATAAGCGCTGACTAAGAGGCTTCCTCAGGAGACTAAATTATGAGCGCAGTAGACAACATACTAGACAGAACATTCGGACTCAGCGCCAAAGGCGTGACCGCATCATCAGAGATCAGAGCAGGGATAACCACGTTCCTAACGATGGCTTACATCCTATTCGTGAACCCGTCGATGCTTGCCCTAACGGGCATACCCTTTGAAGACGCGTTGTTCGCGACCGCGATTGCAGCATTCGTAGGCTGCGTCGTCATGGGATTATGGGCCAACCTCCCATTCGCCCTTGCTCCGGGAATGGGCTTGAACGCCTACTTCACATTCACAGTCGTGGGAACTGTGTGGGACCAAGGCGACGGAATGCTGGGAGAAACAGTCGTACCTAGCCCTATTCCAGGTGTCGACTGGCACATGGGAGCATGGGAAGTGGCACTACTCGCCGTTTTCCTAGAAGGGCTACTCTTCCTGGTCCTCTCCCTTCCCCAGGTTGGCGCTAGAACGGCCATGATCAACGCCATACCAAAGGACCTCAAGATCGCCACTGGAGCCGGCATCGGATCATTCCTGGCGATAATCGGCCTTCGAGAGATAGGCGTCGTCTGGGATGATGGAGCAACGTTAGTCAACATCGGGCCTCACGAGACATGGGGGCTGGACCATGGAGCACTAATCGGCCTGCTTGGCCTGGTGCTGATCACCGTTCTCATGGCACGCGGCATCAAGGGCGCCATGATTTGGGGCATAATGGGAGCCTCGGTCTGGGGCTGGATATTCGAGGCATACGACCCGTACAACGACCCCACGGGATACGGAGGAGCCGGATGGAACTGCCCACCCGGAGCCGAAGCACCAGACCCGTGCATGTACTCATCCGCACCGGACCCCGGATCCATCGTGAGCATGCCAACACTGCCAGAAGAGACCCTGTTCGCCGTGTTCTCGAGCGACACCCTCTCTGCAGTGGGCGACAACATGGACGTATTCCTGTTAGTCCTCATCGCCTTCTTCTTCGTCGACGTCTTCGACACCGCTGGCACACTCTACTCTGTAGGTCGCCAGGCTGGCTACGTCGATGCTGACGACCAGCTCATGAACAGCGACGAGGCATTCATGTCGGACGCAGCGGCGACAATCGTCGGCGCTCTCGCGGGAACCAGCACCACGACCACATACATCGAGTCGGGCGCGGGTGTGGAAGAGGGCGGCAAGACCGGCCTCGTAGCAGTCACAGTCGGCGTCCTAATGCTTTCTGGACTGTTCCTGTCCGACCTGTTCCAAGCCATACCAACCTATGCAGGGGCCTGCGCCCTCGTGATCATCGGCGCTATGATGATGAGATCGGTCGTGGACATCGACTGGAACGACAACGAGATAGTCCTTCCAGCCTTCCTGACGATCGTGCTCATGCCATTCACCTACTCGATAGCAGATGGAATCGCATGGGGCGTCATCACATACGTCGCCATCAAGATCGGCACTCAGAAGACCAGCGAACTCAACCCAATCGTGTGGACCATTGCCATACTCATGACGATGTTCTACCTAGGACCTGGAAACGAGACTACCTTCGAGTGGCTCTTCGGAATGATATTCTGATTGCTGAAGACATAATCTGAACCGGCTCCGGGGCCGCTGTGCCCCGGGGCGGCACAGAGGTGGTACCATGGACATTCGCGACGCGTTGGAAAGATGCATACGGACCGTGCCGGATTTTCCTATACCTGGTATACAGTTCAGGGACATAACTCCCGTCCTAGCCAATCCAACTCTGATGATGCAGATCACAGAATCCTTTGCAATATCAGTTGCAGAGGTTGAACCAACAGCCATCGCAGGCCCAGAGGCCCGGGGATTCATCTTCGGCCCCCTCTTGGCAGCAAAGCTAGATTGTCCATTTATTCCCATCCGGAAGCCTGGAAAACTACCCTCNGATACCCTTTCTGTGGCTTATGAACTCGAATATGGAACAAACACGCTGGAAATGCACAAGGACGCACTCAATCACAAAGATCGCGTCATCATAGTGGATGATCTTCTGGCAACAGGAGGCACCACCCAAGCCGCCATTTCCCTCATCAGAGAAACCGGGGCTCAGACCGTCGGCACATGCTTTGTAATCGAACTCCTCGGATTGAACGGACGTGACAAAATAGAACCAATACCCATCCATTCGCTGATCGCTTTACCCGCTTGAGACCCGATTCATTGAAATCGCGTGCGTGTACCTAGGGGGACGACTGCCATGCCGGACACACCCCCACCACCCCCCGGAATCGATGAGAAAATAGCAGAGGCGGTCGCAAACGAGGACTATGAATTGGCAGCCCGTTTGAAGAAGATGAAGGCACCACCGCCGCCGCCGAAGAAGGGCAAGGCACCACCGCCGCCGCCGAAGAAGGGCAAGGCACCACCGTCCAAGACCAAGCCGAAAGGACCCCCGCCGAAGAAGGCGCCTCCGAAGGGAAAGCCAAAGCGACGCAGAAGAAGACTCAAATTGAGAATGAAATCAAAGGAGATA
>PAUH01000021.1 GCA_002712645.1 Methanobacteriota archaeon
CCGGTCGCATGGTTGAGACATCTGTCCCGAAAATCTCCACAGTGCCAGCAGTTTGTTGGAGGAGTCCGCTTATGCAGTTGAACGTAGTTGATTTTCCACATCCGTTTGGACCGATTAAACCGATGAATTCCCCCTCTTGGACCTCGAAGGACACTTCCTTNACAGCGACAAGCCCCCCGAACTCTTTCCTGAGTCCGTCGATTCGAAGTGCAGGTGNCTTCACTGAAGATCTCCTCCTTCTGGTCGCTCTGGCCGATATGGCACTTCAGGCAGCAGTCCCTTCTCGTTGTACTTCAGAGAAACCACAATGATGAGGCCGATGATTAGAACCTTGACATAAGCGAGGTTTACCTGTATGTCGGTTCTGAATACTTCATCGATTGACCGCTGATGGAGGANCCATACCATCAATAGGAATACAGATGCTATCCAGCCCGCCGATTCGGCTACCGCCTTTCGCTTGAAGAGATATGCTAGGGCCATGATCGCAATCATCAGGAGCGCTGCTTGCATTGGTTCGGTTACGAGCCATGCGAAGACCGTGTCAATGGCNACGGCCAATTCGTGAAGNGGTTGNCTCGCACTTGACTGGGCAGCGACGAGCCTATTGATCACGAACTCATTGAGNGTGATTATCATCGCGCCTATCAGCATGCCTCTGTTNTTTCCTGCACCACCTATGACGAATGCNGCCCATACCAGGAANGTCGTCCTTGAAGGTTGCATGAAAGATGGTTGAAGCGAGCCCAGATACCATGCGAACAACGCGCCAGCAAAGGCTGCGATAGCTGCTGAAACGGCAAGAGCGGCGGCCTTGTGAGTCATGACGTCGTGTCCATGGTGCTGCGCGACGTCTTCATCCTCCCTTATTGAACGGAGGATTCTGCCCCATGGTGACGAGTACAGCATTGAGAGCGAACGCCAAACGATCATGACACAAATGAGGCCCATTATGGCTAGGAGAAGGTAGTATGGAGCGGGCTGACCAAAACTGAGTGCTTCGCCAATCGTTCTTGCAACGCTGTCAATGGCCTCGTTGTTCTTGCAGTCGAAGGGGGATAGTTCCAGACCATTTTCATCGAGTTGTTTNCCCCTACCGCAGAACCACCAGACCTCAAGAGGTTGGGGGTATCTTTGAACGCCTATCGCTCCTTGTGTCGTGCCTGTCTTGAGGAGTGGTTCTCCTGAAAGTAAGATTCTGACCACCTCTCCAAGTGAGATTGTTATGACAGCAAAGTAATCGCCTCTGAGACGTGCGGTTGGATAGGCAAGTAGCCAACCAGAGATAGCGGCCACTGACATACTGAAAAGCAATGCAGGGATGATGGGCCACCCATATCCTGCGACGTCGCTAGGAGCGGTCAGAACACCGACGCCGATAGCGCCTATCGATACAAAGAAGATCACTCCAAAGTTCAACAAGCCCGTGTAACCGGTTGAGAGATTCAGTGAGAGGGACATTATGAGATATATTGAGAGGAATGTGACGAGATTCGATACTTGAAGAGTTTTGGCGAACATGAAGTTTGAGGCTGGATCGACAGGGAGCCAGACTACGAAGAGCAACAGTAGTGCCAAAAGAAGTCTGAAGGTGGCTTTCGAACCGGATTCTGTTCTTCGGCCCTCGCCTATTCCAGCCTTTCGAAGAATCGATTCGCTCTGCTTACCCAATCTCCTGGTGAGGGATGTTGTTCGGGTGTTCAACCAAGAGTCGGCATTAGTCCGGAATAATTCAATTTTATTTTTCATATTCGTCGAAATCATCCACTCTGATTTTTTGTCTGAAGGTGTTGAGATTCTTGATAGGATTGAATGGTACTTTACCTTGAATGGATGAATTGGGTCCTTATATCGATCATTGAAAATCAAGTATGATTCGTATATGCAGAAGATCCACACCAACAAGGGTATCCATGGCCATAGTACGTCTCCTATTGCACCCATAAGCGATATGAAAGCCTGCTCAGATTCGATCAGCGACACCCAACTAGGAACAATATCTGGGTCGACTCCATCGGGTACAGCGACGGGTCCAGAGGGATAGGAATGGGTGCGTATGAATGAAGTTGCTTTGCCTATGAAGAATGCAGAGGCCGTGACTAGTAACGTACTGATTGCCCGGCCGCTCCTGCGTTGATGAAAATGATGTGCTCCGAAGGGCCCCAGGAGCAGTCCCAAGACGGCTGAATAACGACGATCGGGGATCTTGGGAGATTTGGCTCGCTCACGGAGACGCTCTATCTTCCAACGATCGTATGCGTCCCCTATGCCTTTTGGAATGATAAGTAGGATTGCGATTATTATGGCATAGGGCATTACTTCTGCGAGAGCGCTGTAACCGGATCGGCCGATTGGATTGCCGATTCCGATCAACACTGGCCCGGAAACTGCGCGTACGAAACCAATGATCAGTGCTGCTGCGATAGCACCGGGCAGGGAACCGATTGTTCCGAGGACTATGACTGCAAAGGAGGGCAGCAAAAGGGAAAAAGCTGTAATTGGTTTGAAGAGCAATGTGATGCCAAAAATTCCTCCGCCGACCCCTGATATCCCTGCAGACAGGAATGCGCTTGTCATGTGGACTCTCTCGACGTTGATTCCGCTGCTAGCAGCGAGTTCCGGGTTATCTGCTACGGCTCTCATCCTTCGACCAAGGCGAGTACGTGTCAGGATTGCGAGTAGGATGAATACCGTAGCGAAGCTTACGATTGGTAGGAATGCGTTGTTGTAAGCATAATTTGTCGTTTGTGCTGCGCCTTCACAAGTTGTGGTTATGATGTCAACCGCGGGGATTGAATTCATTTCCCCACAGTCGATTGATGTGTAAACTTGATCTGGTTCTAATTGCCTCTTTCCGAGATTGAATCGTGTCAATATTGTGGGGAATTCGAATGACTGGCTTCCTCGCATCCAATCCGCATCTGGTACGAATCGTTGAGTGGCTCCCCCGAATCTGAGGTACGTAAGAGCCCTCAGGACAAGCGCTACGCCGAGAGAGGCGATCATCATCACATCTGGAGAGGCCTTACGATCCCTGAAACCCCGATAGACGAGGCGATCGATGATGACGCCCGCTATCCCTGTGAGGACNAATGCTCCAAACAGCATCCAGAGGAACAGCGTCCACGAGAGGTGCCCGTCAGAGGGGATTTCATTCAATGGGAACAGCCAATTTGTCCACATCAGGGCTACGCCGACGTACATACCGATCATGAAAAACTCTGATTGAGCGAAGTTCCCGTACCTCTGTACACTGTATGTCAGAGTGAGTCCGACTGCGATGGAGAGATATGTCGAAGACCATGTCAATGTGTTTGTTCCAAGAGATGCCAGATCAATCAGCACTGATGCAGAGGTGTCGAGGCCCAGGAGTAGAATGTGCAGAATGAGTAGAATGTAGAAGAATAGAAGGATGGGGGATGTGGCAATAATCGAAGAGCGGATTCGGCTAGGCTGCATATCGTCGAATGCAATTTTTATCAAACCGAAGCCTACGCAGATTAGGGTGAATGTCTGAAGTAGCCATACGAGATCAGTGGGCAGGCCATCGAAGAGCAGCATATCTACGAGATTCAAGGCGCCCATTTGGCTGAGCAGTCCGAGAGTCGATTCAAGGAAGAAGAAGGCTGCGATGGCGAGTCGTCGCTTCCACCTCTCGAGTTGCGACCATTGGTTGCGATAATCTCCAAGCGCCGTCATGCTTCATCCCTGATATGTGGCTTCTAGTGCATAAAGCCGATGGCATCGGCCGAAAGAATAGATGTGAGACGCCGCGGCGGGCCTAATGGCCCACCACGGCGCGTTACGTCANTCTGAGGTCTTATCGATCTCAGTTTCAGGCGGTTGCGACGCCGCTTTCGGCAGTCCAGTACTTCGAGCAGGTGTACTGGTCGACGCCGTCATACGAGCAGATGTCGTATCCGTTGCCGCCGATGTCACCGTTGTCGAGGAAGTTGATGACGCCGGAAGCGCCCTCGTATCCATCGCCTGTTGCTGCGATTCCAGCATCGGCTGACACGCCGTTGTGGTTCACAGCAGCGGAGCCGACCATCATCACACCGTCGTAGGTGGTCAGATCGTATGCCTTGATTCCGCCAGATGGGGCGTTTGCGTCGTAGCGCTCGCTGAAGTCGCCGAAGCTCGATCCAGCGCGTGGCTGAGTGACTGTCATGCCGTTGAGCAGGGAGTCGTCCTGCATCTCATCGTACAATCCCTCTCCAGCAGGGCCGTCCCCACCGAAGATGTGGCCGTCCCATCCTGCGTCATTGAGGGCCTCGATGATGAGGGCCGCGTCAGCGATGTAGGACGAGAGGTAGACGGCTGTGCATGTTGTGGAAGCCGCCATCTGGTCGGCGATTGCCGAAAAGTCGGTGTCCGTCTCTGCNTAGTCGTAGCGACCGACGTCGCATAGCTTGTCAGATCCCCATGCGTCGACGACTGCGTCAGCGAGACCAGCGCCGTAGTCGTTGGTCATGCCGAAGACTGCAAGAGCGCCCTCGGCGACTCCTGCATCAGTCATCATGTCAGCACCGGCTGGGCCCTGGATGGCGTCGCTTGGCACGTTCCTGTAGAACATTGGGTATTGCGATGCGTCCGATAGACCTGGGTTGGTGCTAGCGTAGGAAATCATTGGGATTCCCGCAGCGGAAAGCACTCCGTTGGCGGCCATTGAGGCCCCGGAGCAAGCTGCACCCACAACAGCGTAGACACCGGAGTCGACCAAGGTCTGAGCAGCGGGGCCGGCAACAGCACCGTCGCATCCGGAGTCCTGCTCTATCAACTCGAAGTTGTAGTCAGGGTACATTTCATTGAGATCGTTGATAGCCTCGTTAGCGCTCCACGTGAACACTGGAGCGTTTGGCTCAAGTGGTCCCGTGATCGGGTTAAGGAAACCGATCTTCACAGTCGTTTTTTCGTCGTCGTCGTCTCCACCGAGGCAGCCTGCAAAAGCAGCTGCAAGCATGCTCAGTGTCATCATTGTTGCAATTAACTTCATTGTTTTCATAGCGTGTACACGCTCCTAGCAGCATTTTGAGCACCGAGTTTCTATTTAGTACCTATGCCGGTAAATAATTAATATATAATTTCTAAAAATTACTATTTTGACACAGAATGAACGTCGTATTGAAGTATTTATTTTATTAATTCCGATTAAAAAAATAATCTTCTGTTTAGAGGTGCAATCAATAACCTGCAATCCACGCACAGGAAATAATGAGTAATGAAAACGGCCTGGATTACTCTTCATCAGGGGTGGACATAGATGCTGAAACAAATGCTGTTTCGGCGCTCATCGGCACTCTTGGTGCTTCGACAAGGAAAAGGGGGGCGAAGGGGGCTCCCGTGATTCTAGACAGGGGATTTGGAGGATTGCTGGAATTCGACGACAAATGGCTTGCTATGGCAACGGACGGCGTCGGGTCGAAGCTTCAGATCGCAAACGCCATGGGGCGTTACCAAGGAGTTGGCATAGACTGCGTAGCAATGAATGTGAATGATTTGCTGTGTGTTGGGGCTGAGCCGATTGGATTTGTCGATTACATTGCAGTCCCTTCTCCTGATGAAATGGTGCATCAGTCGATAGGAGGGTCTCTATCTGAAGCGTGTGCGAGAGCCAATGTGACTCTTGCAGGGGGCGAGACTGCAACGCTCCCAGGAATCGTGAATGAGTTAGATCTCTCAGGAACAGCATTGGGTTGGTTGCCTGCAGGAGAAGCTGTGACTGGAAGAAATGCATCTCCAGGAGATGTGTTGATTGGTATTCCAAGTAGTGGCATTCATTCGAATGGATACTCTCTGGTAAGGAGGGTGCTCTCAAAATCGAATGCTGATTTGTTAAAGCCGGCGCCATTCGATTCTACACACCCCTATCGGAAAATAGAGAACGATATGGGGGATCTAGGGAGCGTTTTACTCAACCCGACAAGAATCTATGTTGATCCTATCGTCGATCTTCTATTCGGGGAAGATGCCCCGTGTTTGAGGAGTGATATACATGGAATCGCACATATAACCGGCGGCGGGTTATCCAACTTGCTCAGACTAAACGATTCTGTAGGTTTTGAGATAGACAGCCCGCTCAACCCTCAACCTGAATTCGGATGGATACAGGGGGAAGGAGGAGTGACTTCGTGGGAGATGCACAGAGTGTTCAATATGGGGATGGGGATTGTATTGATTGTCGACAACGATGCTGCTAAAGATGTGGAAAAATGGGTCTCTGGAAGAGTTCCTGGGTCACGAAGGATCGGTTGTGTGGTAGAAGGAGCAGGCGTCCATCATTCTCCTCTTGATTTGATCTATACTGAATACTGACTGAATCGCGCAGTCCATATGAATCCGGGTCTGCCGGTAGAATATGGAACCCAAAGGCTGGCCAGGCGTTGTATACCATGAAGGGGGGATAGAACATAGGTTACCCGCAGAAGTAGACAGGGATAGGAAGGGGCCTGCTGGCAAGTATGGATCGGGATTTCTGAATCCTGCTATGGCTGGGAATCGGACTAGGAGTGTTCTGATGCTCGAACATATCGGAAAGACAGTATTGGGCGATGTAAAGAAAATACAGATTTTGGATGCTCTTTGCGCGACGGGGATTCGGACTAGAAGGTGGTTGGAAGAGACTTCCGAGGGCGTCTCCAGTCGATTGAGGGTTAAGATGTGCGATATGGATGAAGAGGCTCTCGAATGGGCTAGGTCGAATCTTGAAAATGATGATCTCAAGAAGAATGTCAGAGTTATACAAGGAGACGCTAGGAAGGAAATCCTCAGACAAGGATGGCATTGGATTGATCTGGATCCTTACGGGTCGCCAGTACCTTTTCTCGACTTGGCAATGCAGGCGACAGCGCGTAGATCGGTGATTTCAATCAGCGCCACGGATACAGCTGCTCTAAGTGGATCATCGCCCGGGCCACTGAGACGTCGTTACGGGGCACGCGTACACATGGATGGGCTCAAGCATGACAGTGGATTGAGAGTCTTGTTGGCCTCAGCGGCAAAGGCCGCAGCCAGGCACGATAGGGTAATTCGACCTCTCCTCAGCGTATGGGACTCACACCACCTCAGGGTGACAATACTAGTAGAACGCTCAAAAATGGGCGCGAGTGCTGTGGAAGAAAACCTGGGTTGGAGAGTGGCATCGCCTGACGATTCGATCGTTGATTCTGCTATTCAAGCAGGTCTGCTTCCAGAACATGACTCAGGATCTAGGCCAATGCATGTCATGCTGCCTCTGAGTTCATACCCTAATCTGAATACTGGCGTATCCGGTCCATTATGGACGGGTTGTATCGGTGATTCGGAAGTTATGGCTAGCATGAGTGAGGCTGCAGCGGGGGAAATTTGCAAAGTCGATGATCCGGATATGAATCTGAAAGAAGTCAGAAGGGCGAGGCAGGCTGTGAGGAGGATATCCGATGAGGGCAAGGCCATTCATGGAAGGCACCTAGTGATCACCGATGCGCTACCAAGTTTCGTCGGGGAGGGGGATCCACCGAGCCCCTCGAAGATGGCTGAGGTTTTGCGTGAAGGGGGTTTCTGTGCCGAGGTTTCGAGATATGCAGAGCCTTCCTTCAGAACAGATGCACCCTGGTCAGCCGTGTTACAGGCTTTCAAGCGTCTTTCTTGAGTTTCTCATCCACCAATATATGACATCTCAATTCTGTCGGAGACCGTTGTTTGCTCGGATCTTATCTCAGAATAGCGATCTTCTCGATTTCTCCAAATTGTCTCGATGGTTTCGGCTAGTTCTTTGTCTGTTAGTCCATCCCTCATCATCGACAAGAGGTCTGCGCCTTTGCTTGAGAAGAGGCAAGTGAAGAGCCTTCCGTCTGCCGAGAGCCTCGCTCGTGTGCAGTCACCGCAGAAGGGCTCTGTGACACTCGAAATAATGCCTATTTCTCCGCCTTTAGCCANCCTATATCTCTTGGCAACATCGCTTTTCTTGTCCGGTGCTATCTGCTCNTCAGCTCCGATAATCGATCTTATTTCTTCAGCNGTTACTACTTCNTCCATGCTCCATCCGTTAGTAGTACCAACATCCATGTACTCTATGAAACGGATAGCGATGTCCCTGTTAGAAAATCTCTCAACCAGGTCTAGTATCTCGTCTTCATTCGAGTTCTTCTTGACGACGGTNTTGATCTTGATCGGCCCCAAGCCCACNGATTCAGCGGCTTCGATTCCTGCTATCACAGAGGCGACAGTATGGCCTGAGTCAGTTATCGCGGCGAATGTGGATTCGTCTATTGCATCGAGGCTCACAGTGACACGGTCAAGTCCTGCTGCAGATAGGGCAGGGGCGTATCTTGGAAGGAGGACTCCGTTTGTGGTCATTGCGATCTCCACATCCCTCATTGAAAGCATCGAGATAAGGTCTGGAAGATTTTTTCGAAGAAGAGGCTCNCCGCCCGTGAGACGGATTTTCTCTACACCCAGATCNATGAAAATCCCCGCAAATCTATCAATCTCNTCNAAAGACATTATTCCACCTCTTTCCAAGAATGGGAAATCCTTGCCGAAGACCTCTCTCGGCATACAATATCTGCATCTGAAATTACACCTATCAGTAACTGATATTCTCAAATCTTTGAGTGGGCGCCCGAGACGGTCTCCCAGATCCTCCCTCATGTGTACTTGGCCTAAGTCCTAGGGGATAGAGTTCGGGGTCGGACGTAGGTTCAAGTTGGTGTACCCTCAGCGACATATGATGCTGACCATAAGCGACAAGGCTCATGAGATGCTCCTACATTACTCGGCACAGGCGGAAGATGGCGATTCTCTTGCTCTCCGAATCGAAATAGTAGGGAGGGGGCCNAAGGGGTTTCAATACGATCTCCAGTTTATTGACATCAATGATGCAAGTGATGAAGATGTTGCACAAGANGCTCGTGGATTTCAAGTTCGAATTGCAGCNCGNAGCGCGAAATACTTGGATGGTGCGACTTTGGATTTCAAAGAGACTCTGATGGGTGGGGGCTTCTCCTTTGAAAATCCAAATCCATTGTGGATTGATGATCTGTCTCAAAGGGTTGCGGAAGTGATTGATAAGAACGTGAATCCGGCTGTAGCATCGCATGGAGGCCATGTGGACTTGGTCGGTGTAGATGAGAAAAAGGCAATAATCGCATTCGGGGGTGGCTGTCAGGGATGTGGGATGGCTGACGTCACTCTGAAGCAAGGAGTTGAGGTCATGATCATGGATAATGTTCCAGAAATAGTTGAGGTCATTGATGCGACGGATCACGCCGCTGGTGCTAACCCCTTCTATTGATTTCANTTTCAATAGACCATGCTGATTTCATCNTCATCTGGCTCGTCGCTAGGAGCTGGAAGGGCGGATGCCTGGGCTCTCTCGAAGACCTCTCTTACTCTATTCTCAATTTCTCTAGCCTCATCCAGAAGGGTCTGCACGGGGATTTCGATATCCATTAGATCGCAAAGTGCTTCAACAGCAATCAATGCCGCCCTTGCATCCGGATAGGCTGGATTGCACTCGGCNAGGAGAACNGTCACATCGAGATTCTGGCGTTCACCTTCGGCGAGAAGGAAGCCGGAGACACCGGTCACTATTCCCTGCTGTATCCTCTGTATCCCGGCTTTGTCCAATGCATCTCTTCCATGCTGTAGGGAAGATACGCCCCATATCTCTCCATCCTCCTTGAGCCCCAAGTCTTCACTGACCAAACCATCAATGATGACGAGCCGGTCAAAGCCTCCGCCATGGAACCACTCTAGGATAGTATTGGAAAATTGGACATCGCTACTTTGAGGAAACTGAATTTCAGATATGAAGACCCCAAATTCGTCACCTTGGTAGACTCGAACAGGATGTTTGGGTACAGATTCTTGAATNANNGCTACAGCTGGGAAATCAGGATTTATGACCGTGCCCATCGGATTGAGATTCATTGACTTGATGAGATGGGAAGCTGCAATCACCCCCACAGAACCGACTGTAGTAAGGCCACAGACTGCTACGCCTCCAAGCGTAGCAGGGTCTGCTCCCTTTTGGAGTACTAACGAATAACTCGCTCCAACGGGTTCGGCCATGAATCCGGCAATGAACGGCTCATCTTGAATTATGCGGGTCAANGTGATTGTTGTAGGTGTTCATAAAAGAGGGGGAAAATTAACATGAGTGCCNGNAATGGCTGNNTCATGAGCGATTCTGAGGANGAGGCCCGNCTCTATTTGCAGGTTGGTTCCCAAGAGATTGANCTAAANGGAACNATGCGTGAAGTCAANGATGAATGGATTCGAATCAAGGATCAAGATACATGGGCATCGGCTCTTTCTAAGATTCGCATCGCACGACAAGAGGCGATTGATGCTTCGATAGAAGCAATGACGAAGCAAGGCATACCGGAAAGTGGTTCNGCTTTCAACCGGCTGATCGACAATTGTGGGATTCACAAGACTGCTGATATCATACTGGCAGCCGTGCACTTTCTACGTTCGGTCGAGAAGCAGAATGACTCTCCTCCAAGAGTGGTTAAGCGTCTACTTACCTCCACGGGCAAGTGGACCGAGGAGGAAATTGAAAAATGGAATATCTCGCTATACATGAANAGAATGATNGAGGGGGGTTCGGGGATGGGNAAGTCGCCTCTCTTGACATATCNNCCAGGCACGGACAAAAACCGATATGCCATACTGACTGATGCAGGTATCGATCATCTCGAGAGGCTGTCGGCGTGAATGACAGCAGCGGTGAGGATGCTAAGGATTGGTCGTACACATCCCATGTACGCGCGGATCTTCGAGGAGTNNACCTGTCGGGTGCAGACCTACGGCGCGCTATATTCGATGGCNCGGATCTTGAGGGTGCGGACCTGTCAGGAGCGGATTTACGGGGTGCTTCTTTCAAGCGTGCGAATCTCATGAAAGCTGCTCTTGACGACTCAGACATGCGTAACGCGAGATTCGTCAAAGCAAAATTGAGNCTTTCAAATATGCAAGGAGCCCGTATGGATGGTGCAGACCTAAGAGGAATTAGAGGTCGATACGCAATATGGAGAGAAGCTAATTGGTGGGATGCGACTATGGATGATTCTCTCAGAAAGGCTCTATCGAAGAAATGGCCTAAGCCACAATAGTACGTCATTAGTACTAATTTTCCAATATTCTACTCAGGCCCTTTTTCATCCAATCCGGGATTGGTTCCTTTTCTGTGACTGCGTCCATGCTAGTACAGACCGTAGTCTGAATCGCACTCCAACACAAAACTCCATGCTGGTTTTCAATCGCATAACGCCATGTGATTGATGTCGTTCCGATCTTAATCACCGTAATCTCGCAATTTGCAATATCCCCATATTCCAGGGGATGGTGGAATTCGGCTTCACTGTGGATAAGGGGCAATGCGATTTTCTTCTGATGCAAAACGTCGTGATAATGCATACCGCAGGTTGATTCCCAAGACTCCTCGAAAAATCGATGGGCTAAATCCCAGTAATGAGGATAGTAGACTATACCTGCAACATCGACCATAGGAAAGTCAATTCGCCGGGCGGAGGTGAATGGCATACAAACTGGTGAATCTGCCCTCTTCATATCCATTTGCTAAAATCGAGCAGTTCGAAGAGTTACTTCCTGGGGGATGTTAGAAGAACGCTGGTTGCGATCGGTCCTGTATCGTTAACAGACGGATAGTTTAGGGTGTTATTGGGAGCAGGTATAGCCCATGGATTGCCCTCATACCCACATCTCCTTTCTGTCTGCTGGCTGTCGGGCGCCCCATACCTGAATGATGCTATGCTTGCTGCAAGGTGTGTGCCTCCCAGGATGACCATCACTGTTTGTTCGATGAACGCGGCAGAGGATGACCATTCTGGATTCGTCAGCATTGTTGCGCTTCCCAAGATTAGTGCGGATAGAGAGCATAAAACCGCGATGTGCATGTAAAGAGCGTTCTTCTCCGGTCTCATGCTACTCCCAATGGAAGACAGTAGCATGAGAATCCCGAAGAGGCTCGGGAAGAGCGCTGTTACGAAGCCTGTTGTTATCCAAAAAACGACGCCTAGAGTGATCATTAGGAAGCCTATGGCGGCTGTCATTTGGGGCATGGTCAAACCAAGAAAATTGTAACGTGTCATACTATTGGGTAAATGGATGTGTATATGATATTCCGTTCATCGCTGTAGAACAAAAATTTGTTGCGAGTATCATATTTCAGATGGTATAATATCTGGGAAACAAACAAATAATTGCCTCTCATTCAACACAACATGACTAAAATAATCCGAGACAAGATTCTGGCTTTCTCAGCAGTTTTGATGATGGTTTTTGTCACTATGACGCAAATGGTAGGAAATGTGGAATTAGAAGATGGTCCGGAGGCGTATCGATTTACCTCATCAGATACAGGATCGCCAATTCAGTACACTAGTTCTCATACTACCGTGCTAGTTGGTCCGTCGGATAGAACTGCCATATTGGAAATGCCAGGGGGGCACGACTATTCTCGGCCCTTGCCCCTTGTAGTGGCCTTACACGGATTCAGCAACAGTGGTCAAGAAGTAACATACAACATGGGGCTGACAGACAGCATCCACGACAACGAGCATTTACTACTCAGGCCCGATGGGACACAGCATTCTGGGTTTGGGAATCCAAGATTCTGGAATGCGACGGATGCGTGCTGCAACGAAGGATTGTTTTGGGGTCCGACACATTCTGATGATGTCAATTGGTTAGAGGCAATCGTGTCCGACGCGGTGTTGAATTACGGGGCTGACCCCGAGGGAGTCATATTCATGGGATTCTCCAATGGGGGTTTCATGTCGCACAGGATGGCTTGCGATAGGGGATCGCTGATGAAGGCAATTGTAGCGTTGAATGGCGTGACGTGGAACGATTTCAGTATGTGTCCAAATACTGGGACCCCTGATATCCTTCATGTCCATGCAACGGATGATGGTACGATCGAATATGAAGGCGGTAACAACAACGGAAATCCTTTCCCTGGCGCGAATACCACTCTCGCGAACTGGGCCTCGAGAAAAGGTTGCGATCTCCAGAGATCGCCAGTCGGCACCTTAGATTTGGTAAGTTCACTATCTGGGGACGAGACCGATAAATTCGACTATGTCAACTGCAACTCTGGTGAGCGGCTATCACATTGGAGAATAAATGATGGAGTACACAACGACATGCCCTTCGATGGGACGGATGTTTGGGCTGATGAGGCGTTTGGATGGGCCATTCAAGGATTCATCAGGGACTCAGACGGCGATGGCTATCGAGACGATGTTGATGCATTCGTATACAATCCTGACGAATGGCTGGATGCGGATGGGGATGGCGTTGGCCACAACACAGACGGATGCGATGACGATCCTTCTGCTTGGAACGACGGTGACGGAGATGGTTACTGTGGAGTAGCGGATGCGTTTCCTGACGACCCAAATGAGTGGGTGGATACCGATGGAGACGGTGTCGGTGACAATGGAGACGTTTTCCCCGCAGATCCGGCTGATTGGATCGACACTGACGGAGATGGAGTAGGGGATAATACAGATGCGTTCCCGCTCTGGCCCGGTGAATCTGCCGACACGGATGGGGACGGCATAGGGGACAATGGAGATGCATTCCCTGAGGATCCCAATGAGACAATCGACTCGGATGGGGATGGGGTCGGAAACAATGGAGATGCATTTCCAGGAGACCCCTCTGAGACGGCCGACACGGATGGGGACGGCATTGGGGATAACGCGGATGCGTTCCCAGATGACTCGTCCGAATGGCTCGACAAGGATGGAGATGGGGTAGGAAACAATGGGGATGCGTTCCCGAATGACCCCAATGAGTGGTCAGACACTGACGATGATGGGGTCGGGGACAACACGGACGCGTTCCCTACCGANCCATCTGANNCGGCCGACACGGATGGNGACGGCATNGGGGACAACNCGGACGCNTTCCCNNTGGACCCNGANGAAACNTCTGATTTTGATGGAGACGGGGTCGGGAATAACGCGGATGCGTTCCCTAACGACCCATCTGAAACAGCTGACACAGATGGCGATGGTGCAGGTGATAATTTTGACGCATTCCCCGAGGATCCCAATGAGACCCTCGACTCGGACGGAGATGGGGTCGGGAATAACGCGGATGCGTTCCCGTACCTCATTACTGAATCTGTGGATTCGGACGGAGACGGGGTCGGCGATAACTCGGATGCTTTCCCGGATGACTCGTCTGAATCTGTGGATTCGGACGGAGACGGGGTCGGCGATAACTCGGATGCTTTCCCCAGATGGGAAGGAGAGACTGCAGATACAGATAAAGACGGAGTCGGCGATAACTCGGACGTTTTCCCGGATGACCCATTTGAGTCGGCTGATGCAGATGGAGATGGGGTCGGCGATAATGCAGACTTCAGACCCTATGACAAGGATGTTCAATCTGAAAGCGACTTGGAATCTTTCCCAATCATCACGCTTGTTGCAGCGGGAATAGTTTCGATATTTGCACTGGTGATTTTCCAGCAGAAGGTTTTGAATAAGCCCTCTAAACCGAAAAAGGCCAATAAGAAAGCCGGTAAAAAGGGCGGCAGTCGAAAAGGCAGTAAAGGCAAAAGAAAACTATTCTCGAAAGATGAAATAAATGACAGAGCTGCTGCAGTCGATTGGACAAAGGCTACTCTGGAGGANGGAGAGTCTGAAGATTCGATTATGGCGCANCTACAATCCACGGGTTGGTCCAAGGCTCAATCGAGAGCGATAATCAAGATCTCGAAAAAATGACTTTCAGAGATGGTGTAACTCAAACACCAATTTAATATCCTGAGGAGTCCAGCACCCATTAGAGGTTTTAATTTGGAAGGAATGATATCAAAATTAGGTCTAGCAGCCAGTGCGGTTTCGATCTTGGGTTCAGTTTACATCTACTTCGTTCAAGCGGATGAGATGCTCGGGATATTTGTCGGCCTTTGGGCCCCGACCCTGATCTTATTTTCTCAGGAAATTGAGAAATTAATGGAGTAATTGGCGGACCCACCGCGATTCGAACACGGGTTACAAGCTCCGCAAGCTCGTGTGATATCCAGGCTACACTATGGGTCCAGCANGCCGGCGTTCATCGGATTTGGTATAATCTCAGCGGTGATTAGAACTTCAGAGGGAGGACTGTCTTCCACCTTGATTCAGCGAGTTTCTTGGCTTTCGGGCCATCTCTGGGGTTTGGAGTTTTGTGAACTAGGACCCCGTGCATTCCATGAACGCCGAATTTGACTCTGAGTTCTATCAGCCTGTCTCTCTCCGCTGCGGCGTATTGATCGTCATCNAGTTCAATGGAAGCAGAATCGATNAATTGACCCGCATTGGATATCATCAATTGCTTCCCTTCAATCGAGGCTCTGGGCTGNAAATCGTGATCGTCCGGATGCTCCATCCAGACTTCGGAGTCTACTACCAGCCGTTCTCTTACTGTGGCCTTGGTAATTTCAATCGATCTCACCATGGCCCGACCAACGGGTTTGTCTTGAAAGCACTTCTCACGCCGATATCATCAACATCCTCATCCTGTTCGGATGTTCATGTCCTTGTTCGATGGCTTCAAAGTTCTCGGATTTGACACTGAAACCACTGGACTGAATCCTAGAAAGGATAGGATTGTGCAGTACGCCCTCATAGGGAGAGATGTGGATGGTAGCAGCGTGTCTCGAACTGAGTTGATCNATCCCGGCATTAAAATTCCAGAGGCATCGATGCGGGTGCATGGTATTTCNAACGAAGATGTCATNGGCCAAGGCTCATTTNGCATGCATGCGCGGGATATCGCAGAATTGATNGATGGTGCGATAGTCATTGGGCATAACGTCAACGGNTTCGATTGGCGATTTATTGAATTTGAATTTATGAGGNTCGGNGAGATTGTNCCAAGACCCTATGCTCTTGTTGACACTCTTGAGTTAGCGAGGGCGTTGAAGATTCCTGGCAGGCATACTCTTGGTCACCTATGCAAAAGATACGGCATTGGTCTCGATAGGGCACACAGCGCGGACGCAGATGCTGCTGCCACCTTGGTGCTTCTCTGGAAGATGATAGGAGATAATCAATCAATTCTGAAAGGAGGGTTAGAGGAGATTCAAAAATTATGCAATCAAAACAGAAAATCTCCTACTGTTAGAAAAGAAGGCAAAAAAGAAATCTTTCTGGGGGATTCGGATGACTCGATCATATTCAAGGATGGAGAATCAATCATTACATTTGGAAAATATTCAGGCAAGACGTTCTCATTCATCGATTCGAACGACCCCCGATATGCAAAATGGCTGGTGTCTGAATCGAGTCCTGTTGATACGGCCACGAGAAACAGAATCGTCGAGCGTCACATCAAACGGGCGTAGGACTCTCCGATATCGGCTGCCATGGCATGATTTCACTCCAGTCTCCCAAATGTAGCACCTTGGATGATACCCTGGCGCTCCCAATGAACAGTATTCCTTCGTATCCATCCGATATTAATTCGTCAAGTTGGTTCTTTGCCTGATCCTTCACTGTAAAACCGAAACGCTTCGGGGAGGAGGAAACGTTTCCAGATTCATCTACAGGGGCCATCCTTTCTATGAGTCCGGCTCCGCCTTCTGAGTCATACCGTATGATCCGAACTACTTCGTCCCTAAAAGCACCAGAAGAAGGGAGGATTCCCTCGGCTGTTGCGTTCCACCATGCGGGGCACCATGCCTTCCACTCACAGAAACCGCATGTTCGCTCGCCGGGTGTTGCTTCTAGGGGTTCCGAGCTGGGCCTCATCCCCTCCCATGCAACGAATGCGTCATCAATCACATTATCTCCCGTGGCCTCGTGTATTGTTTGATTCGCTGAATACCAGCCTTCAGCTCTTATTGGAGGATGGTCTGGGTTGTTTCTTTTGAGAAGGTCGCGATAGAATCGCAATTGTCTGCTAACTTTCGGATCGAGTGCGCCGACGGGTGGTCGGCCCGTCTTCAGGTCGGCTACAATCCAGCCTCTTGATTGTCCATTTTCATCCAAATCTGCCACCAACAAATCTAATCGGCCCATCAGGCGACCGCATTCTGATACCAAAGTCCCTTCATTTGCAAGGACTATTGATTGAACATACTTCCAATCTGATATTGTAAGCTCAGATAATTTGGTCTGGGGTAGAAGAGACTTGCTGCAAAGTATGTTCAACGCACCTACTAAGCCGTCGTGGGCTTGCGT
Organism: Methanobacteriota archaeon; assembly: GCA_002712645.1. Classification (GTDB taxonomy): domain Archaea; phylum Thermoplasmatota; class Poseidoniia; order Poseidoniales; family Thalassarchaeaceae; genus MGIIb-N1. The sequence continues at coordinate 17,193 of PAUH01000021.1, forward strand.
GATGAGTTCATCTTTCCAGCGCGGGTGTCTCGGAGTTGCCATGAATCCGTCTTTCTCAATTTTCCAATGTCTATCTAAGATTGCTTTTGCCGTAGGAGGCATCCAACCGACTTCATCATCGTCTCGGTCGTCGATAACAAGATTGCATATGTCTTCCACTGAGTTGTGAACTGCATTTCCAAGTGCTGCGGGCATGCTTGCTTTGCGCGGAAGCCTCTGTCTGGAAAGCCAGTACTTCCTTGGACACTGCTCATATCTGCTCCAAGATGATGGGGAAAGTTGGTGTGCGCGAAAGCCCTCATTCATCTGATTCACCCAATCCGCTCCTTCCGGCGTGCCAATGGTTATGTCGGTCTTGTGGGCATGGCTCATCATGTCATCGGATGTGAGCATCGATTTGTCGGACGATTCGTCTAGATCTGGAGCACTTGTTATTGTCTGCTTCCCCGGCCCTGGTTTTGTTGCAAACATTGTTGCGCACCACATGGTAGAAAGTCTCGATCTGGAAATGGTCGGCAGCGTAAGACACCCGGGCCTACCACAGGCTTGTATTGTGAAAAATGGGCTTTCGATACCGACTGTTAGAATTTACTCAGGCGATCCGGTTTGCAATCATGAGTCCTGCGACAGTGTGCTCGTTGTTGTCTCGGAGGTTCAAATTCCCACTGATTTGATTCTCCCCCTGAGCGAGGAATTTGTTGAATGGTCAATCTCAGAAAAGGCAGGAGCCATGTTAGTTCTAGATTCGTATTCTAAGACAATTGAAAGTGGCCATACAATAGATGATGATGATTACTCGAATGAGACTGTGAAAGGCGCTGCTTCTACAGAGAGAGCGCTTACCTCACTCTCGAATTTAGGCATTGATAGAATGGAACAAGGGGCAATAGGGGGCCTTACAGGAGTTATCCTAAATGAGGCATCTAGAAGAGGCTTCGATGCGATGGCATTACTGGCAGAATGCTCTGGGCCAATGCAAGGAATGGGGCCTGATGCAAGAACTGCAGCCAGGGTGCTCGGAAGGCTTGATGAATTACTGCCGGCCATAAAACTAGATTCGGAACCACTTCTAGAAGAGGCACGGAGAATAGAAGGCCAGATCAATGAGATGATGTCGGGTTCTGTCAATCAGCCACCAGGTCCAGCAGGTGGTGGAAACACTTCGATGTTCGGCTAATATTCAAAGAGACTGCGTTGTGTATTGGCACTTTCCTCTGGAAGTTTATTTTCAGGATTTTTATCTATCATTTCCATGAATTGTTCTTCATTCAGAACGGTGACTTGCTGTCTAGTTGCCTTTTCTAGTTTCGATCCTGCAGCGTCTCCCGCAATTAGATAATCAAGTCGGCTTGAAACCGAGCTTACCACCTTTCCTCCGGCACTTCGAATCAGTAATTCAATTTCTTTTCTTGGACGTGTCATAGATCCTGTGATACAAAGCGTTAATCCCGACAATGGGCCACTAGATTGGTCTTTTGATTGAACAGGAGTTATCTCAAGAAGGGAGGATAGGTCTTCTATCTGGCTCCAATTGCTGCTTGACCCATCAAGGAACAGCTGGGCAACTATCTCTCCGATTCCATCAATGGCAACCAGTCGGGGGAGTGTGGAGGCAGCCTCCTCTCCGCCTAGTGACCAAATGTTCACAAAATCTCTGAATTGCTCCATCGATACGATTTCTCCAGATATCATGGATGCTATCTCGGGCCCTATACGGGGAAGACCGAGGGATGCGATGAACTGATCAAGTGGCATTTTTCTTTTGGATTGGATCTGATCAATGACGTGCTGGGCTGATTTTTCGCCCATGCGCTCAAGCGACATTACGTCTGCATGTGAGAGACGGTATAGATCTGCAAGTTCCGGTACAAGTCCCGACTCCACGAGTTGATTGGCCAGTTTTTCGCCTACACCGTCAATTTCCAATGATTTGCACCAATAGAGGATGGAACGGACAACACGAGAGGGGCATCCTGAATTCCCGCATTTCAGGAATGCGCCCTCGGAATGCAACTTAGTGGCGCATCGAGGGCATTCAGAGGGTGGCTGTACATCGGTTCGATCAGGAAGAGGCTCATTGAATGGTGACCCGTCAGAGTGTCTTCTTCCATCTAGATCGGCTTTTGTGGCTTGACCGATGACCTCGGTAATCTTGGGTATCACATCTCCCCTCCTAACAATCATTACGCGATCGCCGATCTTCAGACCCAATCGTTCGACTTCTCCTGGGTTGTGGAGCGTTGTATTTTCTACAGTTACCCCGGAGACCATTACTGGGGCAACTCTTGCTACGGGGGTTACATTGCCGGTTCGACCTGTTTGCCAATCTACAGACATAACGACAGTAATTGCCTCCTCCGGGGGGAATTTCCATGCGAGGGCCCATCTGGGATGGTGTGCAGTTTCTCCGAGAAGAGGCCTTTTTGTGAGTTCATCGACTTTGATTACAAGGCCGTCAATCTCCCACGGCATCTCATCCCTACTTCTTATCGCCTCCTCTGTTTTCGAAATTAGTAATTCTATTACTTCATCAGAATCATCGGCCTGCACGACAAATCTTCCTGCTGGCTGGATGTCCATGGAGAATAACCATTCCAAGGTTTGAGAATCATGAGCATAGGAGGCCGGATTTGCGCTTTCCTCTCCACTTGCTCCTTCTGGGAACTTAGCATCATATGCAAAAAATCTGAGGTCCTCGGCCCTTGCCTTGCCAGACTCGGGATTTTTTTGACGGAGTGCGCCTGCAGCGAGATTTCGAGGATTGGGTGCGACATCGGCGTAATTCTCCCTGTATGTGTCGAGTAGCATGACGACTTCCCCTCTGACGTAACAGTCTCCACGCCATTTTATTCTGCTAGGGATATTGGGTATTCTTCTCACATTGCGTGTGACATCTTCTCCTCTTGTTCCGCTTCCACGTGTTACTGCCCTGACCAGCATGCCACGACGATATTCCAGGGATACTGCAGAGCCGTCGAGCTTTGGTTGGACGACGAATCTCTTGGTTGCAGCGGAAGTAATATTGACGAAATGAGCGATCTCCTCAGGAGTATTTGCTTTATCCAAGCTCAGCATGGGGTAGGTGTGTTCAACCTTCACCGATCCAGGCGCTGGGTCTGCTCCGACCTTTTCGAGTTGGGGGTTTGAGGGATCTATTTCTCTGAGGCGCTGAATTAGAATGTCGAATTGTGCATCTGTAATTTCGGGTTCGGCATAATTGTAGTACAGTTCTGAGTGGCGTTCAATCTCTGAGGCTAGACGCTGGGCCTCCGAATGGTCGCCAGCGCCCCCGTGCATGTTACACATGGTAGGAGGTATCGTTTCAAGCATGCGCTGAGGGGGAATTGTGGTGGGCCTGCCAGGATTTGAACCTGGGTCTCGCGACCCCCAGCCGCGAAGTATAGGCCAAGCTAACCTACAAGCCCTT
>PAUH01000022.1 GCA_002712645.1 Methanobacteriota archaeon
AGCGATTGATTGATGAAGGATCGGTCCAGCCGCAAGTTGGGCCGACATAGCTTAGTTGGTGGAGCGGCGGACTGTTAATCCGCAGGTCGCAGGTTCGAGTCCTGCTGTCGGCGCCACAAATCACGCTTGCGTAAATCCTAGTTTAGCATGGCTATCAATCGCCCAGTTGTATAGCTGTATCAGCGAAGGGCCCATTTCGAAGGCCACTTGTGTGGCTTGGTACTCGACTGTCGGGGGAATGGTCTTGTGANTGGCGCGTCTTACCAGTCCGCAACCCTCCAGCTCTTTCAGCCTCCTCGAGAGAGACGTGGCCGATGTTCCTGCCAATCTCTGTATTTTTCCNAATCTCACCGGTTCTCTCGCAGATATTATGACGTGAAGAACATTGAGCATACTCGCTTTCGAAAGAAGCTTCAGAAGATCATCTACGCCTTTCCTATCTTTCGTCGATAGACCCAGAAATGGNTCGATACTGTTGTTTTTATTCAATGGNTTCGNAGGNATNCGAATTGAAGTCGACCCGTCTACTNTTCCGGCGCGACTCACAGTGACTACGAGATTGACCCTATGCCCTGCTTTCTCAGGCAGCCATATGCCCCATTCGGAACCATCAGGNTCAACCATNCCCCATTCGTAAGTCCCTTCGGATATCGGCTGAGAGTANGTCCATATGCCNTCCCCCTCCTTCTCCATGGGAACCAAAACCCAGTCGTTGAAAGACCCCTTGATGTGCGGCATACTGAGTCGTTTCGACTCATCATACAGCACAAATGAGACATCAGCCATGGACTTTCTTGATGAGACCATCATGAACTTGCNCGTCATCTTTTTTTTATCAATGTCCTTGTNGGACAACAGATATCACAATCCAAANGTCTCGTAGATATTCTCGTATTCCCTAATCATNCGTTGTCCTGTGAATGCAGACCCTGCGACGATAGCCGATCTCATCATGGACAACCACCTATCTCTGCTTGATTTCCATGCCGGCAAAACCTCGTCCTGCAGCAGATCGTAGAGCGCGTTTGCATCTCTATCGTCATCCCTGGACTCTTCCTTGTTTCCAATTCCCCANCCATTCACCCCATGATTGCAGGCTTCAGGCCACCATCCATCTAGGATGGAAAGATTCGGTACCCCGTTCATGACCGCTTTCATCCCTGATGTGCCACTTGCCTCCATGGGNCTTACGGGNGTATTGAGCCAAATGTCAACCCCGCTGGTCATCGCCAGACCGGTCGCCATGGAATAATCCTCCAAGAAAGCAACAGGAATATCCTCGAGTTTGTCCGAGGCATCGAATATCTCCTTAATCAGGGCCTTGCCNCCCTCGTCCCTAGGGTGGGCCTTGCCTGAAAAGACGAATTGNATCCGNCCCGAACCTATCTTATTGAGCCTCGGGATGTCCCTGAATACGAGCGAAGCACGCTTGTAAGTCGCGAAACGTCTTGCAAAACCTATGGTGAGCCTATTCCCATCAAAATCCACACCCGTCATGGACTTGACAAGCTCACGTAAGACTGCGCGTGACTCTGAACGTGCACGTTCAAGCCCAGTCTCACTGAGAGTCCCCGCTTCAAGCAAAACACTTCCGTCCGATCTCNAACCNTGCAATTCCTCGTCGTAGAGNCGCGCCATTGTCGGCGATACCCATGTCGGATGATGAACTCCATTGGTAATTGGCCGGATGTCAACTCCAGGGAACATTCCTGATGCCACCTCGGCATTCAGAATGGATACAGCATTCACATTGCCCGCCATGCCGATTCCNAGGTGGCTCATTGAGCATTGATNCCCATCATTTGCTACTTTCTTCTCATAGGGCCCAATGAGGTCCTGAACAACGCTCTCAACAAGGTCCCATTCGAATCGATCGTGCCCTGCAGCGACAGGGGTGTGGGTCGTAAACAGGGTTCTCGATGAGACTTCTTCCCTACTCCAGCCTTGACGCATCATCTCAAGGGCAGCCATCGAGCAATGNCCNTCATTCAGGTGCAAGCCCTTCAGGGGCCAGTGGCCTAGTATTTTGAGCGCCCTTATCCCNCCCACTCCNAGGAGATACTCCTGACGTACACGCATCTCGTCACCTCCTGCGTAAAGCCGGTCAGACAGGCTGATNTGCCTCTCACTGTTGCTGGTGTGGCGGGTATCNAGGAAGTATACCGGCACCTCGTGGCCGCCAGGGCCATTGATNACCGTCTTCCAGATCTTTGAATTGAGTTTCGACCCATCCAGGGGTATGGATAATTCCAAGCCGGTATCCTCNAGATGCTTGTTGGGGTCCAAATCAGGATATGTCTCGGTTTGATTNCCCTTCTCATCCANATGTTGTCTGCCATAACCCTCTCGATATAGCAGNGTNACTGCTGCGATGTCCATGCCTTCGTCTGCNGCAGACTTCAGATGATCGCCTGCCAGAACCCCCAAGCCACCGGAGTATGTGTGCAACTCGCTGTATAGGCCTATTTCGGCACTGAGATAGGCAATCAAAAACAACCCTCCCGTCTAATCTTCCATCTCAGCGTCCGAATGGCCATCTTCCATATCGTNGGAGGATGGTCTTCTCGTGCCTTGTAAGACAAGAATCGCCGCGGCTAGGGCAATGACTACCAAGATTAAGGGGGCGATCAGTGAATTCGTTTCCGAACCCTGGTCATCTCCTCCAGTATCNGTACCATTCCCATTCTGCGTACCATCGTTTACTTGCGTGTCCGATATGGTGCCAGATTCGATTAGAAGCATCGAGGCGGNATTTCCAGCTGCGTCCATGGCATGAATCGTCACAGTNTGGTTGCTCACAGGCACAGCCAGGGAGTACCGATGGACTTGTTCTGTTGGATAATTCGATTNATCGCCAANATCNACAGACGAACACGGCANATCCGTACATACCTCGACCACTANAGAAGATGGTTCAGTTGTGAAGAAGGTCAAGTGGTAAGCACCATCATCGACTTCATACTCNGCACCCAGTATCTCAGGGGCTTCGGTATCAACCTCTTCAGGNGTAGCGAATGATGCGCTAACACTNACTCCGTCCGCACTGATTGTTACGGTGTAATCTTCTCCCGGGCTCATNCCTGAAATGACGTATACGTGGTCTGAGCTGGAAGATNCCCATGTTTCATCCACAACATCGCCTCCGTCACCGGCTACACGAACTTCCATNTGTCCGGATTTTGCAGAGGACCATGTCAACAATGCAGAGTTACCAGTTACTTCGCTCACGGTCAATCCGTACACCTGCTGTTCGATAGGCGGGAGTTCAAGGCCATGGAGTTCGGCATATGTCATCGTGTTGACGTCATANGAGTTTAGCATNGCCTCTTGATCNACACTTTCAGGCAGGAGTACATCCCAGATGGATGAGTGGTATTTCTGTAAGTTAGTNGGATTCGCAGGCGCGCCTCCTCCAGCAACCCANGTAGAGGCNGTTTCATCGACAGCTCGGAGCTTCCCTTCGCCATACCCGTCCTGGCTACCTACGACTATGAGGAATCTGGACGTGGCAAGATCCCCTCCGATTATCGATTTCGAGATAGTCGCGACAATCGTATTTGTTTCTGGATTCGCCNGGGCCTCTATGCCCGTGGTTATCCGTGTCGATGATTCGTGAGTCATGCCGTAGACCGGCCCCGCTTCACCCACAAGCATGACCGCAGATTCCCAACCCCATTCGGGAGATGTCTTTGCGTATGTGCCTGGAAACAAGTCTTGGTTNCCACCGGGCGCCGAATCCACATAAATCTGGATATTTGCATGAGACCACCCCCACATCATATTCCAGTTATTGGTAATCTCAGCCATCGTGAATGTGAATCTCACATTCCATGCACTTTGNTCGATAATCGCATGCTCAAGATCGAACAGGCCTGCTCCAGGGGCAAAATCCCCTGCCAGCGGGTATGTGTAGTCGCCATCTCCCGTTTCATCNCCGGTCGGGTCCTGCATGTCGAGAATTTTGACCCACGACTCTAGATTTGGCATAGAAATCTGCATCGGTGGCGTCGGTGCCAATTCGATATCAGCCCCGCCTCCGGCGGCCCTACTTTGGTATACGCTGCTAACGATGCGGAGTCTGGTGAAACCATTCGGCTCTAAATCAGCGGTAGACCATGGTATCTCTACCTCGAAGACCTCATCAGCAACAATTAGCCCCAATGCCCCTTGTGACTCAATTGACCATTCTTCGTTACCCTGTGATTGGAATGTGTTGTACGTCATACGCCCATCGCTTCGGAGCTGATTGAAATCGAACCACAGCATCTTCGTGGTTGGCATATTCAAAGGCTCCATCCCATAGTACGTGTGGAAATTCGCCTGAGCAACATTGTTGTCAACTGCATTGGGAGCCATAAGATAAATCTGGATGTGGGGCGTCCCGCCTTCGTATGAATCTGGGTCGAGGTAAGAATCGATATCTCCTACTCCTATCTTTAGGTGTATGCTGCCAGTATCATGACCAATCTCTATACTCGTTATATCAGCCGCACCACTACCGCCGCCTGGATCGTATTCAGCAGCAGAGTTCCATTCTCCCGGGAATGATAGGCCATCGTAGAATGGCTCCATCAGACCACTAGATGGTCTCGTCGGCGTAGCTACGTTCCCGGAGAGGTCTAGAAGGTCAGGGGGAAGTCCCACGCCAAGACTCTCGTATATGGTTCTGAGATGGGTTCTGAAGAGTGCATCGAACTGCGAATCATCTCCAGAGTCCTGGTCTGCACCATACCACCAGAACCAATCACTTCCCTGAGCAGCCATCAGAGCATGCTTAGCGGCTGGAAGGCCAGGATTGTTCGGCTGTTCATTCAGGACCTGCATGTATACGTCTCTTGCAGCAACCAAGCGGTGCCATCCAATCGACTCCTCTTCCTCGCCCGCCCAGGTGGACAAGTCCCCCTGGATCCATGAGCCCGTAGCAAGCTCTTCCAATCTTGGAAGTTGATCCGTTCCTTTTTCTTCGAGATACTGCCCTGGGGTCATAGTCCTGATCGTCGGATGATCTTGCAGTGCATCGAACCACTCGTGAAGGAATTCTCTGCCGTTGTCGCTGGAACCGAAACCGCTCATGAAAAGCCAATTCTCACCATCAGCAGCCACTGTTAGTAGGTGATCTTCGGGATTTCCTCCGGCATTAATGATGTCACTTCTCCTGTTCTCCACCTGCGATATGAAATCAGCCACAGCATCCTCCACATCCATGTCTCCGTACGTGAATGCAATTCTGTCAGATATCCCTGTCTCCCTGAACACCATCATCATCTCTTGTCCTCCTGATTCAACCATCCAGGGGGACGTGATGTCCATGGTAGAGGCGTCAGACGGATTTCCCCCACCCAACTTGACGGACTGAGACAGAACTTGCTTGTCGCTAACAGCCCACTGTATGCCGTTCTCTGCCATCGGCGCGATTACTGCCTGTGAGACCGCTTGTTCAGAGGGCCACATACCGCTAGGCCTGATGCCCGTGCTGGCCTCGAAAAGATCCAGTCCTTCAGAGACTTGCTCCTCCACATCAGAAATCCACGCATCCTTCTCAACTGGTATGCCGTCTTCCATAGTCCAGCCTGGCATGGCTAGGAGAGGCATAATCGGATGATATTTCGGAGTTGTAGTCAACTCTACTTGTGAGGTATTAGCTAGATTTGAGTACAATGGCATGACATTGAGCATCTGTTCGCTCTGATATGAAAGAACTGTCTCAAGATCGCTCACGGTGTATGGCGCCTGCTTCTCAAATATCGATTGCATTTCAGCACTTGCAGCAGTTTCTGCGAGCAGGTAATCGTAGTCTCCCATTACCAATGGGCCAGAGTTCTGGAAGAGATGGAATAGAACTGTCGCGTCAAGGAGGTGCTGAGGATGGAATATGACTGACGATTTAGGGCCTCGTGAATCACCGGGAGCCGCCTGATACGCCCTAACGAAAGAAGGATCACTGTTGTCCCTTCCATCTTTCAGGGCCCCGAATGAACTGCTAGCTGGTTCCATCCACCCCAGTTCAGGGTGCTCTCCATCGACGTCATACACCCATGGTTGTATCCTGAAGTATTCGAACATCATTTGCGCGAGTTCCCATTCACTCAGATCAGTGGGATAGTCCGTCGCATACCCCTCTCCGTCCGTAATCCAGTTTGATTTTGCAAGAGCTAGATGCAGATCCATGGTGGACGGGTCGCTGTAATCCTCGAGCTGCTCTATCAACGAGGGAACGATGTTGTAGGTCACGTTCGTGCCCGGATACATCCCCAGGATGCCCGGGCTGTCTATGTATTCATGACTCCCATGCACCCTGACCCATGGCAATTCGTAGAATCCCGATTCTATATTCTTGTAATATGGTTGATGCATGTGCAGTATTATTGCTAGATTGATAGCGCCATGATCTTCCGTTTCAGACGAATCAGCAGACGCTGGAATCACTCCTCCAAGCGGTACAGATACCATAATTGCTACAAGAGCAAGACCCACGAATCTTCTTTCCCGATAATCCCCGATCGACCCATTCATCTCCATCACGCCTGTACCATAGGATGCTAGTAAGAGCATATAGGTTTCAATCTCGCACTATAGAATTGTTAGTGCCTATTAACGGGCAAACATCCCATTTATCTGCTGGCTTCGCTGCGAAAGTAGAGTGAGGACCGCTGGAATCCTGCTTCCAATCCAGTCCATCCCAAGGGACGATGCGCCAGGTAGTCTCAGAGAGGCCAGTATCAGGGCGATAGATGCATTCGCTTCTTCCGGTATCGGAGTGTGGCAAATACTTCCTCTGAACCCCCCTGATTTCGTAGGGTCCCCGTATGCAAGCCCTTCTGCATTTGCCATGGACCCGGAATTACTACATGGCCTCGCAGGAGATTTCAGTGACCCATCTAGACACGATTTGGATGCATGGCTCGAGAACTCAGAGTGGGCAGACCCATGGGCATTATTCAGGATACTGAAGTCAATCGACCCAAGGAGCTGGGTGAAATGGGGTCCTTGGTCTAACCCCTCGGGCCGAGATCTCGAGCGTCTCAGATCAGACAATGAAGAGCACTACTGGCGTGAAATTAGCATACAGTGGAAACTTGAGAATGCTATGAGATCAATCGAGACACACGCACGTGAGAATGGCGTGCTGTTGCTTGGCGATATCCCGCTCTATGTGGCGCATGACTCTGCAGACATGTGGCACAGCAAGGAACTATTCAACATAGGGCCGAATGGGGAGCCACTTGAGCGCTCAGGCGCCCCCCCTGATTCATTCAATCCTCTTGGCCAACTCTGGGGCAACCCCACATACGCATGGCCAGCGCACCAGAAATCTGGCTACGAATGGTGGAAGAAAAGGGTCGAAACAGCTTCACGCAGGACACCAGGGATTCGCATAGACCATTTCATCGGACTTGCCGAATACTGGGCGATACCGCCTGAGGCCGAGGATGCACGCGGTGGCCGATGGGCGGAGGGCCCGGGCGCATCGCTAATGGATGCGATAATCGACTCCTCGGATTTCCTAATTGCTGAGGACCTGGGGATGGCTGGCGATGCTGCAATCAGGCTCAGAGATGCCTACAACTTGCACGGGATGTCAATACTTCAGTTCGGATGGGGCTACGACGCTCCGCCACATCATCTTGATCATATTCCTGAGAGAGTGGTTGCATACACGGGTACGCACGATAACGATACCTTTGCAGGATGGTATTCGAAGATCAGCTCGGATGACAAGAAGAGAGTCAGGACGTCCCTCGGCTGTAATTCCGCGGACGTGCCAATGGAGGCGGTGAAGAGGCTTATGTCGTCAAAAGCGGAGATTGTGATCATACCTCTGCAAGACGTTTTGGGGCTCGGCAGCTCTGCAAGGACTAACACCCCGGGTCTTGTCAGCAAGAGAAATTGGTCGTGGATGGCTCCCGACCATTGGGAATCCCATCATTCATGGGCATGGCTTTCCGAATCGGTGAAATCCTCTGGCCGTTTGCCATGGCACGATGGCCGAGAATCTAGTCTTGGGTATTGATATCGGGGGCTCTTCCGTAAAAGGGGGAATTGTCGATGTAAACGCGGGACGTGTCGTGGGCAAAAGATGCACCATTGAGCATGAACCTCTGCCACGACTCGCAAGAATAACTGAGTCCGTAAGAACCATCATTCGTGAGGTTCAATACAAGGGCACAGACATAGGGGTGGGATTCCCAGGAGTGGTATCCGATTACGAGGTGATCAATGGCCCTAACATTGGCGATGACATCAGGCACGACTCCCTCGTAGAGTCATTATCTGGAAATGGATTGTCATCCACATTGCTAAATGATGCCGACTCAGCACTCTACCATGCAATCAGGAATCACAAGAAATACTCGGGAACGGAAACGATCCTCCTTGTAACAATAGGGACTTCCCTCGGTACGGCTGTATCGCAAGGGGGCCGCCTCCTCAGAAATATCGAGCTTGGCAGACTATTGAATGAGAATGGCGTCCACATAGATCAGACGGCGAGCGCAAGGGCTCTAATAGAGAATGACATGGACATGAGTAGTTGGGCGAACAACCTCTCATCAGCCATCAAGAGAATAGCCACATGCGTTTCCCCAGAAATCATACTTCTCGGCGGAGGAATCACCGAGGAACCAGCCTCTTGGTTCGGCATGATTGATGTGGGGAAGACTGTAAAATTGGCACCGGATTCTAACCATGCTGGACTCATAGGGGCAGCATGCTGGCACCATGACTCGAAAAATGGTGTACTGAAAAGAAATCTCATTTAAATGGTAAAAATCACACTAACATAATGTTACCAATTGAGTTAATATTGTACTGAGTTGCCCCAAACGCATGGACAACAAAATCCTGTCCCTCTTGCTAAGCATGCTGATGGTCTCTATGGCCGCTGCAGGATGTCTCGGCGGAGATGATGATGACACGACAACGACCGACGTAGACGGCTGTACGGATAGCACCGCTACGAATTACAACCCCGATGCGACGGTGGACGATGGTACATGCGCATTCCCGCCAGTGGCTGGATGCATGGACTCAGAGGCCAGCAACTATGACGCAGCAGCAGTCGAAGACGACGGCTCATGCACATACAGCCTGACTGTATGGCACTCATACGCGCTAGACTCAACCGAGGAGGAGGCATTCAACAACGTCATAGCGGCGTTCGAGGCTTCGCATACCAATTACGACCTCGACGTGCAATACGTGCCATTCGACGATCTGAAGCCGCAGTACGTCACTGCAGCACAGGCCGGCGAGGCGCCAGACGTATTCCGCCTTCAGAACGATGCACTGGGAGAAGTCGCCGCAAACAACGTCGGCGGCGTTTCCATCATTGAGGACCTCGCTCCATACATGACTCCAGCAGAGCTGGCAGCGTATGGAACGTCGATGTCGGGCGTCACAGTCAACGGCGAGATACTCGGACTACCACAGTCCGGGGACTCCCTAGCATTGTACTACAACAAGGACGTCCTCGACACCGTCGGTGTTGATTACGGCAACATAAGCAACTGGACTTTCACCGAGTTCTACACTGCTGCCGTCACTGTCAGCATGGCCTCCGAGAATCACTGGGGCCTTTGCTTCCCTTACAAGGCTGCATACCAGTTCTGGCCATGGCTAACCGGCTACGGCGGATCGATCTTCGATGACTCCGGCAACCCCACAATAAACAGCGCCAGCACCGTCTCGGCGATCCAGACGATTCAGTTGGCTCTCTACGGACAGCCAGCAGGCGGCACAGGAGTTCTGCCTGATGGCAGCTCACCAGCCGTGCTCAAGGCCGGCTGCGACTGGGGCAACATGGAAGACATGTTCAAGGACAACGAAGTAGCCTTCATCATCCAAGGACCATGGGCGTATGGCGGCATCGAAGCTTCCAACGTCAACTTCGGCCACACAGTAATGCCGCTCTCTGTACTTGAGATTCCATTCAGCCCATTCGTGGGCATGAAGGGATGGTCTGTATCGTCCGGCTCGGACTCCAAGGCCGCTGCAGTGACTCTGACGAAGTACCTCTCAGGATATGACAGCCAGGTCGAATTCGCAAAGACCGCGAAACTCCTTCCGGTCATGTCCTCCGTACTAGACCACCCAGATGTGGCCAGCGACTCCGTAGTCGCGGGCTTCGGCGCCCAGATGGCCAGAGGCTTCGGCGCCCCTGCATACGCAGCCATGGGATCCGTATGGGGCCCTGTAGACTCGATGCTCGCAGACGTCTTCGATAACGGGATGGCTCCAGCCGACGCAGCTCGAAAGGCGCAGGCCGCCATAGAGAAGGCACTCGGAATACCATTGACGGTCGATGACGACGCCGACGACGACGGATACTCCATCGACGGCGCTGATGCAGACTGCAACGACAATGACGCCACTGTCTACCCCGGTGCTGATGACCCAGAGGGCGATGGAATCGATCAGAACTGCGACGGTATCGACGGTGTCGACGTCTCAGTCACCATGACACTGACGGTCCACACGGACGACAGTTCTGTCACTGCTGTGAGCTTCAAGGGAGCATACGGCGGCTGGGCTCTAGAGTCAGGTACTCAAGACGGCATGATGTGGACTCTGGAGATAACCACCAACCCAGGCACATACGAGTGGGGCGCAGAAGATCAGGATGCAAACTGGCTCGGCACCCACTGCGAGGATGTAGACGGGACCGCCTCTGACGATGGAAGCAACTGCGAGTTCACCGTGACAGCTGATGGCACGATAACAGGACAGACCAAGCTCCATTACATGGCAGCAATGTAGGTCGGTTAAGCAATCAGATAAAACTGAGGTAAAACGCAACAAGGAGTGAGGGCGATGGGGGGTCGGACGGCGGGAATAACCGCCGCTACCCTTCTCGCTCTCCTCCTGCTATCTTCTACTACAGCTCAGGCTACTCCACTCCCCGTCTCAGAGGTATCAATAGACGGCGATGTCGATTTGAATAACAGGGTCAGGTACGCCTTCCAGACAGTGCCTGATACTGCGAAGTACGATATCTACTACAGCGATGAGTCATTCAACAATTTGACAGAAATAGTCCCTACGGCTTCTTCAGTTGCCGGTTTCCCGGATGCATGGATATTCGTCTCCGAAGATCCGGCCGATGATCCATCGATACAAGAGACGCTCAAATTCTTCCGATGCTGGTGGTCTCTGACAACTATCCCCGAGGATCTCGCCACAGATTTCCAGCTCGAGGAGGACTGGTTCGAACCGACCTTTTCAACAGGCATGCCAGTGGTGCCCCCCGATGCGATATCAGTTGTCTGCGATCTTCCGGGGATAGTCCGGGGCCAGGAGGTATATGTGGCGACAGTGGCAATCGGCGAAGACGGCTCATCGGCAGAAGAAGGCCTCGCAGTCCTATCAGCGATAACCACAGCTGAGTCTGAAAGGCCGCCTGATCCAGACATGACTCCAGTTTACATCGCTATTGGCGTTATCGTAGGAGGTCTCTGTCTCACGGCTCTAGTGCTCTACTTCCTGTCCCCAAGCCGACGAGAGAGAAGCGGCTACCTCTTCATATTGCCTGCAATTCTGCTATTGGCCACACTCACCTTCTACCCAGTTGGCTATGGCATCTATCTCTCCTTCACCGACGAATCTGCTGAAAATTACGGCGAAGGAGAATTCGTCGGTCTAGACAACTACGAACTCCTATTCTCGGATGAGAGGGATTACGACGGTGATGGGGACCCTGGTTTCTGGCGTACATTCACATTCACCCTCATCTGGACCTTCGGCTGCGTGATTATGCATATGTTGCTGGGCGTTCTTTTCGCCATGCTTCTTGAAAGTGGCATAATTGGGAAGGTCGCTTGGCGTACGATACTCCTGATTCCGTGGGCTGTGCCAGGATATATCTCGGTGATAATGTGGAGAGGAATGCTCAACAGGTTCGGGTGGGTCAATGGGATCCTCACTTCTGATATTGACTATCTGGGGCTTGATAGCTGGGCTAAATTCTCCGTCATATTCGTCAATATCTGGATGGGTTTCTCATTCATGACGATGACTACGTCTGGAGCATTGGCAGGCATTCCCNGAGATATGTACGAGGCAGCCAATATAGACGGTGTCGGACGATANCATCGTTTCAGACACCTCACNCTACCGCAACTNATGCCNGCANTGGTNCCNCTTTCCCTNNTGGGNATGATNTGGACCTTCAANCTCTTTCANGTCATCTTCCTGATGACNGGCGGTGGCCCNGATAGGTTCTANGGGGAGCCCGGTGTNACNGACATACTCGTCACTTTCGTGTACGATGTCGCATTCATAGACGGCGAGTACGGACTAGGNGCAGCATGGTCAGTCATAATTTTCCTGATGCTCATCGTCTTTAGTACAGCATATCTCTTAGTGACAAAGGCNGGCGAGGTGGACGGATGAAAGACAATCTNGCTGTTCGTTGGTGGACTCCCGTCAGNCTCCGTGCNGTCGTATCATTCGGATGGATAAGCCTCNTGATAGCACTCTTCATGTGTGCAGTATCTTGGATGAGGGGGGATGATTCCGGACTAACAACCGCATTCATGGTGGTAATCGCGAATTCGGTCATNGTNTTCATACTCCCCGANGACGTCCCTGCCCGNCCNGTACCNGAGAAATTCGCACTCTTCCTCGTATCNGGCGTCTCTATGACTGTTCTTTCACTCTCGTACATCCTCCACAGAGCCGACTCTTCCGTTGGTCTAACCTTGGTCGACTATTGGACCGCTGCGCCCTCCATGCTGGTCGGTGCAGCTGCAGTCATCGCCGCATCTCGGTCATCAAGGTGGTTCATGGGCAAAGCATCGACTGAAGAGGCCCTAAATGGGCTTGCAAGATCGAGGAGGCACTCAGGTGCGATAATTCAGACTGCCAAGCAAATCGTGCTGATACACTTGGGAATATTCGCNATACTCCCGCCGCTGTGGACAGTCATGCTATCCCTGTCCCCTGGAAATTCTCTGAGTATGGATTTCAGTATCTCGACAGCCACTCTGGAGCATTATGAGAAGATGTGGGGCTCCGAGAGATTCTGGGGGTGGTTCTGGAACTCGATCATAGTCTCGGTCGCGACCACAATCTTCGGTTTAACAATCGCATTCCCTGCTGCATATGGCTTCTCGAGATATCGATTCTACGGGCGAAAAATAGGTCTGTTCATGTTTTTGATTGTCCAGATGTTCCCCGGTGCGCTGATCCTCGTCCCGTATTTCATCGTCATGAAGGGACTCGGACTCCTCAACACGTACGCCGGGCTCGTCGTTGCCTACTCTGTAACCGCCCTCCCGCTCTGCGTCTGGCTGATGAAAGGATTCTTCGACACCATACCAAGGGAGCTTGAAGAAGCAGCCAGAGTAGATGGCTGTTCACAGATGCAGATATTCTCTCGAATAATATTCCCGCTGTCCCTTCCGGCCGTAGCCGTTACCTGCCTCTTCTCTTTCCTCGCCGCATGGAACGAGTATCTTCTTGCATTGACTTTCCTGTCGGATACAGACAGATACACGCTGCCTGTGGGCCTCGCCTCCATGGTATCTTCGGCCCAGGCTGGCGACTCTTATTGGGGCGATTTCGCCGCAGCCTCGATTCTGATAAGTATCCCCGTAGTTCTCTTATTCATCACATTCCAGAGATATCTCGTCGACGGTATGGTTGCGGGTGCTGTGAAGGGGTGATCGTGTATGGCAGAAGTGGGATTTGATGGCGTATGGAAGGAATATGATAGCGATAGTGTGGCAGTCAAGGATTTGACGATTCATGTTGAAACCGGAGAGTTCGTAGTTCTAGTCGGCCCGTCTGGATGCGGTAAGACGACATCCTTGAGAATGCTCGCTGGCCTTGAAGAAATCACTGAAGGAACCATATCGATTGATGGGGTTGTTGTGAATAATCTTCCCCCGAAGGCCAGAGGTATTGGCATGGTATTCCAGTCCTATGCTCTGTACCCCCACATGAATGTAGGGCGAAACCTTTCATTCGGTCTCAGAATGCAAAAAGGTGCAGAACGTCTTGACAAGGAAGAGATAGACAGCAGAGTCTCAGATGCAGCCGAACTACTGGGCTTGACAGAATATCTTGATCGCCTCCCGAAGAATCTCTCTGGCGGGCAGAGGCAACGTGTAGCATTGGGAAGGGCGCTGGTCAGACAGCCCGAGGTNCTCCTAATGGACGAGCCACTGTCAAATCTAGATGCGAAGCTCAGGAATCAGATGCGAATAGAGCTACGTCGCCTTCANGAGGAGCTGGGAACAACTACGATTTACGTAACCCACGATCAAGTCGAGGCCATGACTCTTGCAGATCGAATAGTCATAATGAACGAAGGGAGGATGCAGCAGTTCTCGACTCCTCTTGAGGCATATCACCATCCATCAAACACTTTTGTCGCATCATTCCTAGGCACCCCTCCGATGAATCTGGTTGAGGGGAATATGTCTGATGGAGTCTTCTNGGCCANAGGTGCGGATNCCGGAGAAAAACCATTCANGATGAAAATGCCATCGCATTACTCTTCATACGAGGGCGAATGCACTCTCGGCTTCCGACCAGAGAATACCGCATTAAAAATCGGGGATAAGGNTGGAAATTTCAAAATCGCCGGTTTCGAATCACTGGGATCNGAGACAATTGTCCACCTAGACCATGGAAGNATTAGGATTTCTGCAGTATGGCACAGNCCNGGNCCTGAGGCAAATCGGCAGATAATGGATAGAACATCTAATGTCGGAGTAGAGGTCGACGAATCCGACATTAGGCTATTCGACTCTGAAGGCAACGCTGTCAACGAGGCATGAGGGAGACTCATGGNCCATGATCGCTGGGATTCAGCGGTTGTTTACCAGATATATTGGCGCTCGTTCATGGATGCCAATCAAGATGGAATTGGCGATATCGCAGGTTTGAGGTCGCGTATCGACCATATACACCAACTCGGTGTCGACGCCATCTGGCTAAATCCAACATACCCCTCGCCTCAAGGGGACCACGGCTACGACGTCTCAGATTATTTCGATGTTGAACCGATGTTCGGCTCGTTAGAAGAATTCGATCGGATGATTGATGATTTCCACCAACGAGGGATAATGGTCCTCATGGACATAGTCCCAAACCATGTATCATCTCAGCACGAATGGTTTCAGTCGGCATTGACCAAAGGCGCTGGAAATCCCTGTGAAGAGCGCTTCATCATCAGAGAAGGCACCGGTCCTGGGGGGGTCAATCCGCCTAACGACTGGGTCAGCATTTTCGGTGGCCCGTCCTGGTCCCCTTTCCCCTCATCAGGAAGGCCCCTGCAGAGATGGTACCTCCATATGTTTGATCCGTGTCAGCCTGACTTGAATTGGCATCACACGGATGTGCATGAGAGATTTGAGAACATACTCAGGTTCTGGCTCGACAGGGGCGTAGACGGATTCAGGATCGACGTGGCGCACGGACTCTTCAAGGCACCTGGATTGCCCAATCGATCCGGATTCGGCGACAATTGGTCGGCTTGCTGGGATCAGCCAGAAGTTCACGATATCTATCGGAAATGGAGAAAAATCGTAGATGAATATGAGCCCAGCAGATTCCTCATCGGCGAGATACATACGGCAACACGGGAACGTCTCCTAGAGTATCTACGAGCCGATCAACTCCATGCTGCCTTTGATTTCTCATTCCTTCACCAAGATTGGTCTAGTGATGGATTCAGAGATAGGATCGCAGCCAATCTGGATTTATGGAATGATACGGGATGCCTCCCAGTATGGACTCTATCCAATCACGATGAAATCAGACATTGGTCTCGTTACGCGCCTCTACTTGGGGATGGGTCTCCAGATGGCCAAGTAGCGAATATCCGTTACAGATCTCTCCTTGCTCTAATTATGGCATTGCCTGGGAGAGTATTCCTCTACAACGGAGAAGAACTAGCCCTCCCTCAGGCCGATGTTCCAGATGAAGATAGACAAGACCCAGCATTCTTCCGTCAAATGCCAGACTCCGACTACAAGGGCAGAGACGGGTGCAGAGTTCCTATGCCGTGGGACGCAAACTTGCCAAATGCTGGATTCACTAATTCCGAGCCATGGCTCCCCATGTCCGAGGAATGGCACGATTATTCGGTATCAATTCAGCATGACAATCCCAATTCCATGCTGAATTACTACCGTAGCATGATTCAGCTTAGGAGAATCGAAGATTGGATGAAATCTGATTCTATTGACGAAG
>PAUH01000023.1 GCA_002712645.1 Methanobacteriota archaeon
GTCTCAACCATGCGACCGGACCAGATCCAAAATCTCGGGATGACGAGGACATTCCAGCACACGAGGCTGTGGCGTGAAATGACCGTTATCGAGAATCTGCTGGTACCCCCAAGAAACCAGTTCTCCCCCGGTTTCTTCGATGTCGTGCGTTCCGGACGCTCCCACCCATCAGAGATGCAGAGGCTGGAGAGGGCATATGCAGTACTCGATCAACTCGAAGTCCCGCATATGGCGCATAACCTTGCAAGCGAGCTTTCAGGCGGACAAAGCAAGCTCGTTGACATCGGACGCTCCATGATGGGCGACCCACAACTCCTCCTACTCGACGAGCCAGTAGCGGGCGTCGCAGGACCCCTGGCGATGAAGATATTCGCCAATCTCCGAAACATCGTCTCCGAGACCGGAATATCCGTTCTCATAATCGAGCATAACATGGACTTCATCCTGAGACAGGGCGTGGACAGGATAGTCGTCATGAACGAGGGTGAGATACTAATGGTAGGAACACCCGATGAAGTACGTTCGAATCGAGATGTCATAGAGGCATACCTCGGCTCTGATGGCCACGACGGAGGTGAAAAGAAATGACTCGAGTTCTAGATGTAAACGGACTCACCGGGGGGTACGGTTCTGTGCAGATATTGTATGGCATAGACCTACACATCGATGAAGGAGAGTTCGTCACAATAATCGGCCCAAATGGGTGTGGGAAATCCACGTTCATCAAGGCCATATTCGGAATAGCCGACTATTACGCCGGACAGGTCAACTACAGGGGGAAGAGTGTTTCAGGGATGCGAACAGACCAACTCGTGAACATGGGCATCGCTTACGTGCCCCAAGTAAACAACGTATTCCCCTCCCTCTCAGTCGAGGAAAACCTCCAGATGGGCGGAAACTCNCTCTCAGCAAACATCCTCNGTCANAGAATCGAGAGAGCANTAGATATGTTNCCCGATCTTCGTTCTCGNGAGCATGATCTAGCAGCATCGCTATCAGGNGGAGAACGTCAAATGCTCGCNATCTCAAGAGCCCTGATATCNGATCCNAACTTCCTCCTCTTGGATGAGCCCACNGCNGCTCTTTCACCTCTTATANCAGCAGCAGATCATAGAGAGGATCGATGCTCTCAGAGAGCAAGGCATCACCGTCTTGATAGTCGAGCAGAATGCAAGACTAAGCCTCTCGAGATCGGACAGGGGGTACATCATGTCAAACGGCAAGGTAGTCCACACGGGCGATGCAGACCATATTCTAACAGACCCTGAAATCGGCCAGTACTTCCTAGGTACCCATGATGACTGATCATGCTAGAACCATGGAAACTAGTCCTGGCAGCATGTCCAGGCTATCTGCAAGCCTGTGCCCGTCGTCCACTTCCACCAAATCGGTCGTTTCCGAGATTGCACTTGCTCTGTATGAGTTTTCCACGGGAACCACATCATCACCCCTGCCATGAAGAATAGCAGTTCTATGCTGAAGTACAGGCCACCCACACGACAATGCATCTTCCATAAATGACCATGGAAGTAGCACCTCCTCCTCCCAATCCGGTGGGATAAACGACCTAACACCGTCCTCCTTCCATGTTTCCATTGATGAATCTCCGATTTGTGAGGCCAGTGTGTCATAGACCCCGAAAGCCGGTGCTAAGAGAGCAAGCCGAAAATCACCTTCATATTCTTCGACTGCATTGGCAATCGCAAGCGCTCCGAAGGATGAACCAATCAGGACATCGAAAGATCCGGGAGATTCCAACTCTTGACGAATGGTAAGGGCCTGAGAGGAAATACTCCAACCATTCCTGCGCATATCCGGGCAGACAACATCCCATCCCAGGACTNCTTTCATATAGGCAGGTTTCGAACCACCAGGAGCACTCCAGAGGCCATGGGCAAATAGGACCCTCATCGCCNNCATCTCACCGCATTTCTCTATTCAAATTCTAGGCCCAGTAACTCAAAATCAGCAAGAGGACAACGCGTCATCATCGCATGATCCATGACTCTGATATGAATTTCTGCCACAACGTGGACCGTCGCCTGAAAAAGATGGCCAGCATGAACATTATTCTCGTCGTCAGACCAACAGCAGTGGATGTGGGTGAATGGCTCCCCTTCTCGCGTACGAGCAATATTGCCTGAAAGACTCACCAATTCAGAGGGAGGATCCAATGGCCGTCTTTGGTAGACGCCTTCTTCATTCATGTAACCATACTGATTATCACGGGTCCTGCCAATACCGCTTGTAATGGCAGCAGCATCAAACGCAAGGTCATTTGCCAATTTTTTTAGAGCAGCGTGAATCTCCTCTCCTGGGTCAAGCCGAACGAGGATATCACTTCCTGAACGCGTGTGTTCCATGGCACTCCTTGTTCCAATCGGTCTCTCAAGGTTACCACGTCGGAGAATATCCAAAATTATTGCAATAGAAGGTATCAGGCAGATGAAAGACCACTGTTTTCTCCACTGGAAGAAAGGGGGGGTATGAAGCTCTCCGGTTTCTTGATAGGCCCCCTCTCCCGACCGCGGTAGACCGACTGAGGAAATGCCATGACGATGCTCGCTCCAGATGCAAGACCGAGATGGAGATCATTTCTGGAAGAGACAATGGCTGATGAGGTTCAGAGAATAGTCTCGGGCCAAGCCGATAAAATGGAACTTTCTTTTCACCAAATTCAGACTTTCGACCCAGATTTTGCGGACATGCTACTCGACCAGCCGACCCATATTTTGAGAGAGGGCTCTGCCGCTCTCAAGACATATTGTATCGAGATGGGAGCACAAGATATCGAACCATTCATCAGAATCGATCTCCTACCGCTCGATAGTCGGAGAGATTTGAGGAGGATCGGTCACGTCGATGTGCAGAAGCTCATCAGTTCAGAAGTCTCAGTGACCAAGGTGAGTGAGATCAAACCCCGAATCCACCGTTCTGTCTTCCAATGTTCGTGCGATTACGAGACTGAGATCATACAGCACGATCACACGGAACTTGAGGAGCCGCTACAATGCGAAGGCTGCGGAGAGCGCAAAGGCCGAGTAAAATTCACTTTGATGAAGGAGAAGTGTTCCCTCGTGGACAATCAGAAGATCGAGATTCAGGAGATCCCGGAACGTGTACCGAGCGGCGCGCAACCGAGCACGGGAATGGTGATCCTCGAGGGCGATCTGGTGAACAGCGTACTCCCTGGAACCAGAATCATAGCGAANATGATNCCGCAGATGCATTCNGAGAGAAAGGGCTCCAGGAAAACTCCNCTTTTCGAGATATTTTACTCGATGGTGAGCGTAGAGGCAGAGACGACGCCCTTCACAGAGATNATCATTGATGANGAAGAAGAAGAAAAAATCAAGNAACTCGTCAAGGAATATGGAGATAGCAACAATCTGATCAATCTCCTTGTAGATTCGATCGCACCATCCATATTCCCCACACCAGTTCTAAGATGGGTAAAGCGATCCCTTGCACTGCAACTTTTCGGAGGGGTGGCTCGAGTTTCGAGCGATGGAACCAGATCTAGGGGCGATATCCATATTCTCTTGATGGGGGACCCAGGGGTTGCAAAATCTCAATTGCTCACCTACATGTCAAATCTCTCACCAAGAGGCAAATTCACATCAGGAGGGTCAGTTTCCGCTGCTGGTCTGACCGCAGCGGCTGTGAAAGACGGTTTTTCGGATGGGAGATTCGCACTTGAAGCGGGCGTGCTTCCTCTATCCGATCGAGGCCTTGCTGCCATTGATGAATTCGATAAGATAAGCAAGCAGGATACAAGTGCGATACATCCGGCCATGGAGCAGCAGAAAATTAGAGTCGCTAAAGGAGGTATCACCGCCACACTCAACTCACGATGTGCCGTACTCGCGGCAGCNAACCCAGAATCAGGAAGATTCGACCCACTATCAGCAAATGCGAGTATAATGCAGTCATTCAAAGAAACCGGTCTGGAAACGCCCCTAGCCTCNAGATTCGATTTGATATGGCTCCTTCAAGACACNCCAGAACCGGGTTTGGATGAAAAGATAGCACGGCATATCCTCCAAAATAGGACCTCAGGTGTCAGCGAACTTCAGATTGAGGACAAGATGGGCAGTGAGCCCATTCCCGACTCAGAAGAAATAATGGATATAGGACACGATCAGAAACAACACTTGACGACAAACTTCCTGAGAAAATANGTGGCCTACGCAAAGCGGAATATCCATCCGTCTCTCGATGATGAAGCAAAGAATCTCCTGGTTAAATATTANATCAAAACAAGGAATTCATTTAACAGGAATCAAAATAATCCCAGAGGCTCTGATTATGGAATCAGTCAATCGGATAAGTCTGAGATAACAGAGGTACCAGTTACTGCTAGAGCNCTCGAAGCTCTAATGCGCCTCACAGAAGCCCATGCGAGGATACATCTTCGTCAGACTGCGACGGTAGTAGATGCTGAAGTTGCCAAGGCCATATTCATGCATTGGAGNGATGAAGCCAATATTAGGGACGAAGCCGAGTTCCAAACTGGAATGAGTAAGCAAAAGCAGAGTAGCCTAGTCAGAATAATCATGCAGGAAATATCCGATGNTAACGAAGGTCGTATGAAAATGAGCCAAATCATAGATGCGGCTCTAATAAAAGGAATATCAGACTCTACAGTTAGAAGCGTGATCAGTAGACTGTCGACGACCGGCGCAATATACGAACCACAAACGGGAACGTATGAATGGGCCTGATTGATTCCGCTGACCCTATGAGCAATCGTTGCTTCGACATCATCATGCCGGAGAGCGAGCCCATTGGCGATATCCGTGACCCGGACTCTCTAGACCCCATTTCGTTNGGCTTTATGTGTGGTATTGAGATACATCAGCAACTCTCTTCCGGAAAACTACATTCTCGTCAACCAGGCGTTCTGTATGATGGAACAGAAGACCAAATTCAGAATCCNCCTCGAGCAATCGCCAAGAGACGCCTTCGTGCAGCTCGAGGAGAGTCTGGTACAGTAGATGTAGCCGCTCGATTCGAAGAGATGAGGAATAGGTCATTCGCATATCTCCAGACACCCAATTCAGGACTGATAGAACTCGACGAGGCCCCGCCTCTCCAGATTGACTCAGACGCCCTGGACACAACTTTGCAGATTTCAGCCATGTTCAGCGCCGCGCCTGTGNAAAAAATTCAAACAATGCGAAAAACCGTTGTAGATGGATCTAACACCAGTGGTTTTCAGAGAACTAGCCTAATCGCCACAGGGGGNAGATTCGANGTTGATGACGCCGAAATAGGAATCTCGGTAATCTGCCTCGAAGAAGACTCTGCAAGAAGATTGGGAGAAGAAACCACAGACAGGGGAACTGAAGTCACCTANTCTCTGGATCGTCTCGGAATACCGCTGGTTGAGATAGCAACTGAACCAGACATAGTATCGCCTGAACACGCAAAGTCGGTTTCTTCATTCTTAGGTAGGCGGCTTCGGGATACCCGTAGTGTACGCAGAGGTTTGGGAAGCATCAGACAAGACCTGAACGTTAGCATCGCCTGTGGCGATAGGGTTGAGATCAAGGGTTGCCAAGATCTTGGATGGATACCTAGGATAATTAGATCTGAAATGGCTCGACAGATNCACTTTTATCGACTCTCAAACACTCTCAGAACTAATCACAACTTTCCTCCTCTGGGCAGCGATAGAAGAATGGATGACCCNTCTTTGGAGGCNTCAATTAGAGAGAANGTCCATCGAATCATCCCAGGNAGAGTCGAAGATATCTCTGAAATCATGGNTGGGGTCGAATCAGAGATGATAACCTCTGCAATNTCCTCNGGATCNAGTNTAATGGTNCTGGNACTACCTGGTCTCTCAGGCCATCTCGGAACCAAGGAGAGAGATGCAAACGGCGCACAGCTCCCTCGTCTCGGAAGAGAATTATCAGGCGCGGCCAAAAGAGCCGGAGTACACGGCATCATACATTCAGATGAACTTCCAGATTATGGCCTCAAAATAGATGATGTCGATTCAATTCGAACCCGGCTATCATTGGAAGATTCCGATGCGTTTGCGATTTGTATCGCTCCTTCATGGCAGGCGGAACTGGCATTGGACGCTGTTGCAGAGCGTGCAAGAATGGCCTTCCTGAGAATCCCCCAGGAAGTCAGGAACGTCGTCATCAAGAAAGGNCAACCAGATGATGGAACCACGATGCCAATGCGGCCTCTCCCAGGCGGCGCGAGAATGTACCCGGAAACAGACGTCCCTTTGACAGGTATCGATTCCTCAAGATGGATAAGAGCTGTTGATAGCATTCCCATGACATCTAAAGAGAGGCTATTCAGGCTCTCTGAAACCGGGCTATCAGAAACTCAGGCAGAGGCCATATTAGGTGCAGAACTTGACGATCTTTTGATCGAGGCAGCAATCGAAGGATACTCGGACATNCCCCTCATTTCACCAAAATCCATCGCAACTGCCCTTCTCGATCAAACTCTCAGCGAGGCATCAAGCGCTGCGAATATCAAGAGATCGGCATTCCCNCTGAAAGCACTTTTCCAGGCAATTCTGGCACGTGACGAGGGAATCATAACAAGAGATGGAGTAATCCCTATTTCTGCCCTCATGGCGTCCGATAAGAATTTGCTTGACGCGCCATACGATGAGCGAATGTCCTGGATTAAACTCCAAGCCGCCGCTCTTGGATTCATACCAGCCGATAACACGGCAATTGAATCTGCAGTGGATGAAGTAATTTCAGAACATGCAGACTTAATCGAAGCTAGAGGCCAAGCATCTATCGGACCTCTTATGGGTGTGGTAATGGCTAGACTAGGGGGAGCAGCCGACGGCAAGGTCGTGAGCCAGATTCTGAGACAGAAGATCGGTTAATTTTGGNAATAATATTCTTNAATTGCTGGATTATCAACTAACTTCTTAGACCTAATCTGATGTNTTCGATTTCCATGCTTGCCAATTCTAGAATGACNCTGACCATTANATTGCTTATNGTAACCGCTTCAACTCTTTCTGGATGCACATCTGAAACAGATCCACTCACTGAAGATGAAATAGGCGATTTGAGTGTAGTTGTAACTTTGGACTTTGTAGACCAAGGCAACCAGACAGCGAATTTAGCAGACAGACTCAATGATGGAAGCATCACATTCGATCCGATTCATGTGGCGCCTAATGTCACAGCGTACAGAGTCATGGAAGCCCTACAACTCAGGGAGAACTTCACCATTGATGTAACATATTACGTTGGAATGGGCGCGTTTGTTCACACCATTGATGGTGTTTCTGGNGCTGAAGACTGGTCCACTTACTGGGGTTTCTACCACGAGGGGGAGATGGCCGATGTTGGAGCATCCAGTTTCGAGATAACNTCGGATACCAATCTAAGTTGGATTATCACTCCTGCTTGATTCTCNAGGCTCCTACTACCTTTTTCCCAAGAATGACTATGAAGCATCNATGAGAGGCGGAGATATGTACGACTTTCACAACTTTGCATTAACACCCATGCAAGATTTGATCGTCAACATCGCGATCCTGTCCTTATTGGTGCTTGCAATCCTGAGAGCAGAGAGGCGAATGGAGAACTCTAGCCCATTTGCAATCCTGGCAATACTAACAATATTCTGCGTGGCAGGGAGAATCCTATTGGAGCCAATTCCCAATGTCCAACCAGTGACGGTCACCATAATTCTNGTTGGCGTATTCTATGGCGCACCATGGGCGATTGCCATCTCAGGCATTGTCGCACTCAGCACCAACATGATCTTCTTGGGGCATGGGCCTTGGACTCTATTCCAAGTAATTGGNTGGGCTACCGTTGGAGTGGCCGGTTCGATCTTCGCTGAGAAATTAATCATAGATGGNCGAATAGCCGTGGGGAGACTCATGATTTTAGCAGCAGTCTCTGCATTCGCATTCGATTGGATAGTTTCCACAAGCATACTTCTNAACCATGACTTCTCGACTTTNCTGACATATTTGGCCAATGGTATCGTNTTCGACATGTACCATGCCGCTGGCAACATAGCATTCGTCGCTTGGCTTGCAAATCCCTTTTCCCATCTCATGTTACGCCATAAGATAGCGTCCAGCGGTCGAGCGGTGAGCGAAGTTGTCACGAACTGATGAAATCACAATGGTCATAGTGACNCGTAAAGACCTCCAACTTTCCAAGGGAAAACTCGCAGCACAGGTTGGTCACGCTGTTATGGAATGCGCACTAAAAGCAGACCGAGTCATTCCAAAGACCCTTGACAGATACAGGAAGGAAGGCGCTAGAAAGATCGTTGTCGCTGTCAAAGACGCCGATGAGATGAAGCGACTCTATGGGGCNATTTCATCGGTNGGCATCGTATGTCATTTGGTCAAGGATGCAGGACATACGGAGATACCGCCGGGAACGATAACGGTCATGGGGATTGGCCCTGCTCCAAGNGANAGCATAGACGCCTTCACGGGTGATTTGCAGTTGGTCTGAAACATAGGAACGGTAACATATGGTTGCATTAGGTGAGTGGCGTGGTTCAGCAGATTCAGATCGANGCGGACCAACAGACAACATTGCTCAGCAGATGTCCAGGCCTCAGAAATATNATCCAATGGCTCGATTCGCTCGATAGAAGACCAGGTCTGAGCGAACTCGAATCTAAATTATCCTCTCAAGAATTCGAGATAGATGCCCTGAGAGATTGCATAGGATCAACCGATGATGGGTATCAGAGGAATGTGATCAAGAGAACACANCACTACGAAATCGTCGCAATCTGCTGGAAGCCCGGCCAGCTAACCCCGATTCATGACCACAAGGGCAGTGATTGCGCATTCTTGATTCTCGAAGGAGTATCGACAGAGCGCATATTCGAGATCGATCAATTCGGAAAGGCCGTACATACCTCCACAAGACATTACTCGCCGGGTGAGATATGCGCTGCAGAAGAGCCAGATATCCATCAAGTCGTTAATGAACAGGAGACNGAGCTAGTCAACCTCCACATATACACGCCTCCGCTGAGCGAATTCATGATTTATGCGCCTGCAGAGTGATTAGACTCCTCTTTGTATCCATCATACACCTNTCTGAATAGTGCAACGTCCGACTCGAATGAATCCGGGAGTAATGGCCCGAAGGAGAACCTGAAGAAGCGAGAATATGGACTCTCATAGCCAAGATCCTTTGAGTGAGGTCTGTCCATATCACAATCGCTGGCGCATAGAATAGCCGCNCCATGTTTGAAAAGTCGTTTATTCAATTCATCACTTGTCATGCCCTCAGGCAGTTCTAGCCAATGGTAGAACCCGCCATCTCCCGTGTACACGCCCAAACCCATGTCTTCGAATGCCTTTCGATAACGATCACGTTGCCAATTGTAGTGCTGCTCTACAGCCTTGCGTGCCTTCTGCACTCTATTCGGCTCAAGGAGCTTGACGGCATAGTGCTGTGAAGGATGACTAACACCCCCCATCCCGAAACTCGAATAGTTTGCCATGGTCTCGATATTCGTTTTGCTTGCAATGATCCAGCCCACGCGAATACCCGGTGACTGAAGCCCCTTCGTACAAGCCCCTGCGAGGAATATGTTGCTCGAGTCAAGATCTCTAACAAATTCAATCCCACTTACTGATGGTGAGTGAAACATTTCATACGCTTCATCAAGTAAAAGTCCGTTACCAGGCTCTTCAGACCTTTCTATTAGATCCCTCAATTCATCGCCCCATCGAGTCTGACCAGATGGGTTTTGTGGGTTTGAGATGACCGGCATCAAACCCACTTCATCAGCAATTCCAGAACGATCAAAATAATCTGAATTGTTAGGGTGGAAATTATTCTCTTTGGTATATGCGACGGTTTCGTAGGCGGTATTCGTCTGAGTTAGAATATCCAGATAAGCTGGCCATTCTATACTTCCAATCCTTACTTTGACATGCTCTTTGAGGAATGCCATAACCGTGTAAATACCAGGTCTCCCCCCTGCGAAGACCATTACGTTATCAGGAGTGATTGAAGAGCCGTATTGTGAATTATAGTATTCCACAATCGATTCTCGCAACAGGGGATGTCCCCATGCTTTGGGATAGAATCGATCTTCCCATGTCACTTCGATGCTATCTGGAAGAGACGGACCGTCAAATTTCTCAAGCGCCCTAGTCAGCGGAAAACCCTGCGACCAAGGATGCGTTCCTTCAGCACCCATGAACTTTCCAAAACTGTCTTTGAAAGCGTACAGAGTCTCGTATATCCCCATGGGAGGGCAGTTATCTGAAAGGAAGAAATGAGTCTCCGCTGCAGATTTTTCACTATCCGCCATGTCTCCGCCAGAAGCCCCAGATAAATCATCATGCCCCCCTACTAGAAGTTCAAAACCNCAACATGATTACACGAATATCCTATTTGGTCGAGCCAATCCGCTATGGATGTGAGATACGCTGCCAGTGANCGAGTCGACCTCAGGAGCGACACAGTCACAAAACCAACTCCGGGCATGAGAAGGGCAATGGCTGAAGCCGATGTTGGCGATGATGTACTAGGNGACGACCCTACCGTAATCGAACTTCAGAATAGATTAGCGAGGCTCACGGGCAAAGAAGCTGCCCTTTTCGTTCCATCTGGAACGATGTCGAATGCGATTGCAATCAGGGCACAAACGAGCCCAGGAGATGAGATAGTAGCAGAAAGACACAGNCATATCTACATCTACGAAGGTGGAGGATATGCAGCATTATCTGGATGCTCGATAGCACTTGTTCCAGGTACCCGGGGCATAATGCGTCCAGAGGATGTGAAAAACTCCATCCGAAAAGGAGATGGAAGCCTCGGACACTATCCAAATGGCTCATTGGTATGCGTTGAGAATACCTCTAACCGTGGAGGCGGCGCAATTTATCCACAAGAGACAATGGATTCGATATGCAAGATCGCTAAAGATAACCACTGCAACTCTCACTTGGACGGTGCTAGGATGTTCAATGCAGTAGTCGCCTCAGGAACTTCTCCAGAGAGAATGGCTCGTGATTTTGATACGGTTTCAATCTGCCTTTCAAAGGGTCTCGGCTCTCCNGTGGGGTCGGTTTTAGTGGGCTCGAATGAAACGATCGGGCTTGCGCACAGATGGAGAAAGATGTTCGGAGGCGGTATGCGACAGGCCGGAATCATCGCCGCCGCCGGTATATACGCCTTGGAAAATCATGTGGAACGCCTCGCTGAAGACCATCTTNACGCCCACAACTTGGCTGAAGCCATCAACGATATGGAGAGCTTCACCATAGATATGGAATCGGTTGAGACNAATATGATTTACATTAGAACAGCCAGCAACAATGCAGAACGCATCGTCGAGAAATTATCAGAAGACGGGATCGATGTGCTTTCCATAGATGAATCAAATATCCGTGTAGTAACACATCTGCACATAACGCCCGAAGACGTTGAAAGAACCATCTCTGCATTCTCAAAGCTGACGTAGGTCCGAACGCTTCTTATCCGCAGTCAGCGACCTAGTCTCGATGAGGATCAGAGCATACTCCATCACAATCCTCTTGGCGATCATGTCGCTGACTGNAATCNCATCAGGCCAGTCAAATTTAGGGGATGTGCCATGGGTCGATGCCACGGAAGANTCAGACGGAGGATCCATTGCAGTATTATCAACTCTAGTGGACAATCATTCCTCNTTCTCTTCATCAGTCTCTGAAGCTCCGATACTGATCGAAGTCTATACAGCAACATGGTGTGAGACGTGCATACCTNCTGAGGACGCTCTTGATTCAGAGACGTCTGAACTAGACGTTGAGATAATCAAGTTCCATCGNCATCTGTTCGAGGTCGAGGATCCGTTTGGCAACAACAACACTGAGGGNCGATGGCTTAGTAGATACGGACCCGCCTCTGCCGCTGCTGAACAATCCTCTCGAACACCCCCAACNATAATCGTATCNGGAGAGCGTATGCACATCGGATCGACGCCCTCGNCAGGTATGACCCTGGCCGAAGAATACCGGGAAAGCCTCAATCTCGTCACCTCCCCCCCAATCAGTGAAAACTCGAGTTTGNAAATCACGTGGGATGGCCAAATCCTCGATTGGTCGTGGGAGTGGGAAGAAGAGAAATCGAGATGTAGGACCGCGTGCGATTCAGTTACCACTGATCTCACCTTGCTAATTAGGGAGACATCNGGCGNTTTCCCGGAGGGAGCGAACGGACAAGGCGTGTACTACAANATCCTACGTGATGCAATGCCCCTAGACGCAGCAGGCTCGACGAATCTCGAACTTCCTTCTGCATGGGACGGAGACGATCTCGAACTAGTCTTCATTGTCGATTGGGTAGAGCACCCGCCGAANACCTCTCTATTTCAGGAACTACCTTTCGAGAATCCTCTTTCTGTAATTGTAATCATATTTCTGGGCGCGATATTTGCCCCTNTAACACGCAAATTCGACGCCGGGTTCAATAACCCTCGATGATGCTCTCCGTATCCGACATGACTATCCCATCGAGACTCACTGTTGAGGAGGTCCCCCCCGGACCTCTTCCCCAATGGGTGAATGAACAAGCAGTGAGGCAGGCTAGAAACAGCATATCGATGCCCGATTGTAGTAAAATGATCTTCATTTACCCCAATCAGGCTTCAAGAAGGGAGATGCTCGATCTAATAGAAAATGAGGTACCAGCATTCGATCGCTCAGCACACCACACCCTAGGCTCACTGACTTTCGCTCTTGGAGCCGACCTGCAACTTCAAAANCCTATGAAAAGAGATCCAGTCCTAGATGAATGCACTCATATTCTAACTGCCCGTGCCGCTGAAAAGCTTAGATTTCCATATCTCCATCCTCTTGAAAATAGAGTATGGCACCGCAGCAAGACAGAGGCACTAATCGAACTNCATAGCACGCTCTCGACGGAGGATTCGATTGAAAGATGGGTCGGAGCGACAGAGGCATTGGAATTTAGGAAGATACTCGATCACATTTCAGAAAATTTAGGTGGCATACATCCCGATTTATTCACTTCTAAAATAGTCAACACATTGGAAACAATCGAAAACTTCACTCCATTTACCCTCGAAGAAATTGATGGCATTTTGATGCTAGATCATGATCCATCTCTCCCTAGGCTAAATCTTAGATTGATGGCGGCGATTACCAGATTTGTTCCAGTACATCAGCTCACGTATTCCGGAAGCTACCGCTTGGGAGAGCACGGAATACAGGTCCGAGACATCTATCCAATCAGTGAAATGAAAGAACTCCCATCATGGATTCCAAGACATTCATTGAATATCAATCAAACAGAAAATGAGGTGCATGATATCGAAATAGAAATCGAGAAGGACTCCATCAGGGCCGCTGCAACGTTCATATCNGAGGCAAGATCGTCCAATCCAAACGCCTCAATACTGATAATCGATCCAGACTGGCAGAAAAGAGCATCAGATTGGCGTCGATCAATCGAATCGATACCCTCCATCATACCNCCNCATGAACTTCAGCCCCGACTCACAAATCCGTTGATTAGGTTGATTGTAGCCNCTTTGTCTCTTGCACAAGGGAACCGTGCATTTTCACTTGAAAAAATTCGTGAAATCGGAATAAATGATCATCTAACAGTCCTCCAAGACCCAATCNCCCATTCTTCCAACTCCAGNATCACTCCNCGGTGTCATCTNGATCTTCTCGAGAAACACGCNCGTGACAGCCACATAACTGGCGGCCCAGGTGCGATACAACAATGGTTAGNATCCCTGTCTAAGCCAAGAGAGCCGGAAGATGGTAAAAGATGGGAGGAACTCCAATGGTGGATTCTAAGTCTTGTCAACTCGATACGACATTTACTATCAGATTGGGAAATCGAATCAATCAGTGAAAAATCCCTCTATGTTGGTTGTTACACTGGCAACACCCTCCAGCTTCCTAAGCCGTATCATGATTCGAATGAATGGTTAGAAGCCCTCTTGTCCAGNATCTCTCTGANTGAGATAGAATCACATCAACTAGCGAACAACAGTTTGGCCCGGNAGACTGTAGAATTTATCCGAAAACAAACGTCATATCTAGCCCAATCAATGAAATCCCTTGGCATAAAATTAGAGAAATCAGGTCCATTATGGGCGGAAAGAATTCTCCGGGTGATAGCAGACCCTGAAATCAAACCACAGATAATCAATGACCCCAATCTGAGGATACTCGCTCCAAAGGACGCATTGGGATGCACGGCGGATATCGTGCTGATGACCCATCTTTCATCCACTTCATGGCCGATGCATACGCCAAGAGTTCCACTTCTTGGAGAAGAAGACAGACACGCACTAAACATACTGAGACCAGACACCAAGATAAAATCTGCAAGGCACTCTATGCGACATCTTCTCCATGCTGCTCCTGTGGTGGCAGTAATACATGTAGGACTAGACAACCAAGACCACCCTCCATCATTCATCCTCGCTGAATGGCTCAATCATCAACATAAAACCGCCAAGGAAGAGATGTCGAGAGAGCAACTTTCGGAAGGANCAAGATATCGTTTGATGAACGACGGCAATAATCTAAGNTCTGGGAAACCAGCTTCGATGAAGCCATTAGGAACTTCATCCCCACTNTTACAACTCAGTAGTGATTTGGTTACTGATATGCTGTCTAGAAGACCAACATCATCGGATGATGATGGCTATCTCCCNGAGNNATCCCTTTCCAGACTTCTCGTACCNCCTTCGGNGAATCTANTATCAGCACCTTCAAGAGCGGCAAAAAACTCTCCAAGATCCAATCAACGCTGGCCAGTGGTGGAAGCCGGGAAATCATCCTCGAAGACCGCTACTATCGATCCAAGACCGATAATCCCTTGGCGTTCAAACATATATGAGCACGATCAAAGACAGGGTTACAGCGACATTACCATACAGCGTAAAAGATGGTCNCCCAGTCGATTGAAAGTATGGCTCGACTGCCCTCGTCGTGGCTGGCTCACAGAGAGGCTCTCGATTTCTGAAGACGAGAGGACGAGTCAAGACTTGGATCCGAGAGTATATGGAAACATACTACACGCCATACATCATGATATATTGAGCAATGTACTAGGTGTNGAAGAGGGATCTGAAGAGTTAGAAGTCAATCTCGAAAANCGTCCTCTTTCTCTTGCGATTAGCGGCATAAGTATCGATGATCTGATGTTGATAGGTCTGAACTCGTTAGCCGACAGGGCTCCATGGCTAACTAGGACTGACGCAGTCGCCGTCCAACGTCTTTGGATGCTCACAGGAATGAACTCTAAAGAGTGGGGTTTGTGGCTTTCAGATCCTCGACCAGTAGCNCCCGCAGGAAGAATAGGTGCCATGATAATGGCAGACATC
This sequence comes from Methanobacteriota archaeon, assembly GCA_002712645.1. Lineage (GTDB taxonomy): Archaea > Thermoplasmatota > Poseidoniia > Poseidoniales > Thalassarchaeaceae > MGIIb-N1. The sequence continues at coordinate 15,343 of PAUH01000023.1, forward strand.
CGGACACCGGGNACTGCGCCCATAGCCACAGANTGGAAGATTCATCGATCCTCTAAAGATCTGAAAATAATCATCCCTCCTGAGTTTGTTGAAAAGAACAGGGGACNTCTGAANCCATTCACTCCAAGCGGGCTCATCGATCGCGTAGATATGGTCCCATTCGACCCAGAATCTACTCANTGGGTCGATGAATCAGGATCTAAGGAAGTAGCCCCATTGAGGGTCCAAGAATCAGGTTGGCGACCACGTCGAATGGTTGTGATAAGAGATCTGAAATCTACAGAAGCATCNACCCCGCCCCAACATCGCCACAAGAAGGGCCTTTTCGAAGAATTACAATTGGCCGTCTATGCAAGAGCATGGGAACTGGCTCACCCGGGCGATCTTGTTGTAGGTACGGGAATCAGCGTCTTAGGGTANGAATCTGAGCACTTCGTCGAGATTTCGAAATGGGCTCCTCCATGGATGCACGATGGAGNTGCAGGAACGATTACCAGTCTGACGAGTGATCTTTACAGATTTCATGATGAAGGCCCACAAGCCGAATCCGACCCATTTCGTGCATGGCTAACCCAGAGGCTAATCGTTGCCAGCGGAGTCGTAACCCATGCAAGTTCTGGAATGATAAATCCAACCCCAAGTGTTCATGTTTGTTCATTCTGNGAGGCCAGACATATTTGTGATCGAAGAGCGAGGGGTGGTTTCATACAATGACCCGACCCAACACAGGACAAAGACTTGCATTGAATTTAGATGCGCATATAGCNATAGACGCAGGCGCTGGAACAGGAAAAACAAGGACGATCGTAGACCGTGCAGTACAGCATTATTTGGCAAACAGACAACGAGCAACNGAGATACTCCCNCAACCNGAACGNCCNAAAANNACCTCTCTCATGGGAAGATCCGTTCATCAAAGTCGGAAATGACAGACCTAATCCGCTGGAAGGGCCTATTGCCAGGAGAAGTCGTCCTCCTCACATTCACAAAGGCAGCTGCAAATGAAATGAGAACCCGTCTAAGGGAGAAAATATCCAATCTTAAAGTCGGCACAAGAAATAGGGAGCAGAATTCCGACCCCCGACTTCGCTCTGAAGCAGATAAAGAGCAACTGACAATGCTTCTCGAAGATGCCCCAATCGGTACCATCCATTCTTTTTTCTCTAGGTTGATATCTCCTCATTTGACAATATTGGGCGAGCCCATCAATGACGATATAGTCACCGACGCGCAAAGAGAGACCTTGCGCATCGACGCAATTGATGCTTTCTGGAGATTACCCTCCGACCCTTCCCGATTCACAGCGGCGGACTCTGAATTGCTTCAGAGCGAACACGCCTTGAGCATCCTCAGAGCTAGAGACAGGCTAACCAAGATGTATTCCGGACGAAGAAGACTGAATGGATTGTTGCAAGGTCTTCTTAGAAACTCGATTTTAGTGGAAGAGGCTTCTAGGGAGCTCTCTGGAGAGATGAAGATTGAACATACGCTGCTAATGGAGACATTGTTTCCAGAAAGATCTCATATTTTCAATTCGGCAATCTTCAATGAAATACACCAGTCTGTGAGCTATTTTATCGATTTAGTCAAGAATAAAAGACACATATTTTCCCCGGAGGGGTGGAATAAAAATGACCGAGTCGAACTCTTGAATCATCTTGCTGAGACTCATCCAAATACATTCATAGAGAAAATTTCTTGGATATCGAAACTCATGTACGTTTCGAAATCAAAACGCCTTAGCAAAACCTCGAAAATCTTCCCGAGAGACACCATCCCTTCAACTAAAAATTGGCCTTCTGGAATCCTTCCATTGGGCAAAATGGGGCAAAAAAAAGAATCCAAACAGGCAAAAGAGCAGTTGAAAGAATCAGTTCAGAATATTCGAGAATTATTGGAAAGCAATGATGCTTCCGAGATTATCAGATACGCCACGACAATGAGCCACTTGGAACCTATCAGTGGGATACAATCTGTACCATACCCTCCGCCTGAACGAACTCAAGAAGATTCAGATGTAGAATCCTACACAATGACAATCGAGTCCGAGGCCGAGCATCTCGAAGATTTACGTCTTGCAATGTCCGGGCTGATGGAGATTCTGAGAGGCCTAAAATTGAGGGATGGAATGCGGGATCACGATGACAGCCTTAGACTTGCAGGGGACCTCCTCCTGCTCAATTGCCCACGTATATGCAAAATTGAGGGACTCTATCCTAGTGAAGTAATAAGAATCTTGGATCGGGGCCCCAAAGAACCATGGCAAGACGACCACATCGAGAAAGCTCTCCATCAACTACACTCCATGATCGGAGAAGATCACTACACTCTTTCCGAAGCTGCACTCAAACAAGCAGCCGTTGACTTGGAGCAACGGCTCAGTACCCTAAAGTCGATCAGGAGAAGATTTCGAGCATTCATCATTGATGAAGCGCAGGACAACTCNCCCTTGCAATGGAGACTACTAGCGAGATTATGGGGGCCGAGAGAAATCAAACNCGGTGAGAACGGAATCCCAGAAACGCCATGGCAACCCACCATTTGCTATGTGGGCGATATCAAGCAGTCAATCTATGCTTTCAGACAAGCCGAACCATCTAGATTTAGGGAATATAGCGACCATTTGAGATCGATCAACTCATGGGAATTGGATAACATACCAATTCTTTCCAACGACCCCCCTCTTCGTTCGAAGGACAGNAGCCGTGATCCGAGACATGAACACGAAGCCGCATTCGCCACTGCAGGAGCACGCCGAATCGCCTCAGGAAGAGATCTTGAACCATGGGTAAGATTCGATCAGGTCGACGGCCCNGGAGAAACCATATCCCCACAAGATATCGAAGCAAGGTCTGAGGGATTGATACGTCTTGATGTGAATTTCAGGACAAAGAATGGCTTGCTTAATGCTATGAATGAATGGTGGAGAGACGTGTTTTCAGAACGCCACAGAACCGTGAGAACAGGATCGTGGTATGCNGATGCACAAGATCTCAGATCCCCAAGCCAGTTCGATATGTGCTATGGAGATCTCGACGAGGGCGACCCTTCTCTGNGAGCAGTCNAGAGATTACAAGGAAGCGGCCACATTGAATGGATATGCCCATCTGCTGAGGAAATTTCAGGCGATCCGCCAGAAGACCTCGCGGTGCCAGTTAACCCNCTGTTCAACGAACAGTCTGGAAATGTAGATCGNATTGCACGACTTATCGCAATGAGAGTCAAATCTCTGATTGAAGGAAAAGCGGTTAGGATAAAGAGTGCNGAAGGAGTATGGATAAGTCAAGAGTGCGAGCCNGTCAAATCTGACGAGATAATGATCTTGATGGCNACTAGAAGCGGCATAAGGGACGCCTTGCTCAGAGAACTTTCNGAATANGGGATAAANGCGCATGCCGATCAAGAAGGAGACTTATTCGAACGGCCCGCTGCAAGTGTCATCGAGGCGCTATTCCAGTTCTGTGCGAGACCGCATTCCAAGCACCATGCAGCATGGGTNTTGAGATCCCCTCTTATCGGATTGTCAGACAGCGATCTAGACAAATTCATCTTCGCTGTCGAAGAAGGAGAGAATNTAATGCAAAAATTAGCACTTTTCTTGAAACAGACACCTGCAGGAAGAATGGTAGAAAGATGGATACATCTGATAAATTCAGGAAGAGTATTGGATGTGCTAAACGAGACTTTAGACACTTCCGACTTGCTCATTGCCTACCCTNATGAAATATCAAAACAAGACGCTGAGCAGGCAATTGATGTAATCGCCGAGATACTCGATAGAGANGGCGGATCGATGCTCATGGCGGGAGATGTTCTTCGCGCTCTTCGTGAAGACTTATCGGGNGGCATAAAGAGCAAGACAAAACCNCCTCCCGATGCTATTCGAATGATGTCTATCCACGGATCGAAAGGCCTTCAGAGCAAGGTAGTCATACTCGCNGATTTATTCAGNGANCGTATGGTGAAGATTAGTAATTCACCATTCACTGTCTCTGCAGACCTATTCTCCGGAAACCCTCGNCCATGGGGCGGTAAAAAGAATCTGAAATCAGCCGTTTGGGAACATGCCANGTGGATAAATAAGTCCAGAAAAGATGCAGAGAACNGAAGATTGCTGTATGTAGCAGCNACTAGGGTTCAGGATAGATTGATCATTGTAGGCTCCCCTGAAGGCAGAGATGGTAGAAATGCATCTAAATGGGTTGAGGGGGAAGGCCTGAATTTCACACATGACGATAGGAAATCCCCTCCTCTCGGCCATATGATTACAAACGCATTGAGAGCCAAAGGTTGGCTGGAAGATAGGNCACAATCAAAATGGCTGACACTTGAAGATAGAGAACACAACGCGATTCCCTCTNAAAGAGGAACTATTTCGTTGGATCCTGCCGAACTTTTGAACGACTCATCAATATCCNACCCTGGCAAATCCCCCCAGTTCCTTCTCATGCACAGCTCAGAATGCTTCGAATCAGAAATTGCCCCNAGTACCCCNTATGCACGCTTCAAAANTGCTGTCGAGGCCCTCTCTCGCACTCCAATAAGAAAAATCCCTGCTAACTCGTCGGTTAAATCACCGCCACGTAAATTGAAAATCGCGCCCTCGACACTCCATGCCGATGNCCCCGAAATTGCGAGGCCAGTGATTCAAAATCATTCTAAAACTCAAAAAAACAATTTCACAGCAGCCCAATTAGGTACAATTGTACACCGTGTAATCGAAGTAGGAATAGGACATCCNGGGGGAGAGTCAAATCCTCCACTTCCATCTTCTTGGNCCACATTTAGACCAAATCGNCTTAGTGACATTTCTGTGATTAAGTCAGCCATATCTGAGATAGGTCTGGACCCAGAATCTCCATCATTGNTGAATTTAGTTTCCATGCTGACAAGCCAGATTGAAAATGGNCATCTAGGAAAACTCGTCTCCGGAGAACCCGTATCCGGNCATAGAATACACGGCCACCGCACAGAACTCCCATTCACACACTCAAGAAAAGTAGATTTCAACCCGATCATCCACGGACCATGGACTCCAGAAGGACACCTCCAAACAAGTATCGAAAGTCAAGCAATAATACAGATTGAGGGGCTGATCGACCTTGTGATATGCACTGAAGATGAACATGGCAGACCCACNATAAGAGCCGTGGACATCAAAACAGATGGTTCCATGGGGGTGAAGCANTCTTTCGAAACNCCTCTCGAGGGTAGTGAGCCACANTCAGAGGATGAACTCAACCTGCTCAGAAGACACGGCATACAACTCGCAATATATCACGAGGCACTCGAAGAGATGAANCTCCAAACTCCTGAAGAGAGTCGTAGGCTGTTGCTGCCACCAGCTATTGTATGGGCTAGAAACGGTAGAATGATAGCCTATCCTGATAATATGCTNAGAGATTTACGGAGCGAACTCGGAGAATTACTTTCACTCACCGCAAGAACACACCTCAACCCCGTGGAAAAAAAATCTCACAATCTTGGGAATCCTCAATGAACCGGNTATTCGCCGAATAATCATGCTTGACTATGATTCACTCCATTCATGGGCCGATAGACACTGGGAATCTTCCATAATACCGAGCCTTTCTGAATTCATATCGATAGAAGCTCTCTCACCAGGTTTTGAACCTGAATGGGAGCGTAAAGGAGAATTGCAAGGGGCAATAGATTTGTTTTGCAAGTGGGTCGAGGAGCAGAATTTAGACGGATGTAGCATGACTACGCTATCTCTGGAAGGAAGAACTCCGATACTAATCATAAATATCCAGGGAACCGCCTCAGGTGAGGTTTTATTTTATTCACATCTCGACAAGCAACCATCGAAACCATGGCTGTGGTCGGAAGGGCTTTCACCCCTCAAAGCAGTTCGAAGAGATCCTTGGCTTTTCGGTCGTGGCTCCGTTGATGACGGGTATGGGGGATATCTCTGTATCAGTGCGATAAAGGCGCTCCAAGAACATGATTTGAAGCATCCATCAGCCACATTCTTGATTGAAACCTGTGAAGAATCAGGTTCGTATGATCTACCTGCGTATCTTGATGCGTATGCAGAATATCTCGGTAATCCAGACCTGGTTGTGGTCATGGACAGCGGNGGTCCCGATTATGATAGGATTTGGACTACCGATGCCCTCAGAGGACTCATCCATGGAACNCTGTCCGTTCGAGTATCCCACGAAGGTGTCCATTCAGGNATGGCGGGAGGAGCAATACCCTCATCATTCAGAATTGCAAGGATCCTCTTGGATAGGATCGAAGACTCAAAAACAGGCAAGATTTTGATACCTTCTTTTCATACCGATATTGATCAATCGCTGGAGTCTTCTGCTAGAGACATAGCAGNAGTTGTGGGGGACCGAGTATNGGCAGATCTTCCTGTAGTCGATACGCTGGAACCCCAATCAAGAGACGTAGCACAGATGCTACTAGATGTGAATTGGCGCCCAGCACTTTCAGTGATAGGTGCCGATGGCCTTCCCCCAGTACAGACTGCTGGAAATGTGCTGAGGACTAACACAGATTTGGCACTGAGTGTCCGACTTCCCCCNGGNGTAGATTCCGAGCAGGCGCTCATTGAGTTGACCGAGATTCTAGAAAGCAATCCGCCATACGGTGCTGAAGTCAAATTCATCGCGCATCCNCCTGCNGACGGTTTCAAGGCACCNCCCCTTCCGAACAATGTTTCAACCGCCCTCAGGGAGGCTGCANTCGCACTCACCGATAGTTCACCCTATCCTACATGGGTAGGAGGAACGATACCTTTCATGGCTATGATGCAGGGGAAGTATCCGAGTGCAGCATTCCTCTGTACAGGGGCCTCAGGACCNGGAAATAATGCGCATGGTCCTGATGAAAAGCTACACATCCCCGCNGCCAAANGACTAACTGCAGTTATCGCAGCAGTCACGCGAGCCGTCGGAATTTGAGCAAAAGAGCCATTCGACGCTAACAGAGGACCATCTGGGTTCATATCGTCCACAAGAGAGGGGCACCCAATGTCGGATGAACGCGTGCAGCAACTTGAGGAGCGCTTAATCGAAGAAACGCAGCGCCTTGAGAAACTCTATGTGGCTTACAGAAGACTCGAAGAAGAACTCCAGGAGAGGAACGCTGTTATCGATGTACTCGAAAAAGAGGCCATAGACAAGGAAATTGAGCGTGAGGGACTTGAGTCCTTACTTGGTGAGAAAGACTCACGCATCAGAGACCTCGAGATGGATCATGCCAAAGCTAGGAAGCGTATTCAGCANNTGGAACCGGATCTAGAGAAGATGGAGGAAATGTACTCTCGTGAATCAGCTCGTCTCGGGCGCGTTTTCGAAGTTGCAGAGGAATTAGACGAGTCCCTACGAGTCTCNCAGGCCGAACTCGGAGCCAGAGATGAATGGTATCAGTCTCACATGAGTCTCTTTGAACAGTTGAATGAGGCCATCAAANANAGATTCGATATGATTGAGCGTGCTGTTGAGGCAGTCAAGGACCAGCAAGATAAGCAAGCAGCGTTCAAATCGCAGATGGAAGCGGTCCATGAGGACGCTCCTGAANAAAAGAATAACGATCCACCCGATAACCTAGACAAACTCAAGGTCGCAGAACTCCGAGCCATCCTTTCTGAGCAAGGAATGGATGCCAAAGGAAAGAAATCAGAANTGATCGAAAGAATCAGATCCGCTTAAACGGGCTTTGTACCATCCGCCTTACGGATACACTTCGCAGGGATGCCACCCCAAGTCTCACCATCGGGTACAACTGTCCATTTTGGGACAACTGCCCTCGATGCTACTATGGCATCTTTTCCAATCTTAGATCCTGGTTGTATCACTGAACCGCCTCCGATAAGTGAGCCGCTTCCAACAGTCACTGGTGCTAGCACGAGCTCACCTTGTTCGACCAGATGCCCATTTATCGTGGCATCACCCCCCACCACTACTCTGTCACCCAAAGTAATCATCGGCGCGTCATTTATCCTCGATGTGTTGATTATGACGCCTGAACCCATGTTAAGNCCCATCATTTTGTAGTACAGCGTGGAGAACATCGANGGGACTATTGTTGAAAGGAATATTAGCGCCACTCTGTGAAAAACAAGAGCGAAAGCCCATCTTATCGTGATCATGGATCTCAGAGGGAATCTGCCTTCTTTGCCCCTGAGAGCAAAAATAGAGCCAGAAGCACCNGTTACAATCACGATNCCCAAACCACCNACAATGTAAGCNATACCAAGCCCTATGCAAGTAATGAGGGAAGTAACAACATAACCGCCTTCTGCCATCGCACCCCATTCTTGAATTTCCAAGAAAANCAGATAACCAGGTAATATACCAATCCCGATTAATATCCCGAAGAAAGGCAGTATGAGCANTGTAAGAAAATGCTGAACAGCGGAGAAATTCAAAATGGCACCATCCTATTCTGAAGATTCCCAAGCCTCTCTATCTATGGCCGCTGCAGTGGCAGCGCCTTCTTCAAGATCAACCCGAGTCAGCAAGGCNGTGCCTGCAAGAATGACGATCATTATCGTGAAAACTGCCACTCTTGAGTTGTATAGGTTGGCGCTTATGCTGTAGATTATTGGCCCGATAAAGGCAGCAGCCTTTCCAATAAAACCGAAGAATCCGAAGAACTCAGCGGCTTTCGTCCGAGGTGTTAGCATGACCATCATACTCCTCGCCTGCGCTCCGACGGTGCCCATCACAATGCCAACCATCGTTCCAAGGATTATCCACTGCAGATTAACTCCCAAACCAAGCGGCTCCCAAAGATTGTCTCGCAGCGTCTTGGGCCACCAACTCAACTCGCCATCCCCTATCTTCGATGGATGAATATCACCCACAGAGCGCTCGCCATCTAGATCCCCGCCATTGAATGAAAAACTGAATCTATGGTCCAGCTCGCCCATCATCCTGCTTGCAAGAACCGTCGCCTCGTCTAGAGGGAGCGACGACCGCTCGTCACCTGAATCATCTTGTAGGAATTCCATGAAAGCGTCTCTGAATTTAGCATCCCCTTCCCCACTGTCACTAACCCACGCATCCACTCCTCTATCGTATAGTGTGGTCAATTTATAGGTGCTATCAGACTCATCCCAGTCATATTTGAAATCATAGCGATCATGATCGTCGTCGAGGTCGAGCGGTGCGAAACCAACTGCCAATATCGCTACGATACAGTACACAATCAACGCCCCAGTAAGAACTTCTTTCGTACCGAATCTTCTAGCCGCTTTCCCTCCGATAATCGTCATTGGTATAGCAACGATATTGACCATTAGAAGCAATACAAAATTCATTGTTGTCGAGAGTCTTAGTACAGATTCTCCGTATGCAGCTGCCATACCCCCGATCGTATTCACTCCGTCGAAGAAGAGTAGATACGAGACCAAGAAAATGGATAGAGACTTGTATTTCTTAATCTCGCGAAATGAATTGGCAACCTCACTAAAACCATCTTTTATGGCCTCCATTGAACTTCCATATTCTTTGGGCGATGGAAGCTTCGGCTCAGGAGTTTTGAGAAACAACTGGTAACCCCAGCCCAACCACCAAAGTGCACTAGTAACGAAGATGAATGCTAGTATGGTTGGTGTGAATCCAAGAGTCAGCCCAAGGCCGAGATGGACTATTAAGATCGATGAACCACCCATGAATCCGTAAGCATAGCCCCAACTCGAGACGTGATCAACATCTTCTTTCTCTACGAGATAAGGCATGAATGCGTAATAAATCACATTCCCGCCTGCGAATCCAATATTTCCAATCACAAGACAGACCGCGAGGAACATGTAGTCCGTGCCTTCTCCTAGAAATGGAGCAAGACCCATTAGGGCAGTGAAGATAACGCCAACAATCGTATATGCCCAGAGAATCTTTCGTTTTATTTCGATACGATCTGCAATTGCACCTAATACAGGGCTTACTAGGGCCACAAATAGGCTTGAAAGCCCTAAAACCAGGGCGTAGAAAGAATCTCCACTCTGAGTACCAGTAGCCGTGTTATACATGCTGGCAGTCAATGCAGGGACGACGACAGTCAGAACAGTCAGAGCAAAGGCCTGATTCGCCCAATCATACCAATACCATCCTTGCAGGGCATCCCTTTCTTGTTCATTTTTGGCTACGCTAACAGAGGCTGACAGAACGCCCATAGCATCTGATAAGAATGACAGTGTTTCAAAGATGCGATTGACTCCAACTCATTTCAGACAGGCCATTCCTTGCTCATGTTCAATACGTAAAGGCTGAACCGAGACCCATGGCATCACCTCTTCTAAGGCGCCATAAGCCTCCATCCAGGCTGCATGAATTGGTAAAGGCGCCCGAGAACCATCCTGCCTCGATAGAACGACGAGAATCTTGGGACGCCTCAAGACCTGCCACTGTTTACACCACTCCTGAAGTACTCCCAGATGGTACACCCTGTACTGCAGCCACTGTAATATTGAGGACAAGAGGATGCACCTGGTGGTGGAAATCGGGGTGCACTTTCTGTGGATATTTCAACGATGTAAGGGACGATGTAACGTCAGACGATTTATTCGCACAGTGGGAAGAAGCGAAACGCCGTACAAAAAATTTCGAAGGCTGCGATATGGTGAAGGTGTACACTTCAGGTACATTTTTTGAAGATAAAGAAAATCCAGTGGAGTGGCAGGAAGCCATTCTCCGCGAGACTCATGAGAGAGGATTACATCTTGTTGTTGAAGCACAGGCTCATCTATGTAAAGATGAGAAATTAGAATGGATGGCATCGATCCATCCGGGGCTCACGGTGGCTATCGGTCTCGAAGCATATGATGACGCAGTACTAAGATTTCATGTCAACAAGGGATTCAATCTGAAGACTTGGAATTCTGCGGTTGAAAGACTACGATTCCATGGATTCAGAATCAAGACATATCTTCTTTTCAAACCACCATTTATGTCAGAGGGCGATGCATTGAATCATTCAATACGCTGGATAAAGGAAGTCTCACCTCTAAGCGACGAAGTCTCGATAAATCCAATGAACATACAAAAAAGAACGATTGTAGATCGATTACATCGAAGTAGGGAGTACAGGCCGCCGTGGCTTTGGTCCTTGGTTGAAATGATACGAGAATCACATGAGACCATTTCCTCAGGACACTCGAGAGTAATAGTTCACCCAACTGCAGGAGGCAAGATTAGGGGCGCACATAATTGCGGATCCTGCGATAAAGACATAGTCGCAGCCATCGAACGATATTCTGTATCTTCAGATTTGGATGAATTTTCCGATATCGACTGCTCTTGCAAATCCATATGGCACGATGAAATACGAAGCGATCGAGCATTGCCCGTCCAATTTGGAACAGGCCTCTCAAGGCGTGGAAAACTCCAGAGATTACTACGTGCCCCATGAAATGGGCTTTCTTTCGCCTAATGCTTAAGGATGCGATGAAGGTGGTCAGAACGCCCGTCTGGGCAAAGGTGTGGTCTTCTTGGCAGATTCAGTCGCTGACATCGATGTTTTTCTTCAAGCAAATGCTGAGCCCAAGTCTTCATGGGTATTCCTGGCCCTTGGAATAATCGTAGCACTGCTCTCCCTTACTATTTACTCAATCATATTCCCAGGTCAGAATCTACCAGTAATATCTGATTTAGAGACATTCGCCTCGTTAAAAGGACAAGTTTGGCTATTCATACTCGGAATGCTTGTGGGTGCGTTGATGATTCTATCCACACTTCTTACGGAAGTCACCAGGGAGTGAGTAAATGTTCGTCGACATACCCAACCATTTGGCTACATGGCTCATTCTGTTCATCTTCTTCGCGCTTGCGAGCAGAGGTCTGGGGACACTCGGCGAAGTCCTCAGGTCAACAGGAATGTTTCTTCTAGAGAAGGCACTTGGCCCAGCGATAGATTTCGCAGAGGGAAAACCAGGATCAGCAGCTAGGACCTGGATCGTTCTGAGCTCGTTATGGCTCTTCGTCGCCGTCTGTTTCACATTCCTCGGAATCTGGGTTGGTCATGACCAATACGCACTCATCTCCCTGTCTGGTTGGGGCTATAACCCATCATCATCCACGCTCATTGCAGCTGGAACTGCTGTTGGTTTGTACGGCTCGGTTGCAATGGCCGTGATCGGAGCATCCTTCCATGTTTTACCATCTCTTTGCGGTACCCCAGGAGGCCTTCCAAGCGAAAGAAATGGAACCCTCGTAGCCGCCCCATGGACGCTCGGAGTCATCATCCTCTTCATNGCAGCNCACAATCCAGATCCGTTCGGAATTGATATCACGCTCGCAGCGATCACGGTAATGGGACTCGCCTATNCAGCCNTNGCTGTCAATTTNCTAATTGCTTTTGCAAATAGAACCCAGAGCCCGAGAGAGCCCGGATGGCTTTTGATNCTAGCAATCGTAGCCGGTCCAGTCAGTGTGCTAGTCGAGNTCTTAATGGGCGATACAAATCCAATAGCAGAACCATGGCTAGTTCTGAAGCTNTATGGAGCTCCATTCTTTCTCTGGTCTGTNTCNGCATTAGCCNTGTACTCCGCTGCATTNGGCTCCAGATCTCCTCTTTGGTCACGTACTCTAAGCGGAACAGTACTCATGGGATTGGTGATTACCACTTCAGCATACCAAAGCCTAGANGGAGGNTTATTTTCNAGCCTNATCACCCAAAACGCGAGTATACCGGANGTATCTGACTCATCTAGGATGTTTGGCACGTTCCTTGTAGCCCTGTCACTCGCACCCATGCTAGCATTATCTGCTAATATCATAGCCACAATAAGAACAAGTGGCAAATCTCCAGAAATCACGAACGGAATGGCGATACTTGTAGCATCCTCTTTCTCGCTGATCATACTTTGGTTCCTAAATTACTCATTCAGAAGCCCATCATTCGTGGGCTTCCAAACATATGAGCCTCTATTGGAGACTGTAGAACTCATGACCATGTGGCTGTTCATGATACCGATGAGCATGGGAATAGTGCTCCATCTTTATCCCACAATAACCAACCGAACTTTACCTGCACCTGAGAGAACAAGGCAGGGATACTGGATGTTCGTAACCGCAGTCTCAGCCGGTCTTCTTTGCACCTTGATATCTGAATCCATATTGCTATCAGTCACAGAAATCGATATTGAAGCAACCTCTTCCCTTGCCGAGCGATTTGCAGTAATTGGCTCGGTTCTTTTCTACGGGGCAGTGGTTGCAGTCACACTCCACACACTGAATATCGTCAGAGGTCTATTCCATGGAAAGATATTGCAAAATGCGTCCCAATCCTCTCGTCGTATAGAGTCCTACACAATCACCTCTTCAACCTCAATTCGCTCTGTGTTAGCCGCAGGAGCAGATGTCGAAACAGTCCTGGTCCCAGCGTCTGACACTGATGTCCCCGGGGCCCCAACTGAGCTCTGAGCATCGGCACATTGTTGTCGCTCCCACCCTACCATCAATCATGAGGATTGGATTGGTGGGCAAACCCAATGTCGGTAAATCGACTGCATTCTCTGCCCTGACCGCCACGCCTGTTGACATAGCCGACTATCCATTTACGACGATCGATCCGAATGTAGGAATAGCCTGGATACCGACTCCAGAACCATGCAGATGCAAAGAACTAGCACACCGTCTTGGCGAAAGGATCGAAGTAAAGGAAGAATCTCGAGAGGGGAGTATCTGCCAACCTAGAACAGGGTCGTGCTGCAATCATCGTAGATTGGTTCCAGTTACCCTTGTCGATGTCGCTGGGCTTGTGCCTGGCGCACATGAAGGAAGGGGAAGAGGAAATCAGTTCCTCTCAGACCTTTCTAGGTGTGATGCATTAATCCAAGTCGTAGATGTGTCCGGTACCACTGATTTGGAGGGGAATCATACGGATGAATCCCCCGCATCTCCCACAGCAGAGCATAATTTTCTAATCGATGAGATAGATCTCTGGCTGTCTGGAATTTTAAATGAAGGCTGGTCAAGAGGCGCTAGAAGAGTCCAATCAGGAGGCGACCGGGCTCTCATTGATTTCATCGTCCAAATGATCAGCGGCCTTGGCGGGGGAGAAAGGGATGCCATTTGTGGAATACAGGCTGCCAGATCCAATGGAGCAGATAACCAACCATGGAACTGGGATGAAAACACATTACGAATCATCGCATCAGAAATTCGAAAATCCATGTTCCCAATCGCTATAGCTGCCAATAAGTCAGATCGTGTCGAGCCCGATTTTCTCAGGACGGCACTCGACGAATTGGAGAAATTGAACCTGAGGTGCATGCCAACATCCGCTGAAGCCGAACTAACTCTGAGCAGAGCAAGCAATGCGGGCTTAATCACATATCAGCCGGGAGATGGCCCTTCTGGATTTTCAGTGAATCCAGNATCAACATTATCAAAACCACAAGAAGANGCGCTGGAGAGAATAAGANANAAGACAAGCACACTNGANGGNAACGGNTTAATCGATCTTCTATCAAAAGTCGTATTCGAAGATCTCTCTATGNTAGTTGCATACCCNGTTGCAGATGAAGGCAAGTGGACGGATGCGGAGGANCGTAAGCTGCCAGATGCNATTATACTACAATCAGGCTCTACTGCACGAGATCTNGCATATGCCGTGCATACCGATCTTGGAGACGGATTCATCCGAGCAACCAATTGTGTAACAGGTCGAACCGTAGGGGGGGACACCGAACTTCTGATGTCAGATGTGATTAGGATCCACTCCAGAACCTAAGCGGCCCCGTCATCTCTTGCTTTCGCTGGACAAACGTTCGAATCCATCTACCTGGTCTGCTTATGCTTCAGCCGAAGAGTGAACCCAGGCCTTCGAAGCCCGAGTCATCCTCCTCTTCCTCTTCAGCAGCTGCCTCCTCCACGGGGGCAGCGGCTTCAGAGCCGCCTCCAGATCCGCCTGCGGCAGGAGCCGCAGCGACTGGAGCCGCGATCGCGGTAGACATCGCTTCTTCGATGTCAACGGACGCGAGTGAGGCAACAAGCCCCTTCACGCGTGCCGCGTCTACATCTACTCCTGCGGCTTCGAGAACCCCAGTGATGCTCTTATCGTCGATCGTCTTTCCTGCTGAGTGCAGTAACATTGCAGCGTATACATACTCCATTTCATTCACCTTTTTTCCATTAACCGAAGAGATCGCCGAGTCCTCCGAACCCTGCTTCCTCCTCTTCCTCTTCTTCCTCATCCGGGGCTGCGCCTCCAGTTTCTTCATCAGCTGATGAGGCATCAGCCGAGGCAACGCTCTCCACAGGAGCGCTTGCAGACGCATTAAGCGCAGCAATGACCTCCTCGTCGAGTGCATCGGAATCGAGTCTTCCGGCCAGGCCTAATGCCTGGGTCCGAACCTTTGACAGAATAATGCCGGCTGTTTCATCATTGATCACTCCGGCACCGACTGCCACTGCAAGCGCATCGCCCTTGCCCTTCGCAATGAGCGATGGCAATGTTTGCGTTGTGAGATATGTGATGTTGCAAGCAAGATTGAAACTACCTGAAACAGCTCTGATGATATCATCTCTAACAGCGTCTGTATCTATTTCCAGCTCATCTGCCATGAGGACGTATCCATCTTCTAGCGCTCCTGCCAGTATAATCCCTATCTCAATCGGATTGATATCCAACTTTGCAAGCATGATTCCCAAATCAGCTGAGATGGGCTCGCCCTTTTCGACAGCTGTAACGGTTTTCTGAATCGCCACCTTTCCCTTGTCGATTTTAGCAGGTATCCCAACAGCATTGAACTCACCAACAATGGGTCCCGGGCCAAATGAGGTAGGTCCCATCTCTACTACGATATCCATAGGTGCTAACTCACCATCCTTAGCGGCCCTCCCCTGTCTGGTCTTGGAGAGCTCGTCAGACAGTTCGAACGCATTCATCGAGTCGGTATGGACTATAGCTGGTTGAGTTGAAGACTCAAAGAGTGACTCCAGAGTTTCCGGATCCTTACCCGAAGCCTCCCATGCCCTCCTGATCAGAGATTTCTTGGCCATGGTTATCGATAACTTGGCTCTGAGCGATGCTCTCATGTCGAGCATATTTTTTGCTGGTACACCAGAAACATCCACGATACCGATGACGCCATCGGAGTTTAGCAACTCTTCTAGCTCGTCTACCCTGGTTTTCTTCCAAGGTGCAATCTTAGGTATCATGACGTAGCAACCTCCACCTTTACAGCTGGCCCCATCGAGGTTTTGATGTAGCAAGATCGAATATTCATAGAACCGCGCTCTAGTCTGCCAACAACCCGATTCCAAACAGCCATTACGTTTCCATTTAACTCATCCAGACTCTGTTCTCTCGTTCCGAATGCTGCGTGAAATGTCATTCTGTCTCTGGATCGAACAATTGCCGTATCCTTCAGTCCAGCGGCCATCATGCCCGGATCAAGATTTGGAGGCACTGGCCGAGGCATTTTCCCACGAGGCCCGAGAACGATACCGAGGAAACGACCAACTGTCCCCATGTGAGGTATTTCAGAAAGGAAGAAGTCCACGCTATTAGCCAATTTCCTAGCTCTTTGCCTGTTACCACCGAGATCTTCGATAGTTGTAGGGTCAATTATTTCTAAACCGGCAGCCTTTGCTTTAGTAGCCATTTCTCCGCCTGCGAACATTGCTATACGTACGCTACGTCCTCTTCCAGAAGGGAGACGGATTTCCTCTTGTATTCGATTAGATGGATTCTTGAGATCGACATCTCTGATAGTGAATGCAATCTCTAGACTTTCTGTGAACTTTCGTTCTGGCGCTGCGGCTATTGCAGCCTCTATTGCGTTTCTAAGTTCGTTCTCCATATCTAATCACACCCCTGCGGTCTACGAGGAAAAACCTCTCCCGCAACTCGTGTCCCTCATGCAAAATATTCGTTAAATCTCCCTTCCTTGGTTGCTTGAATAGCTTCTCTGGCATCCATGCCTTCGACCTTAATCCTCATCGCCACGCAAGTTCCCATGATTTCCCTACACATGGCTGATAAGTCAGCGCCAGTCAATTTTGACTCTTGCTTGGATACAACAGCTTTGATCTGCTCGATTGTAATGTTCTCAGTAGCGCTCTCCACACTTCCATTGCACTTTTTCTGACCGAGTTGCTGGAGGATTAGATGCGGGGTCTCATTACGGTCTGACATACATACATCCCCCTTTCGCGGTTTCGCCCGACCTGCTTTCCCTTTATGAGCGTGATGCAGAGCGTATCGTAGACCTCACTCCACCCGCTGTGTGACTCGTACTTGATCAGCACGCACCGTAAGTGCCACTGGAACCAATGCGTCGTACAACTCAACAGTGACTTCTTCTTTCGATTCGGTGACTCTGGCAACACGAGCTGATTGACCTCTGAATGCCCCTCCGGTAATTTCCACGATGCAGCCTTCTTCGATTCCAGCAGTAGCTGCCTTGGGCTCCAGATAGGGTAAGACGGTTTCAAGGGGGGACTCTCCATCCAGAACCTTTCTGCAGTTCTTCATGGGAGTCGTACTCATCCCAGTTCTACCAATTAGCTTCTCAACATGATGCTTAGCCGAGGCTTCCACAAATACGTAGCCTTTCATGTGGTGCGGCTGTAAAACGCTGAAAATCTCATTCTGCACATCTTCCAGTGATCCAGTTCCGGATAATCTGGCACGAATTTCTTTTGCAACATTCTGCTCCTGCCCTATCGATGTCTTCAGAATGTAGAGGTATGAAGCAACATCCCCATACAACTCTCCGAGTTGCGGCACTGAGTATTCCTTCTCCCCTATTCTGCCTGGGTCAACCCATTCACTATTTTTGTAAATTGTTTTAGGTGAAATGTCGCCCTTCTCACAAAGAAAGAGAACAGGAGTAACTTCAACTAAGCGAGCTGCAGTGTCACTCGTCTTTCCAAATGCGAGTCCTCGTGCGGCACCAGATCTCACATATGTGAGTGAACCTGCCTCGAGACCCGTGCATTCCTCGATACGACCGGCCATCGAGTCAAGATCCGAGGGATCACCAGCACCGTATATCCCGTCCCACGCGCCTGGCAAATCCCCTATCTCGTCTGAGCGCTGCATCAGGAGCACTTGATCTTCTGATCTTACGAAGGCAATGAAAGCTTCTGACATACTATTATCTCCATTTAACTAAGAACCAGTGAGCCAATTGAAAAAGACGGGTAGTGCATTATCCATTAGTGCGAGCACCACGAAACCAATCATCCCGAGTACAAACATCCCTATCCCACAAACAATCACCGTTTGACGGAATTCCATCTTAGATGGCTTCTTAGCCATCTTCAAAATTCTAGCCGTGGACCCTGTTTGCANNCTNCGNACGCGNCCTTCGATTTCATCTTGCCATGACTGAACCCGNGCTTCTATGGGTCCCTTTTGGCTGGTTTCGANGGCCATANCTAACACCTTTGGTGCCCGGNCCACCGATGGAGCCCATTTAAGCACGCCGACTTTGGATATACAAATCGACTATCCGATGAACTGTATGGCACGGGCTTTAGCATCNNCCANNNTCGACCTCANCNTGGCTCCGTGAATTTGCTCACTTTGNACGCCTGTNAGAACNACAAGGACGCGCACNTANCCNTCATGCCCNTCCACTTCACTNGTAGCCCCCCATATGATTCTCGCATGAGGATCGATTCTTTCTCGNATNATCTTAGCNCANTGTTCGGCNTCNCCAAGTGTCANATCNCTTCCGCCGACTACGTTGATNAANGCNCCACGTGCATCNGAGACATCGATTTCAAGCAGNGGCGACGAGAGCGCTTCCTCGGTCGCTTTGAGTATCCTNCCNTCNCCNGTNCCTTCTCCATGNCCNATCATTGCAACNCCNCCNCCATTCTCCATGACNGAGCGTAGATCNTCGAAGTCCAGATTNACTATCCCTTCTTTNGCNATCATATCCGANACCCCTCTAATNCTCTGNAAGAGNAACTCATCGGCTACNCTGAATGCTGCATCGAGAGGNAGNTCTCGAACGCCTTCAACAGAAAGAAGACGCTCGTTTGGTAGNACTATGACGGTNTCACAGACTTCGGTCANACGCTCAAGCCCCCAATCCGCATTTTGCTTTCTCAGCGAACCCTCNGANGAGAATGGGTAGGTAACAATTGCAATNGTCAAAGCCCCAGCGTCTTTGCACAGNCGTGCGAGAACATGNGCNGATCCAGTTCCGGTNCCNCCACCCANGCCAGCCGTTATGAAAGCAAGATCGCAATCTGCAACCTCCTTTGTNAGCATGGATTCAGACTCAAANGCNGCCTGTTCGCCTTTCTCTGGGTTGCCTCCAGCACCTCTTCCNCTGGCCGTCCTNCCGATCAGCATTTTTTCGTCCACATTNACTCTAAGAAGATGTTGAGCATCNGTATTGACAGCAAGGCCCCCGACNCTATCACGATCAAATAACCCCTCGGAAGTCAANCTCTCNATNGTATTNGANCCNCAGCCNCCACAGCCGAATACTCGAATATTCGGTTGAAGAGTTTCTAGCAGTCTTTCGAGTGCCTCGTCATTGGTAGNATCNCCTTTAGNCTCAATTGGAACACTCGGCTCCTGCTCGGTTATCCTGTCTATGAGGTGCTTCACGAACNCCATTGCGATTTTTGAGAATCATAACCGTTCCCCNTCACCNTCCNAAGCAGAAACGGGTTTNTCCATACTTGATCTCTTANCGNGAACNCTGATTGTCCAACAGCCGTTCATATACGAATTCNGTTTCTTNNNCNTANATGGAGAAGGGNCTCTGGAGCATGGATTGGAGGNTCGGCGATCCTCGCATCCATGTGTTGTTTGCCTTCCGTTATCTGGGTTCTATTCGCAGGAAGCTCTGTAATCGTAGCTGCAGACCAACTCTCGAATGACCTCTACTATTCGTGGGTTAGGTGGTTGCTTTACGCTGCGTCGGCAACGATGCTAACCATTGGCATGGTGATATATCATCGCTCAAAGGGCATATGCACGCTTGACGATGCGATTAGGAACCGACGAAAAGTCATCAATACGGCTCTGGTGACATTCACGATAGCAATCGTAACTTATCTTATCTGGAACTTCNTCATCCTCGAGATCCTTGGAATAGCCGTGGGTCTTCCATGGGAAGATTCAGCTTTCTGGAACTGAATCCAATAGCATCTTCCGAGCTGAAATGAACCGAGTAACGAATGTGTACAGGCCCCCCCATGCGGAGAANANAACCGCCATACCAAGTCCATTCATCTCGTCAAGACCTAGNATNACGAAAGCAACCGGCCCATCTTNGATTGTCAGTGTGAGAGAAAAAACGTCTGCAGCTTGNAGGCTAGCCAATAGCATGCCGACAACTGTGATCACCATCCTGTCAGCNCTCGANAANCCNCCATANATNCTCCCAAGNCCAACTGACTGCGCCTGAGTNCCCATGTAAGANCCCATGAGNGTCAGGAGAGCAGCCCCNAGAGCAAGTGAAAGATCGACACCGAANTCGGANTTTANTCCAATAGCTACAATCAGNCCGATATCCACGACCCTGTCAATCGTNTGGTCCAAAAAATCCCCATACGGNCCCGAAGTGCCCTGGTGGCGNGCAAGGTCCCCATCNAGAGCATCNAGCACCCCTGCAATACCGATCAGNATGACCGCACTCACAATCATCAACGCGCCTTCATNGTCGATTCCNGCATTGGCAACCAGCCAGAANGCNCCAAGCGATACGATNAGACTCGTCCAAGTCAGNGTATTGGGNTTAGTATCTCCCANCCTTANAATCAACGGGTGCATNGCCTTGGACCATTTTTCNCGAAATTGCTCGAACATCAGAACCCCTCNTNACGACTNACCCAGTCCACCACCATTGAAGATTGGGTCGTCGNCATNTCCGAGCCNAGCCATTCNANAATCGATTTCGCAATATCCGAAGCCTCNGAGCCTGAACAGTCAAACTCNGTCCANGGNACNNCATTNTCTTCGNNNTCNTTCCACATNCTCCCCATTAGTTCCCATTCGACATTNTCATTNATTTTCCTTTCAGGGTACCCGCGCTTCTCCAGACGANTTCTGAGGATGTCAGGGTCACATCTGAGAACCACCACGACATCGCAGGGGAGGTGGTGGGCAAGATGCCCCTCGATTATGGTAAGNCCATCCGGCTCTGTAACCCANTCCTCCTCTAATGAAGANACGAGATTGTCGATGTCTATCTCCTTGATTCCTTCTTCGGGCTCAGGCAATCCAAGAAATCCTCTTTCATCTGCTAAATCAGATACACTTCGAGTCAATGCAAGCTCAGATAGGACCCTCGTTATACTCGTCTTCCCGGTTCCGGGCGTACCAGTCAGGCCCACCCTAAGCGCCCTAGTCACAGTCGACCCTGCGGATACCCCCCCATCAACGCTATCGTGAGGCACACGATTATGCCGCGAAAGGCCTGCCCAGCTACATGGAGCACGACACNAGCAACTCAGAACTAGTTCCATGGTATCATTCATTCACCATATCGTCAAGCCGACTCAATATTCTTCTATTCGCAGCACCAGTNGCCATATACGCCGCATTTATTGCGCACGATGCNACTCTCTCGTTCATTGCTTCGATGATCGCAATAATGCCGCTCGCATTCTTGATGGGCAAGGCAACCGAAGAGATAGCNTTGAGGACATCCGAATCAATCGGAGGCCTTCTGAATGCTACCTTCGGCAACGCTGCTGAGATGATAATCGCNCTGCTCGCGATAATCGCTGCNATGCAAGCCGGTTCTGGAACAGAGACCGAAGCGACGATGATCAAGGTCGTGCAGGCAAGCCTGATAGGCAGNATTCTCGGNAATNTGCTTCTAGTAATGGGCTTAGCCTTCCTTTGGGGGGGNCTCAGATTCCAAGAGCAAGAGTTCAACAGGACACAGGTCGGATCGAACTCATCTCTATTGTTACTCGCAGTAATCGCACTCATCATTCCCACCGTATTCCATGCATCTGCTACCAATTCCTCAGACGATAGCGTCCTTCAATTATCTAGAATCGTGTCGTTGATACTTCTTGCGATATACGGATTGTTCCTATTGTTCCAACTCAAAACTCATGCTTCATTATTCGCGACTGATGGCGCACACCATGAAAGCCCCTCCATGGAAAAACGAGATGCAGTCATATTGTTGGTTGTNGCAACCATCCTAGTGTCCTTCATGGCCGAGATCTTGGTCCACTCTCTCGAAGATGCGGCNGAAGAGCTGCACATACCACATCTCTTCATCGGCATCATTCTCCTTCCGCTGTTTGGTAACGCTGCAGAGCATTTCACCGCAGTCACGGTGGCTGGAAAGAACAAGATGGACCTCTCTTTCGCAATCTCGGTTGGCTCGAGCACTCAGATTGCAGTGTTCATCGCTCCACTGATCGTCTTGGTATCCTGGGCCATCGGTGTCCCCCTGACTTTCGAATTCGGTCTGCTGGAGACAACATCCGCTTTCCTTGCGGTGCTCATCGCGAATACGGTTGCTGTAGATGGNAAGTCGAACTGGCTGGAGGGGGCCATGCTGCTCGCAACATACGCCGTTCTAGCNGTCGCCTTCCTGATGTANGGGTAGGNCCAAACCTCATNCACGGGANTGNGNTCCCCCTAACATGGAGGAGGATTGGTGGGGNGGAGACGAATCCCANGNCCCTGCTTCCAATGCTCCCAAGGAGATTGTAATCAGCGGCCCNGGAGGTTCCGGNAANACNCTCACAGGAGGCATCAATCAGATATCAGAGGANGGTCAAAACGGCGTTTGGGGGGAGGTTGACCAACAGGATTCTACCCGCAGTAGATCTGTGACATGGTTCCTTACCGGTCTAATCNTAATTCCTGTTCTGCTGGGGGGAGNATCCTCATTTCTCGGCAGTATGGCAGAAACTGGCGGATATGACGAGGAGTATTCCGGGAATCCTGTTNTAATCGGCAACTTAACCATCGANGATCGCACATTCGAAAATTATGGATTCATCGTATCGTCAGCTTTCCACTATNATTTCGACGATCCTAGTGATTGGAGTATCTACATCNNTGGAGAAGGCTGGNGTTCTTGGATGGATTCCTATGAGTTCGGTGATCCCGATNTTCAAGCCATCGATAGCCAGGGGTACCAATGGCAATCCATGTGGACAGACTCATGGGNANCCACANNCTNGAATCTCCCTGAGATTTACATCCGCATAGAATCNGATTTTGTGCATGTGGCCTTCAATCTGAATGAATGCTCANNNTGCGGNCAACCGGAATACTTCTCATATTATTCAGAAGACTANCATGGAAACGANGACGTCATCNCGATGGCGATATGTCTTCTGTGGCCNGTCACCATTATCGCAGGGGTAGTTTGGGGTTATGCCACTGGCAGGAAGCCATTTGCNTATGGTCTGATGTCGTTCTGCGCNCTTATNGNGATCGGNGTGATATTGCTGTTCGGANTNCTGGTCATGACGTTCGGATGGTAGCACTCTGAANGAGNTCNTANACCTTCAACCAGATACACGNCCTCCGAGAAAATCTACTATCTTATCAGATACCAATTCGGCTCGGAGNATCCTTCTGTGCCCGAGACCTTCAGTNAGTAGAATCTCGCTGTTGGANACTTCNTNNTGCAATCCCTCTGATGACGATACATCGGCGTCCATGTCGTCTTTGCAATGGATTATCAGCGACCGAACATGAAGGCCANCTGCAAATCCGACCGGGTCTAAGGAAGAAACCCTCTGTCCGTATTTCTTTTCNTAATATCCAAACATAATATCGGTATATCTTTTCTCAGGGAGACCAAACATCCTAACAAAATCANNGAATAGGGGCCTGATTGTCAAGGATGGNAGACTTATCGTAACAACGCTCTTGAAATCATTCTCCCCCCTAACAGAATTCAAAGCNGCAATCGAGCCTATGGAATGCGAAATAACATGATCAAAGGGCCCAATCTCACNGGATAGATGATCGATGCAGGATATNACTTCAGGTACGCTGCAACGNCTCGAGGTAGATTTTCCATGGCCGGGAAGATCGAAAACAGTAACATCAAAACCAGCATTGTGACATTCCTTTGCAATGTGGTGAAACTGGCTNCCCCTCCCGTTCCACCCATGAACAAGAAGAATCTTACCACCTTCATTNCTAAGATGATAAATCTGTAGATTTTTATTCAATTCTGGTACCCATGTTCTTGAAAGCTCACTTTCATCCAAGAATTCAANCTCCCTATCTGGGGTTCTGAAGCGTATCGGTCGGGTGAAGAAGAAAAGAAGGAGTCTAGAAGCGAGATATGGAGACAGAATATGCAGAATTCTAGCGAGTAGCAAGATTATCTTGGGCAATCTGTAGTAATCATTGACAATCTTCTTTTCAACCATNTCCAAATCACCAAGCAGACTTTTGCCAAGAGTTGCTTATTCAAATTCCCTTGTAATATTCTCTAGCGGCAATTTCCAGATCCTCGCCGACTTTACTCTCGTCAAGAGTCAAAGTTACTCCATCCNTTCTCACTGAGACGCCNTCAACAAAGACATCCATGCACCTTGAATCCGAGTACAGCAGATTTGCTAACAGNCTTCGTCCATTTACNCCATAGGGTCTCATCCGAATATCGTCAATATCCCAAGTTACCCAATCCACAGATCCCTTGGTTGCGAGTCCCCATGTCTCAGCAGGGTCGAGTATGGATGCATCCCAATGATCATGACGTTGAATCAGACTCGCTATCTTNGCCTCTTTCCTAAGGTCAAGTGAGTTGTTGCTGGCGGCCCCGTCGGTTCCAAGACGTACATCAGCGCCCGCCTCGACCATTGCAGGGTACGACATGGTGCCGCCGCAAGCGAGTTTCTGATTCGAAGTAGGGCAGTGAACACATTTAGCAGAATGTTCGGCCAGTATCCGCATCTCCCTCTTGGTAACCCACCCGCAGTGCGCACATACCGTCTTGTTCGTAAAATAGCCAATAGAATCCAAGTATTCTACAGGGTACATCCCCGTTTCAGCGTGGCAGTTGGCAACCTCATCACGAGTCTCGCTTGTGTGTATGTGTAATGTGGAGTCATGTTTTCGAGCAAGATCGCTCCCCCTCATCAGAACTTCTTCATCACAAGTGTAAACAGCATGAGTCGCGACACCATATTCCACACGGCCATTCCCCAAAGATCCTTGAGATAGAAGATTGTCCAACTCTTTCAGCGTCGAACCATCGTCCATCCCGTCTTCTCTCGGAGGCCACTCTGTAGTCGGCCCGCATACGACCCCTCTTACTCCTGAATCAGCTAGCACAGGAGCAATACTGCTCGGAAAATGGTACATATCGCATGCGAAAGTCGTTCCAGTGGCTATCATCTCTGCAACAGCAGCACTGGCTCCGATTTCGACGAGTTCCCTAGTAACCCTCTTTTCTGTGGGAAATATGGATGTATTGAGCCATGACATTAGGTCAAGCCCCTCCCCCATGCTTCTGTTGAGCATCATGGGCAGATGTGTATGCCAATTCTGAAGAGAACGCGTCACGAATTTACTTGACCCATCGATGACCTCTATGACATCCTCGTCGCCATTGCTAGGACTCCAATCCCCATTAGCATGGAGTATCACATCTCCTCTGTGCGGTGTTGAACCATCATGTAGCCAGGTATCCACGACCCGTCGATCGCCCGATTCCATGGAGATTCGAGAAGAACCACCCGCTTAAGTGCGTGTCGAACGCTAACAACAGCCTTCTTGTCGCATTGGGGCGCTAATGAAGGATACCTTGTCCACATTCGGAGTATTTTGGAGCTGTTGATAGATACGTCGAACATTCCGAGCCTCTCCTTTGACATGAACCACATCGACCGATGAATGACACGAGTGCCCGAGCCGACTGCTGTGGTGATATGCAGCGACTTCGACCGAATCCGTACGACTGACCATCAATTTTTGCTCATTCGCATGTTGATAATGAACAACCAAATGTCCCTCTACGGTCTCTTCATCATCCATATTCATCAAATCACCCCTTTGTTGAATTTCAGCAAAGAACAAAGAAGCATCACGAATGAATCGACTTCGATTCTTGTAGCCCGATTTTTTGATCAATTTATCAAAATCATTGGCGAACTCGCTGTCAGCGCTAAAGGAAAGAATCTGACTCATAATCCGATGCGCATGATTTTCATTAATAATAATTTTGAATTGTATAATTATTAGATTTAATTAAATAGTTATTACTTTGCGGCCGGCACATGATGAATGCGAATATGCTGAAAGTTGCCCTAGTTTCTTCGATTATGATTATGTCAAGCTTAGCTGGGTGCCTTAGTGACGATGTTGTCGATGAAATTGATGATATCGTAGATCCAATCACCGACCCTGATCCTATATCTGTGGAACCCGTAATCTACGGAAATGTGATGGTGTCCACATATCACGTAGGTGAGCTAGTGAAAGCCGTGGGCGGCGAGAACATAACTGTCGAATACATGAGCCAAGACAACATCCCTGTTCACGATTATGAGCCCACGCCGGCAGATATCATCAGACTCTCAGAGGCGGATCTGTTCTTCTATCACGGCCTCGGCCTCGAGCCGTGGGTAGAATCCACCCTGTCAGCAATGACCAATGCGCCGCCCTCCTTCATGACGCACACGATGCCATCTGGAGAGGCAACGGTAGATTACGACTCGTTCCTTGTTTCAAATCTGTGCGACCTCATGACGGAAGGCCCATTCGAAAGCACAACGCTTGGTATGATGCACGACGACCATGACGACCATGACGACCATGACGACCATGACGACCATGACGACCATGACGA
>PAUH01000024.1:0-42143 GCA_002712645.1 Methanobacteriota archaeon
TCCATTTGATTGAGATAGCAGTGATCTTCTCGTTAGCATTCATTATCTCCGATCTTTCATCGTATGATGACCGCAAGCGAACNNGCATNNTGCCTCGATATCNTCGATTTCATGGCCTATNCTNATAGGTCTTGCTNCCAGCGCAGAACCAGATTNCNGGGGACTCGCATCCGGGGCGATCTTGNCCNTTCTNGCNATNGTNTTNCANGAGNATAGTCGAAGNGCATTCTCTTCNACTGCNATNGCNCGCAGATTCAGAGNNCTNCTCGGTATGATAGGGCTNNCAACAGCAGTTGCAATNATGATNTCNCAAGNGTCAGAAATNNTGNTCGCAGCTATTTCCACTTTAGTAATAGCAGNNCTTCTNATGTTCGACATACTTCGNCCTGATCCATCNCTCCAAGGNAGNCGNGATCTGTTTANNAGAATAGANTCCGTAGANATCAGAATCTTGGAAATCAATGAGNCCGGAATTCGNCTCGATCATGCTTCCTCGCTATTGAANTTGGCCCGAGAGGAAGGCTGGTCAAATACAAGCCGAGGCCACTCTAGGTTGAAATCAGTNGAACATGAGATTGAATTNGCCCTTTCCATNGACCGNGANCTATCTGAGATACGCGAAGCAGTAATGGTNNTAGTCAATCAGGCAGAGTCAATTGCTCCAGAAGCCACNGAATCAGTTTCTNTNGTGGAGAAAGCAGACAGCGAACGCGCNCTCGGNTCCCCTCGCGAGGCTGAGACANTATACAGAGAGGCNAAGAAAGTAGCNAATCGAATATGNCTATTCTGGGAACCGGCAAGAGAGGCATTATCAGANGCCGAGAAAAAACTCGAGAAGCAGAATATAATNGAATCAGANACAATTGCTGGAATGGTCGAATCAGCTCGAAAGGCAATGGAAAGACAGAGGCCAGACGAGGCCCTCCATTTCCTCGAGGCTCTTCCAGATCAACTTCAGTCTCTGAGTGAAGCATTAGACAGAGTCAGAGCAAGAAGATCCGAGGTCAGCTCTCACCTGGTATCAGAACATCCGGATATATCAGAAGAAGTCGAATCACAACTCTCATCGATAGACAAATCAATCGAAGATGGAGAACTATCACTTGCGATGGGAGGCCTGGAATCAATCGCCAGAAGATTGCACAACCGAAGCGAATCAAGACGATCATTCAAGCAGTCAGTACGTCAGAAGGGACTGATACAGAGCAGATTCCCCGTGGCGGAGAAGACAACATTTGAGAAGCGACTAGAAAGTGCTATTTCACTTTCAAAAGAAGGACTCTGGATACAGGCAGATGAACAACTCAAGTCAATTATCAGCGATCTGGATTCAGTTGATGCCACTCGAAGGGATACCGGAGAACTTCTTGACTTCTTGGAGGGTGAATGGAAGATGCTGAGGAAGAAACTTGAATCCTCAGGAGTTGGGGCCGATGACCCNTCAAGGAGGCTTGCAGAGAAGCATATGACCATAGCAAGAGAGAATTTCGAAAATGATTCGTTCCAAGCCTCGAGAAATAACATGGGATCTGCGGACGAGGCCATGGAATCTCTCAGAAGGCTCGTTTGAATGGGAATAGATGCACTCAAGAAGGCACGCTCATAGCAACCCCTCGTGGACTTCGACTTCCAAGACTTCGCGGGAGGATACCTCAAGGATCTNCAACGCACTCTTGAGGNCCTATCTCGGGATGATTTGGAGTCCCTATATGACGAGGTAGTCTCTGCAATCGGCAGAGATGCAACTATTCATTTCGTAGGCAATGGGGGTAGTGCTGCTACTCCATCTCACAGCGCTGGCGACTGGTCCAAGGAGTTGCGTGTCAGAACTATCTCCCATGTAGACAACGTCGCCTCGCTGACGGCCTTTGCAAATGACGTCTCCTACGAGGATGTATTCGTGGGCCAACTCACCACATTCCTGAGAGACGGAGACCTCGTCATTGGGTTCAGTGGCTCAGGCACAAGTGAAAACGTTGTCAGAGCGTTAGAATTTGCGAGAGACAGANCCTGCAGAACCGCGGCCATCACAGGAGACTATCGAGGCGGAGGNGGCGGAAAGTTGCCTTCCATAGTAGATGNCTGTCTTGTTGTACCCTCGCATTCGATGGAGAGGATAGAAGACCTGCAACTCATCGTGAATCATGTGATAAAAGAGGCAGTAAAGTCCTCAGGCCACGTTAGGAATGGATGATCTCTGATCCCTTTTCTTCAATTGACAATGGAAGAACTCTGTTTATCTCAGGAAGCGAACTCCTCAGTCTGGATTCGATTGAACCATCGCCATGGACGAGGAAGAAACCACCTCCGCCCGCACCGAGAAGCTTTCCNCCCGTCACCCCTAAGTCAATCAGCTTGGAGTATAATGAGTCAAGACCATCGTTTGTCACACTTGGAGATAGGCCCTTTTTGATTTCCCACGTGTTATGAAGAAGACGACCAAGAGCATCTAAATCACCAGACTGGATGAGTTTCTCAGCCTCTTCAGCCTGTCCCCTTATCGCTCTAAGCCGCCTCAATTTATCTTCNGCATCATCACTCTCTTCCCCAAGTACAGCCGATGCGCTTCGTGTTGAACCGGTATAGACCAGACAAAACTCCTGTTCCATACGTCTTACTATCTCTGAATCGGTCGTTATGGGTACAACTTCAACACCCTTCTCGCCGAATGATATCCGATTCAAACCGCCAAACGCAGCAGCATATTGGTCCTGNCTTCCTATCGGTTCACCGAGGATGTCAATCTCTATCTTACAGGCTTCTTCTGCAAGCTGCCGAGGTCCTACGGTTCTGCCAGCCAGATGATGGAGAGCATTGAGCACCCCTACGGTTACGACTGATGAAGATCCAAGACCGGTACCTCTGGAGGGTATGTCNGCAATTGTTGTTATCTCAACACCACTCGTAACTCCAGNGATTCTCATAGCCTCTCTGACGAGATCGTGTTCTACATCATCTACGCTTTCCACTGTTTCCATTCTTGAATATGATAGCCTGATACGGTCATCGAAACGTTCGTTCACCGTGACATGTATGTAACGAGATATCGCTGTTGAGACAACAAGGCCTCCAAGATCCTCTTTTTTGGCGAATCCGTCCAAATCTGTCCCTCCTCCGCAGAATGAGACTCGAACCGGCGTCTTCGAGATGATCATCACCCTGCGAAAAGCCTCGTCGATTTCAACAGAACGGGTTCCAGACTGACCCAATGTCCAGATAACCAGCAAAAACCACAATGCCATCAAGTTAGTTTCAACGTCTAAATCATGATTTAAACCATAGTCATAGACGGCGANCTGCTCTTGATTTCTTCAACAATACCCTCGATGAAATCTTCAAGCAGTACACCATTNCGTTGATCGCCATTTCGNGCCCTGATTGAAACAGTCCCATTTTCCGCCTCATCCTCTCCGATGATTAGCATGTAGGCGGGCCGCATTTTTCTATGGGTCCTAATTTTCCTGCCTATCGTACTGTCTGAGTCGTCTAGAGAGACTCTGATGCCTTGCTCTCTCAGATCGAGTGCCACCTTTGCAGCATGCTCGGCATGACGTTCAGAGATGGTGATTATCTGAACCTGGGTGGGTGAAAGCCAGGTTGGGAAATTCCCCATCCAATGCTCCGTTAGGAAGGCAACAAATCGCTCATGTGTCGACAGAGGCGCTCTGTGTATGACCAGAACCTCGCCATTTTCAGAACCCGTTTCATCCATATACGACAATCCGAATCTCTCCTTTGCTGCAAAGTCCAGCTGTATTGTGGACATGGATTCCTCCCTACCAAGAGCAGTTCTGAACTGAATGTCTACTTTGGGCCCATAGAACGCAGCTTCGCCGACCGCCTCAACGTAATCCACACCAAGATCATCCATTATTGAACGCAATCTGTCTTGTGTCAATGCCCAGTTTTCTGGTTGATCAATATATTTCGAGGTCTTCTCAGGATCCCACAAGGATAGCCTGAATGAATAATCCTCAAATCCAAATGCGGAATAGTAGTCCTGAACCATACGTACATTTGATGCAACTTCTTCAGCGACCTGATCGAGCGTACAATAGATATGTGCGTCGTTCATCGAGAGCATACGCACTCTCAAAAGACCAGCTAGCGTACCCGACAACTCATTTCGATAGACTGTCCCATACTCGGCCACTCTGAGCGGTAAATCCCTGTATGACCGCTTTTTATTCTTGTACACCAGATGATGCATTGGACAGTTCATCGCCTTGAGATAATACGTACCATCATCCATCTCCATAGGGGGGTACATGCCATCAGCATAGTGCGGGAGATGACCGCTCGCTTCGAAGAGCTGTTTCTTTCCAAGTACAGGGGTAGTGACACGTACGTAACCATAGTTATCTTCAGTTTCGACTGCAAACNTTTCAATTTGAGATTTCAAAGTCTCTCCGTTGGGAAGCCAAACAGGGAGCCCCTTTCCAATCAACTCATCGATCATGTAGAGTTCCATTTCTTTGCCGATTTTCTTATGATCTCTTTTCGCTGCTTCTTCTATCTGGCGTTGCCTTTCTTTGAGACCTTCTTTCGAGGAGTAGCACATCCCGTATATCCTCACCAACGACTCTCGCGAACTATCGGCCCTCCAGTAAGCCTGACTGGTGCTTGTAAGCTTGAACCACCTCAAGTGAGAGGTCGACGGGACATGTGGCCCACGACACAGATCAATGAAATCGCCCTGACGATATGCAGAAGATCCGACATCGTGTCCGACCTTGTCATCCATGATTTCAATTTTGAATTTGTTAGATCTGAACATCTCTCGCAACGTTGAGTTATCATATTCCTCTCGTACGATTTTGTGATTTGATCTGATATGCTGCTGCATCTTCTTCTCTATGTTTCTAAGATCATCATCCCCTATNGGGTCCATGTGGAAATCATAGTAGAATCCATGATCAATAGGCGGACCAATTGTTGGTTTTGCTTCCGGAAAGAGCTCTACAACAGCTTGGGCAAGTAGATGCGCACAAGAGTGCCGGAGGATATACAGCCCCTCATCACTCTCGCCCAATATTGGTTTTATTTTGCAGTCAGATTCTATGACGTGTGAGAAATCCCTTTCCTCTCCATCGACAAGAACCGCTACGGCTCCAGACTTCTTGCCATGGACATTGAAGATCACTTCGCCCGCGGTTATACCTTCGGCATATTCGTGAATAGTGCCATCAGAGAGCTCAACGGTGACCATCGCCATAGAAATCCTATTTGCCTCTCCATCGACATTTGGTTATGAAGNCCGTGGAAGGTACGAGCATAGTACTGCTGTATATTGGCATCCCGACAACTTTAGAATTAGTAATGGAATGAGATTTGAATTACAATTTCAGGCGTACCCCTAAGTTACTGCATCCTTTCCGACGACTATGTTCCGCATCGGGCTCGTAGTCAACCCAGATGCAGGTCTCGGTGGGAGACTTGGTCTGAAGGGATCCGACGGCTTGGCGTTGAAAGCCAGGGCTGAAGGTGCTGAAGACCGAGCAGGGCCTCGAGCAAGATCTGCAATGGCACTTTTGGAAAAGGCCCTTACAAAGTACGGAGCAACTGTGCTAATCTCTGAAGGGAGGATGGGNTCCGAGTGGCTCGATTCAGAATCTGACATCAATACGATTGTTGTACACGAATCCAGAGGCATCACTTCCCATGAAGATACAAGAGAGTTGGTGAAGATACTCGTTAATCAAGGGGTTGATCTGATACTCTATGCGGGTGGAGATGGAACAACAAGAGACTTGATACAAACCCTAGAAGAGAATGAATCATCCAATACTCCGATTGTTGGTATACCCTGCGGAGTCAAGATGTACTCTGGGTGTTTTGCCAGCTCCCCCAAAGCTGCAGCGGAGGTGGTAGAAGCATGGATGGGCGGCGACTTACTAGTTGCCTCGACAGAGGTTCTAGATCTCGACGAGGAAATCTATCGAGATGGGGGATGGTCCGTTCGCTTGTATGCAGAGGCAATGACTCCTTCAAGTCCGAGATGGATGCAGGGAGCAAAAGAAATGGTTGAATCAGCCTCGGAAGATGAGGTCATCGAGGGGATCGCTGAGCACGTTCGTGACGTTCTGATGTCTCCTGAGAGACTAGTCATATGGGGGTCGGGAGGGACTTTACGTAGAATAGGGGAAATCGTAGGTTTGAGCCCAACCTTACTTGGAGTGGACGCGTCATTAGGCAATAATCAGGTTGGAACAGATCTCAGCGAGGGGGGTTTGATTGAGTTGTTGGATTCACATCGCGGCGAGGTGACAATTTTGCTATCGCCCATGGGCGGTCAGGGATTCCTCATAGGGAGGGGCAATTTGCAACTATCCCCAGAAGTTCTGAGGAAGGCAAAACCCTCGTCAGTATTGGGCATATGCACTCCTTCGAAGCTATTGACCATTAGATCACTCAGAATTGAGACAGGGGATGATGCACTAGACGACATATTCAGAGAAATGAAGTATCTCAAGGCATTACAAGGATACAGGACTACCCGAATACTTCCGGTTTCCGTCGATTGAGCCCTCAAACTTCCCTACTTCTATTTCCAATACTTCGTTGACGCTTTCTACTGCCATGAAGTTTGTACACCAAACGAGATCTTTGCTTAACCTCCGGCTTCGATTTCGCTGAATAAGATCGACTAATCCCCTCTTTTCGTGATTCCTTCTCATCAACAACGGGCCTTGGATAATCCACATCCAATATGCAACCATACTCCTTTTGTTGATCCAAATCCATGAGCCATGGCTCGTGGATGAATGATGTTGGAACATCTCGCAATTCCTCCACCCATTGTCTGATGAAATCTCCATTAGGGTCCTGGTCTCGAGACTGCTTGGAAATAGAATACGCTCTAATTGAATTAATTCCAGTTACTCCAGATTGCATTTGAACTTGCGACCAATGTATACCTGGTTCATAGTCCAGGAAAGATCTCGCTAAGTGCAAACCCGTCATCTGCCAAGGCAACCAAAGAGTGTATGAAGCGACCGATTGAAGCATGCCCCTCATTCTGAAATTTATCCATCCCGTAGCGATTAGTGAGCGCATGCATGCATCGAAGAATGGCCAACCAGTCTTCCCCTTCGACCATGCCTGGTATCTCGAATCGTCCATTGAACGATTCAGATACAAGTCTATTTCAGGATTCATTGCGACGTTATCCAGCGTCAACTCAACCTCGAGACGCTGTATGAAATGACAGTGCCATGCCAGACGACTCTGGAATGAACTCAAACTCCCTGTCCAACCAAGATTTTCCCTTGCTCGAGGATTCCTTTTCACGGCTTCCACTTTCTTCTTAGTGTGATGTAGTACCTGTCGAATAGATATACAACCCACACTGATGAATGGCGATAAGCGTGAACAAGCACTCTGCGCAGAGATGGGGCTGGACATACCTCTCCGGTAATTACGGCCACGTCCATCCAAGAACGATTGTAATGTGGCAATTGCAGACTTTTCCCCTGGATCAGGCCGATTTATTAGCGACCGCCCGACTAACCCAAAGTCCGAGATATCGGGTATTTCGTCAGATTCAATACCAATGGGGGGAATGATTTCTGTGGGCGGGATTATCGCTGATTTTTCCATTCTTGAATCACGCTCTTTTTTCCATGTGTCTCTTGATTCCAATTTTCGAATGACGCCATTCGTCGGGAATTCGACGAATCGAACCCCTTCCCTATTACACCAGCTGGAAACAGACTTGTCGCGGTCCCATGACCATTGCAAGCCCGTTTCTTGATTCCCATAAATCGAACTAATGCTATTCTTCTGATGAATTTCACTCAACTTGTCAACAACATCTCCGAAATGGAATAACAATACTCCGCCAATCGCCTCGATATCAGTCTTCAATACTTGTAAACAATCAAGCTCCCATTGAATATGAATCGGGTCTACATCAGGCCTTCCGATACGAGCAGAGTCCATATTGAACAAACAGATGATCGGTTTACCAAGACTCTTTGCCATTGCTAAAGCAGGATTATCCCCTAATCGCAAATCCCGTCTAAACCAGACAACTGTAATCGACACCATCTAGCATAGTCATGGGAGATAATAAGTCGTGTTTTAGAGCACTTAGAACCTCAATCTCAGAATTATTCGAGCTGTCCAGATGCTGCTTTCAATAAGCCTAGGAATGGAGGGCTGGGACGCCCTGGACGAGATTTGAACTCTGGGTGATATTGGGTGCCGACGAAATATGGGTGATCCATCAATTCCATGATCTCACATCTCTGTCCCGTGTCATCCTTGCCGACATAGACCAACCCAGCCTCTTCTATACGGTCTATCAGATCCGGATTCACTTCATATCGATGCCTGTGTCTTTCGCTCACTGCATCCAATCCTCCGTAAAGCCGCTTAATCTTGCAGTCATCCACTACAAACGGTGTAATCTTGGCACCCAACCTCATGGTCCCGCCCATATGCGTCTTGGATATTTCTGGCATGAACACGACTGCAGGATGCTCGAGATTCTCAGGATCTTCAACAAACTCTTCTGAATTCGCACCTTCCAAATTCAGAACATTCCTGCAGAATTCAATGGTAGCAATCTGCAGCCCAAGACATATTCCGAGGTATGGAACATTATTCTCACGTGCGTATCTGGCTGCCTCAACCTTCCCCTCAACTCCGCGGTTGCCGAATCCACCGGGAACAAGTATGCCATCGGCTAGTTTGAGCTTCTCCCATGCAGCATTATAGGAATCCTCATCTGAGTTTAGCATAGATGAATCTAGATCAGTCGATTCTATCCAGTCGATTGTGAGTTTACGATTGACTGCGATAGCAGAATGCTGGAGCGCCTTTATGACGCTGAGATAGGAATCTGAAAGACCGGTATACTTGCCAACCATGGCAATCTTAACTTCCTCATCCAGACTATCCACTCTGTCCGCCATTTCACGCCATTGTTCCAGATATTCGTCATGATCCGATTCTTCCACTCCGATGCATTCTGCAATCATCGACCTGACACCCTGTCTTTCAAATGAAATCGGTATCTGATACAGATTCGATACATCGTGCGCGGAAATTACCGCTCGCGGCTCCACATGACAGAAAGCAGCCAACTTCTCCTTTACTTCGTCATGCAGAGGATCCCTGGATCTACATACAATAAGGTCGGGGGTTATCCCCAGTCCTCGCAACTCCTTGACAGTGTGTTGAGTGGGTTTTGTTTTCTGTTCCCCAACAGGCCCCATGACGGGAACCAAGCTAACGTGGACGAAACAAACATTCTCTCGCCCTACTCTGAATTGAAATTGTCTCAGAGCCTCTACGAATGGTGAACTCTCTATGTCTCCCACGGTCCCTCCAAGTTCAATCACGCATGCATCTGGAGCATCGTCCGAATCATTCGTCGGAAGTATGCTTACACGCTCGATCCAATCTTGTATTTCGTTGGTTATGTGGGGTATGACTTGAACAGTCTTTCCAAGATAGTCTCCCCGACGCTCCCGTTCGATGACCGCCGAGTACACTTTACCCGTGGTTAAGTTGTGGTCGCGGGTCAGAGAAACATCAAGAAATCGCTCATAATTGCCAAGATCGAGATCCGCCTCACCGCCATCATCCAATACGAATACCTCGCCATGTTCGAACGGTGACATCGTACCAGCATCGCTGTTTAGGTATGGATCGATCTTTATCGAAGTGACTTTCATCCCGACCGATTTCATCAGGACTCCTATGCTACTCGCTGTGATTCCCTTACCGAGACCAGATAGAACGCCGCCCGTCACAATCACATATTTCATGATAACAACGGGGTATGGAGCCATTTTACGTCGCATATGAACCTTGGCAATGTCACTCCCTTGTATGATTGATGTTCAAGTATCGTCTGACTATTAGCATGTCATGGTCGGCGTGCCCGGGAGCCAGATCTTAGTCACCGGAGCCCTTGGGCAGATAGGTTCAGATCTTACCAACACTCTCCGAGCAATGTATGGGAAAGGCTCAGTATTGACCACCGATATTCATGATGAAGGAAGCCAAGAGGGTCCCTTTCAGCTGTTAGATGTACTTGATTATGAGGCGATTTCAAGAGCCATCTCTGAGCATTCCATCGATACCATCTATCATCTTGCAGCTGTTCTTTCCGCGCATGGGGAGAAAGATCCTGACTTGTGCGAGCGGGTAAACCTAGGGGGCCTTCAGAACATTCTCGATGCAGCCCGAAACCACGGATGCAGAGTTTTTGCACCTTCTTCCATAGCAGTATTCGGCCCTGATTCAAGACCCATCGCCATGCAACACTCTCCCCTGTCGCCGACCACTGTATACGGCCGAACCAAGAAAGAAGGAGAGGAAATGATGTTGAAGTATTTTCANAACTACGGAGTAGACGCTCGTGGTTTGAGGTATCCAGGGCTGCTATCTTGGACCACACCTCCAACTGGCGGAACTACAGATTATGCGGTTCAGGTATTCTATGAAATCCATGAAAATGAAAAGTATGATTTCTTTGTTCGAGGAGATACCAAACTTCCAATGATGATGATGCAGGATGCAATCAGAGCCACNATGGAACTCATGAGTGTCCCATCAGAGAAACTCTCCAGATGGAGACCTGGATACAATATCAGGGGCGTCAGCTTCTCAGCATCGGAATTGGCACACTGCATACGTTCCAGAAAGCCGAATGCAGTAATGCGTTTCATTCCTGACGAACGGCAGCATATTGCTGACACTTGGCCAGAAGATGTAGATGATGCCCCTGCCAGGGATGATTGGGGCTGGGAATCAAGATTCGATATAGATCAGCTAGTTGATTCCATGATGGCCGGAGTAGCTCAATCTTCATCCTCGTCTTGATTCCAATCAGGCTCCCCNGGCTCGACCTTGGCCCAAAGGACATCATCGATCCTAAGTACCGATATAGCNCCCTCAGTAGCNCCAGACAATGCATTCTCAACAACCAGTCGAAGATCAATTATTCCAATCGAATCGAGACTCACGAGATTATCAGTCATTAGATCGAAACCAATCCACGGACCACCNTTCGTCTGTGCAGCAGACAACTCAAGAATCCTGTCTATTGGATCATGGCCTGAATTCTGTGCAAGAACCCGGGGAATGGTCTCCAGGGCATCTGCAAATCCTTCTACAGCCAATTGCCTCTTTCCTGCATACTTACTCGCCTCATTCCGAAGCATACGTGCAAGATGACTCCATGTGGAGCCCCCTCCAGGGAGCATGGGCGCAACCCCCGACACTCTAACTGCAACTCCAAGTGCATCATCGAAAGTCCGAATGACTTCATCTCTAAGAGCAGGAGTCGAACCCCTGACAAGAAGAGTCTTCCCGCGACCAGAATTTGACACTACATGCAGATAGTGAACGCCTGATACTTTACGCTCTTNCCATGAATCACAACGCCCAAGATGTGTACTTTCAGCAACTTCGATGGATCGGACAATCACAGCCCCCGTTATCTCGGAAAGTCTGTCCAGATCCTCNTTGTCGAATCTCCTGAAGCAATTGATCCCTGCTTTCCTGAGCATACTTTGCGCTTCTTCGTCTATACCATCGCGTACAGCTAGAATTCCAACTCCAAGAGACTCAAGATGAGAAACAAGACCCTCTAATTTCTTCCTCCTCCGCTGAATGAATCCTTCCCTGACCCCTAACGAGCTTATCTCAAGCTCAGTATCGAATTCTACTTCCGGTACCTCAAGACCCCCGTCAATCACCGCAATAGAGCAGCCACCTCCATGATTCGGCATAGATTTGTCAAATCTCTGCTTTCTGGTAACGAAGGCAGAAACAAGTTCTGTATCCGTGACTGCGCCCTCTTCTAGAGAAATCCGCTTAACCAATACCCGTTCTCCATCAGGATCACCGACTCCAATCGATTCAGAAGCATCTAATGCGAGTCTGCATACCAAATCGAGCATGGACGAATCGACTTTCTGCCCTATGCAGGTCGATACAATGTGCTGCACATCTTCGTCAGAGGCGACAGGCCTCGCAATCGAATCTATTTCTTCCATGCACATCGAATATGCGGACCTGTACGAATCGGCAATTATTGTCGGATGAAGTCCAGATCTGGAAAGCTCGAGTGCATTTCTGAGTAATTCTGCTAATATCAGTATGGAAGTAGTCGTCCCATCTCTTGCTACTCGATCCTGTGNAATGCTCGTTTCAATCACTAACTTNGCAGTGGGATGTTCTACCTTGGCTGTNTCCAGAACCGTGGCCCCGTCATTGGTAATCAGAACTTCTCCATTCTGGTCAATGAGCATCTTGTCCATCCCTTTCGGACCTAGTGTCGACCTCACAGCAGCTGCTACAGCCAAAGCAGCCCTTGCATTTCCAACTAGCGCAGCCCTACCTGTTACCCTATCCGTATCTTGGAGAGTGAGGTCTTCGTCAGGAGAGGACACGGCGATACGAGTATCTTCGCCAATATCAAGGAATCTCTCCTTCGAAGTCCTCTCATCTATACTACTACGGGGGATTCATATACCACCCCCATGGTCAACTATACAACCCATGGTTGAGTAGTGATGCAATGACCTCTGAAGAAAACAACTGGGAAAGAGACATCATACGTGAGATGTCTAAGGTATTCGAACAGATGGGCATACCTATGGATATGGATATGCTAGAGAATATGATGAATCAGTTAGAAGAGCATTTTGAACGAATGGGAATCGACTCTAAATCCATATCCAAGACCGATATCACTCTGAATGGAAAGGGAGATCCCGAGGAGATTAGGAAGAATATCGAGGCTATGATGTCTGGTCCCGGAGGCTTTGCAGACATGCTCTCAAAGATGGGATTCGAAGTATCTGTAAAATCCTCAAAAAATACCCCCGTTGAGCAGGTAGATGTTGTAACTGAACCACGGGAAGATAATAGACTCATAGAGATTCCAGATACAGATTTCATTCATGAGGACGGACTAGCCAACGTGATGATAGATGTCACCTCTATTCCTGAGGCAGATGATGGATCAGTCGATCTCGCATTGGCCGACGGAGGCAGAATCATCGAATTATTGAGGCATAACCTCCTCAACCCTCTCAGAGGTTTCTCCATCCCTTTCGCAGCCAGTCGTATCGAGGAATGGAGTCTAAACAATGGCATCCTCGATGTGACGCTGAGGATGGAATAATTAGGGGATGATTGAAGAATGAGCACACCTGTTATCGGAATTGATCTAGGAACAACCAACAGCTGCGTAGCAACCCTGGAGGGAGGCCAGGCCGTTGTAATTCCAAATTCGGAAGGAGCACGAACTACNCCAAGCGTAGTCGCTTTCGCCAAAGATGGCGAGCGCCACATNGGAATTACCGCCAAGCGTCAGGCTGTNACCAATGCGAATCGGACTATCTTNTCNGTCAAGCGAGAGATGGGAACTGACTGGTCATCTGAAATCGATGACTCCACATACACGCCTCAAGAAATGTCAGCATTCATCCTACAGAAATTGAAGGCGGATGCAGAGGCATATCTCGGCCAGGAAATCAAGAAAGCCGTGATTACATGTCCCGCTTATTTTACCGATGCACAGAGGAAGGCGACTAAAGATGCAGGGCGAATCGCAGGATTAGAAGTTCTTAGAATAATCAACGAGCCCACCGCAGCAGCACTTGCATATGGAGTGAACAAAGAAGAAGATCAGACCATCTTAGTATACGATCTCGGAGGAGGAACGTTTGATGTTTCGATTCTTGAAATCTATCAGGTCGATGGCCAGCCACAGATAGAAGTCAAGGCGACTTCCGGAGATAACAGGCTCGGTGGAGATGACTTCGACGAGGTCATCATCACATGGCTTGTTGATGAGTACAAGAAAGATACAGGAATCGATCTATCCACTGATGCACAGGCTATGAGCAGACTTCGTGAAAACGCAGAGAAAGCAAAGATAGAGCTTTCAGGCTCTGGTTCCGCCCAGGTTAACCTACCATTCATCACAAGTCGTGATGGTCAGCCCGAGCATCTTGACATCACACTATCGAAGTCTAAGTTTGAGGAACTAATCGAGCCATTGATCTCAAGGACGCTTTCACCTACACGCCAAGCNATGAAGGATGCAGGAGTATCCAAGGGCAAGGTCGACAAGGTGATTCTGGTAGGTGGCTCTACACGTGTACCTGCCGTCCAATCTGCAATCGAGCAAGAGGTTGGCAAGGCTCCCTTCAAGGGTGTAAACCCTGATGAGGCAGTCGCTATGGGAGCGGCTCTTCAAGCAGGAATAATTGTTGGAGATTCTGGTGTCACCGACGTCCTCCTTCTGGACGTCACGCCCCTTACACTTGGAATCGAGACTCTGGGTGGGGTCATGACCACAATGATCGAGCGAAACACCACTATACCAAGCAAGCGATCGGAGACATTCTCCACTGCTGCTGACAATCAGCCTGCTGTTGAGGTCCATGTTCTTCAAGGAGAGAGACAGTTCGCTAAAGACAATATCACCCTTGGAAAATTCCATCTTACAGGGATNCCCGCTGCACCAAGGGGCATACCACAGATTGAGGTCACATTCGATATTGATGCGAATGGAATCGTGAATGTTTCAGCGAAAGATCTTGGCACAGGAAAGGAACAAAAAATCACCATAGAGAGCCAAACATCTCTGAGTGAAGACGAGATTAAATCTAAGATTGCAGAGGCTGAAGAATTTGCCGATGAGGATCGTAAGAGGAAGGCACGAGTTGAACTAAAGAACCAGGCTGAGAGCATAGTATATCAAACTCGAAAGACTATCGAAGAAGCCGGTGATAAGCTCGAGGAAGATGATACAGAACCAGTTTTGGAGAAGTTGAATGAACTTGAATCAATGGTCATGGATGGAGATACTCCAATTGATGTGGATGAAATCGATGAAGCCGGAGTACAGTCCAAGATAAGCGAGCTGGAAGGACTCATGCAGGCTCTTTCCATCAAAATATACGAAGCTGCAGCCAAGGATATGGAAGAAGACAATCAAGAAGATGAATCAGATGATGGAGTCCACGAAGCGGATTTCGAAGTCGTTGAAGACGAGGATTGAATCACATCTTCGACATACCAATCCTCCAATAGAGGAACGGTGCTATGACGAAGTACATCAGAACGCCATAGACTCCTGATGGAAGACTCAGTACAGATAGAGTTGCACCTGCCTCGGGAGCCAGCACAAGGCCCCCTACTGTAATGCCCACGGTTGCATTCTGTATGCCGCTCTCTATCGAAACAGTTGTTGCCTGATTATTTTCCAGATCAAGAACCGTTGCACTCTTCCAACCTATTCCAAGCATCAGAATGTTGAGTATAACAACTGCNGGACCAAGCGTCCCAATATTTTCCATCAGCGTATCAAATTCGCTTGCAATAGCCGCAATGACGATTATGATGAAAAGAACAGCCGCGATTTTTCCGATTAATGGTTCAATACCGTCAGCAGCGGTCTCTGAATATCTGCGTATTAACATGCCAATCATCACAGGAACAGTAGTCAGAAGAAACATCGTTACTCCCAACTCGAAGATTTCGATATTTGGCGATGCAGTGCCCATGAAATGATCCATTGAGAGACCAACTATGAGTGGAAGTGTGATTACGGATACAACACTTACAACTGCGGTATATGAAATCGATAGAGCAGTGTCGCCCCCTGCTAGTTTTGTCAGAATATTGGATGTCACACCTCCTGGACAACAAGCTAGAATCATTAGGCCGACAGCCATCTCGCCAGATAAATCGAAGATGCTTGCTATGCCGAATCCTGCTATCGGCAGGACAACCATCTGNTTCCCCAATCCNACTGCAAATGCCTTCGGCTCACTCAAAATAAGACCAAAGTCAGATANTTTCAAACCCAGCCCTAGTGAGAACATGATATANGCNAAAGAGAGCGGAAGAACATAATCGATGATTATGTTGGACTCTTCTTCCACACTCTCNTCAGCGTCTTGAGCGGCGACACTCGNTGAAANAACTACTACTGTCAGCAGGCAAGCAATAAACACCCTGAACGACCCATTCATGTATNCTGCAAAACTCCGTTCAACGTATAGAACATGCCCGGATATAATGCAGAATCTATCAAATATCCAGGTTTTCAACCATTTTCAACGGTCATCGCTTGTGATAAGACGATGCAGGGTCCTTACATGCACTCCCGATGTACCAAACTGGAAGAATGGATTCTCACGCTCCGTCCGAGCCTTGGAACCNGGGCCCCATGCAGTTCCTGCAATATCCAAATGNACCCACGGTATTTTCGAAGAGNNACCATTCTCTTCTCTAGATGGGACGAAGAANTCCAAGAAAGCCGCCGCGCCATTAGATGAACCGGCCCTTCCTCCAATTGAACCATTTCTTATGTCCGCGAATGCTGAATCAGTCATATACCTCTTGAATTGATCATTCAGAGGCATTTCCCAGACTGGTTCTCCAGATAATGAGGCAGCCGATTCGACCCTCTTCAAAAGTGCAGAATCATTACCCCACATTCCTGTTATCTGATTGCCTAAAGCGACCACTACTGCACCTGTGAGGGTTGCTAAATCTACAATAAATTCAGGATCGAACTCTCCTGCCTTGCAGAGCCCATCAGCCAAAACATTCCTGCCTTCGGCGTCTGTACTGAAGACCTCCACAGTCTTTCCAGAATATGTCTTGAATACGTCTCCAGGCCTATATGCTCCAGATCCGGGCATATTCTCTGCCAAACACGCTATTCCGTTTACTCTACGATCGTAGCCGGTNGAGTACAGAGCCTCCATCAGACCGAAAACAGTAGCAGCACCACACATATCGTATTTCATGTCCCACATGCCGCTAGTTGGTTTGATGGA
The DNA here is from genome assembly GCA_002712645.1 of Methanobacteriota archaeon. Classification (GTDB taxonomy): domain Archaea; phylum Thermoplasmatota; class Poseidoniia; order Poseidoniales; family Thalassarchaeaceae; genus MGIIb-N1. The sequence continues at coordinate 16,824 of PAUH01000024.1, forward strand.
AATACCCCCTGTATCGAAAGTTATCCCCTTCCCTACGATGCATGGCCGACGAATATCCTTGTCTGCATCAGGATTGAGGGTGAAGAGGACCATGCAGGGNTTCCTATCACTCCCTTTGCCCACATTGATCAATCCCCCCATGCCTAATTCGTTGAGCTTATCCCAGTCGTATACCTCAACTACAACATTTTCTTTGTCCTCTGCCCATTTTTGTGCTCTATGGGCGTATTCCATCGGGTATAGAACGTTAGCTGGCTCATTACCAAGGTCACGTGCTAGNTGCACTCCCTTGACCAAAGCATGTGACTTGGAAAGACCATCCTTGAGCTGATCTTGATATCTGGCACTGGCTTGGAATTGGATCGACCAAGGAGCCAGGATATGATCTTCTCCAATATCTTGATGTTCAATGAATTCATAGTCTCGCAGCATCATGCCTTCTGCAAAATCTACCATATGACCACCGGACCAACCCGAAGTGAATCTAACACATACGGATAGTCCGTTTTTCTTTGAAAGTGAGCCCATTACACGAGCNCCGGTCATCCGTGCAAGATCATGGTCAACCTCTCTCTTCTCACCCATTCCGACAAGCATAACTCTGCATCCCGGCGTCCACACAACCATATTTTCTCCTTCCTTGCCCTCAAAATCATCCGAAGAGATGGCTTCTCTGACTAGATTTCTTTGACTACGTCCAAGACCAGATAGTGCATTGTTGGGTGCTCGAGTAACACCTTGGAAAAGAGGTATCAGTAGTTGTTCGCAGGCTTCATTGAATTCAANATTTGACCAATTCACAATATCACTAAATCTATCGGTTTTGTAATGATATACAAATAATTGCTTAGAAACATTAACTTTGAAATGATAATCAACCATCTAGAGATNCAAATTATCATTCCAATCTGCTATTTCTTCCACCAATAGCAGCAAGAGCGAAGGCGATGAATAAGACAAATACCGAGGGAGTTGGAAGAAAACCACTGGAATCCTTGCCAGTCCAGTCTACTACATCTTCGTCAACTACCTCATCTACCCACATCGAAGCATCAATCACTCTCTTCTGATAACTTATGCTCCAAGATCCCCCGTCTACGATAGCAAGACCTCCGCTACCGAAGGTCACATTTGTCTCATTAGTCGCGTTGACACCGAAGCTTGACGAATTCCACAATAAATCTCCATTGGAACTGATGTACTGAAGTGTTGCATTGGATGTACTGGCGTGCCCTAAGTTAACAATATGGGATTTCACCTCCCCTCCGTTGATTTCAATCTCCTCTACAACCAAGCGAGCACGCCAGAACCAAATATTCTGAATCAGATATCGCATAACATCAAGCTCCTCTTCCAATCTATCTGAGAGGGCCTCTACCGTACCAAGAAGAAATTGCTCATCGTCTGTCTCAAAGGTAAACGTAGGATACCCCATCACCCCATACCCGTAATCCCTGCTTGTACCGCAGTTCGGATACAATCCCTGATTGGCATTTCGGATGGGTATATCAGAAATATTGGTATTAATTTCATCTTTGATGAAATGATACATCTCCCAATCCGAAGGTTGGTCTGGCCATTTACCCCAAGGGTAGAGCATGATCCACACACCCGTGTGCATGGTGATGTACAAATCAGCATGTGGCACAACATCATTCATGTATATCGAATTCGCGAGAGTTTCAGATTCACTAAACGCACTACTCCCCGGCTGAGTCGTTGGACAGGTATTCCAATAATGGTCGTAATTCCTATTCAGATCCACTTGATTCACATTCCATCTAGTATCGAAGTCATTGCCATCTGCGTTTAGCATAATCACGATATGCAATTCCGTATTGGTCAAAACGTCGATTACATCCTGCTCTTCATTGCCCCAACCCTCGATATAGTATTCTGCAACAAGGAAAGCCAATTCAGTTCCAAGATGCTCGTTTCCATGATGNCCCCCATCAATATATGCCACATCTTTNGCCGTTCCATCTGGTTTGGTTTCCATGCTCCAATCAGAGATCTGCAACATCCATATTTCTCTTCCTAACTCCGTTTTTCCTATNCTGAATAGATTGACTATTTCCGGGTAATCATCCGCCCATTCATTGAGGTCCAATGTCAGTGTTGCATAGGAATGATACCAGTGCTCCTGGACAATGTCGGGCTGACCAAACTGCGCAGTTGCCACGGGCGCAGCAGAAACTGCGAGCATTGACCCCACAACGAATGCGGTAACCCAGCGGCGCATGGCGCCGCTATGGGGNCTTACANCTAGAATCATTTGCATGTATGACTNACTAAAAGATGGCCCGAATCAATGACATGCCAAACCGTATTTCTTTAGACGCCAATAGTTGTATGGCCATGGAGTAATGAATCCTACNAACAACATAATCGGAATTACCCACCATGTCAATGAAGGNTCNCCCATNATTAGAAGATCNGTAGCATTCATCGAAGATTCCATTGCTATCATCGAAATAAGAGACATCCCAATAGCTACTCTGAATGCTTCTCTAATTCCCCCCATCTGTTTGATTAAGATGTAGGTCTCAAGTGCTATTGAGGTCATGATCCCATTGAACATTGCAAGCATCATAATCGACATTGCGGACCAGCCAAGTGCATCAAGATAAGGAATAANTTGGAAAGCNGCAATNGTTCCAAAATCACCAATNCTACAGCCAATCAAGCACCACTTGGNNTTGTGTGCTGACTGTTTCCANACACTNCCATCTCGCCAATGGAATTCTTCTCCAAGGCCATCCACGGTATAGCCGATTNCGCGGACAGCGTCGGCCATCAAACNCCGAGGNACTCCGGAGTGTGAAACGATAGCTGAGCNNGACTCATGAGATACCACAGCNGATANGACTCCGGATACGNCTTCGANCGCGCTACGAACNCTTCCGGCGCAGCCATCGCAGGTCATNCCGCCCACGTCNAGCGTAANNGCCTCNTCTGCCATNCGNAANCCTTCCTANTGCTCANTATTGAANCAAACGACNCTNTTCACTTAGAATCGCTCTTCAGATGCATGCCNGTGGAGGATGGACGAGATGGTTTGAAACCCCAGCGTTCGTAGAAACCACTCACATCTGCTAGGAGATTGATGTANGTGTTCGGNGGNGCNTCTTCCTCGATGTAACGCATTAACTCATTCATNACCATCGTACCTCCGCCCTGTCTTTGGAAATCAGGAATAACAGCCATGTCGCAGATATGGAATACAGTCCCACCATCCCCCACAATTCGCCCCATTCCAACAATTTTTTCGTTTTCTTCAAGCTTTAGAACCACTGAGCACAACTCTCTCCCCAGCCCCCTGATTGCACCTTCCATTGATCTAGGCCCCATTCCTGCTGCTTTTCTGATCATGAGGAAAACTTCTGGAGAAGGGACTTCCCTTTCGACCATGAACATGCTTCAAACCTCCCGCTTCGTCTTTGCATGACAGGCGAGAACCGTGGTAGCAAGACTGGCAGCTGTAAATTGCGTTATTCCATATTCGTCTGGAGCAATCTCTGATATATCGGCACCGATAACACGCCCACCTCCCTCNAATACGCCCTCTATGATACGATTCACAAGCCAGTAGTCAAGCCCGCCGGGTACCGGNGTTCCAGTTCCAGGTACAATCGAAGNATCNAGAGCATCAACATCTATACTCAGCCAAACGGGACCNCTTATGTTCNTCAAGCAATCAAGAATAGAAANGACAGNCTGCTCATCTTCTTGAATTTCCCTAGCCCGCCATGCAATGATCCTATCATCCGATTCTATCATGNGAGCCTCATCTGAGGAATATGCTCGNATTCCAATTTGAATAGCANGACTGAGNCCNTCATCAAGACATCTTCTGACTACNGTTCCATGACTAAAACGCTCACCNTTTAGNTCATCACGAAGATCGGCGTGAGCNTCTATCTGAACTAAGGTGAGGTCATTCANNGATTCCAAAACNCCTCCTGNGACACAGGCCTTNAGCGCNGGNAGAAGAAGCCCATGCTCCCCTCCAAGCANNATTGGAAANTCGCCATGGGTNATTCCCTGTTCGATATGNCNNTGTATCGANTCAAGATGAGAAATCANAGTCGGACCTTCAAATTCCCATGCATCTANNGTTCTAATGTTCATGCCNGCCGGTAAATCATCTGCAAGATAATCNGAGTANGNNTCTACTTGNGAAGANGCTTCTAANGTTGCTGAAGGNCCCATNGAGGTNCCAGTTCCNTAACTCACTGTCATTTCGAATGGTANNTGGATAACAGAGACATCAGGAACTTGNGACCAGTCCTCTTCGAGACCGAGAAAACCGANTCTCGCCGATGCCGCCATAATTGCTCCGTGTGGCAACCGGTATTCGACGCTTACGCGAACCATGTTGAAATAACGAACCCNATGTCGNTGGGTTGCGCAGGTGACGACACATGGGCCTAACACTCCAAGATCTGACCCAAGCAATTCGTAANCGTGTCGATATGGACATGGAGGTAAGTGTCGCCGAATCGATNGCTGAACATGCACTTGGNTTCTTTGGGTTCTCNAANCGAATTATNGANAATGCNTTGGAGCCGAACGATAGAAACCTGTTTTATCAGCTTCAAGATTACGATCTNCTGACTACTGAATCAGAGGAGACCACACTCTGGGATGGAAGGGAGTGGAGAATACACTACTGGAAATTCAAGTCNAANGCAAGCCAGTATGTTGGAAGNGGATCCAAAGATGANGAGGATGAAGATCCATATGCNGGNCTNTACGAAGATGTCCCNCAGACNGTNTGGAGAGAGAAAGCCGGNGAAGAAGACGANTGGGATGAGCCANTGTTTTGAGNCAATACGCCCACAGCCTGTTATACGAAAAAAGNAGNCAAAGGNAACATGGCAACTCGGAAGGNCGANGCNTTCGTCCTGGCNGNGCTAACAGCATCACTCGCCTTCTCATCAATTGCGGTAGCACAGCAAGAAGATAACGANCNCGNCTCCAGAGAATGTGTCATACATGCAGATTGGGGAACCTTTTGGAGCGATTCTGGGGAACAAACCCAACATGCTTACAGAGTTCAATTCTATCCATCGTTCCCCCTTGCAGTGGATCCTACTAACGTAGATGTAATTGCAACCCATCTAAATATCGCTGGAATCCAGGTTGGAACGCATTCCTCCCTCACTGCAGGAGGGGCGATAGACATACAGATGTCTCACACTCCGTCNTTTGGAGACATTATTTCCATCTCGGTCGAAACAACCGAAGCATCTTGTGAGAGGTCGTTCGAAGTCACCATGTGGAATCAGCCGGTGATGGACCACGAAATCACCAGAGAAACAACTTGGTCGTTAACTTCCGGAGCTGATGAAACTGCAATATCTGTAACTGGAAGGGGGTGGCAGCAGCGCTCAGATTTGAATCTAGAAGCNAACGAGCTTGGAAACGGGACCATACGATTGATGNTCAACGATCAAGATAGGGAGATCGATGTCAACTTAGATATTCATAGAGCGTGGTTGAACGAGTCTTGGAATGGAACTGACCTTTCCAGACANGAGTTTCAACTAGAAGGTTCAGGAACAATACGAATGATCCTCTATGATGGATTGGANGGTATATCGGTCGATGGCACAGTTAGAGAAGCCAAATTCACAAGAACACTAGAAAATGGCATAGTTACGGAGCATCTAGAACTCGAGGCAAACGGCTCATTAGTTCTGAATTCAAATGAAGAGGGATCACTCGATNTATCGGGCGAAATATCNCTATTGAGGTACGAAACCACCGATGTAGATGGCGAACGAGTCTTCCAAGACATCTGGATTGAGGCAATGGCTACCGCACTGATTGAATTCGACTCGGATAGAATAAACTTCCAACTTGACGAGTTCATACTGAGAGAACGTTGGGAAGGAGATCAGCGTGTCGAGCAACATCAGAGATTCAGGGGAGAAGGCGATTTTGACGTCTTGATTGAGGATGAGAATGGCATCCAGATCGAGGTAAATGGGACTATTGAAGAGATTTACAATGAACAGTTAGACGGTGTAATCATCGCTGATACATTCATTCTCGATGGAATTTATTCTGGTACCGCCTCCGGAACATTTGGATCAGTCAGGCAAATCGTGGATACAGGTGTGCAGACCAACTCTTCTGGAGTTGATCACGATGTGATTGTTATTCGTGATGAATACTGGTTCAATGTCTCAGGATCCGCATTCACCGTTCCTGGTCAGGAGCTTTATTCCGATCACAATCTTACGTATCTTTACACGTCTCCATATATCGACTGGGAATCTCCAGTAGTGAGATATCGCTATGTGGAGGATAATGGAGAAGTCAACAATGAATATCCCCCGGAGTCTCCAAGAATTCTCAGCCCAGTGCCTCCAGAGGCCGTTTCTATTCTTTCTTCAAATGTGACTAGAGAGTCTGGGCTGGTGCCTGATGTGCTAATTCAGGGTGATAGAATAGATTTGGTGCATGATGGCCGATTTTCCATGGCCGTTGAAGTACAAAACACCTCGATTGCAGATATCGATGGCCATGAGGTCAAGTCAGCAGAATGGATTGGAACATATCCAGGAGGAGGACAAGCAATTGGTTCCACAGTTAACGAAGGAATCTTAGCAGGATTGCTGATCTATTGTGAGCGTACGATGTCATTGCCTATTCTAGAGGACGAAGACCCATCGATATTCAGAGAAACTCAGACAGTTGACAGGGTGCTCAGGCCATCCGTGATCACTGCTGCTGAGAACACCCTCCCCGAGATTACAGGCGTTGCTTACAGGGAGGGGATATGGCGTGGCGAAGGGGGTAATGTGCATCTCGAAGTTACCGTTGTGGATCCGGATACCGACGTAGTTTCGGTCATGATAGATCTCCATGGCGAGGATTGGGGGATGTTGGAGCTTTCAGACTCGGGCCTCTCAGGCGACCTTGTGGTCCATGACGATATCTGGACTATCCAAGTAAACTCCTCGGGACTATTCTATGGGGCCATGGAAGCCACTATCTACGTGCAGGATATTTGGGCGACAATCTCTGAGAATGTCATACTGAATATCACTAACCCAGGACCCAGGGTCATAGAGGTCGATAGGGCACCAAATCGACTATTCCGAGGTGAAGAGTTCTCTATCTCGGTTGATGCAACGGATATGCATGGAATTGCGAGTGTTAGCATAGATTTACAGTCATATGGCGGTGATAAGGTGATGCTTGAATTGAGTGGAGATACATGGTCAGGCAGCGCCATAATGCCAATTGGAGTGAGCCCAGGAAAGGTGGTTTTCCCGGTCGTACTTGAAGACTCATTCGGAGCAAGAACGATACATACTGGCGTATTGGGCGATGACGTCTCATTCATCGTACTGAATGAACCGCCCATGATTTCCACCTCTATACTAATCAGGGGGGATTCGCAGACCACAGGGGAAGAATATCTTGATTCCGTAGTTTTACCAATTTCAGGGGAACCCATCCGACATGTCTTGGAGGTAAGCGTGTCCGACCCAGATGGAGTTTCCGTCGTTCAGACGAAGATAGGTCGCTTGGCTCCGATCGGGTCATCGGAATCATGGTTGAACATGAATGACAATGGCATCAATGGAGATAGCATTGCAGGGGACGGAGTGTACTCCCTTGAATTCAATGCAAGATCTTCTCTGGAACCGGGAACTATGGAAATAAGAATCAGAGCGACTGATATCTACCAATCTATGACCCCTCTTGGAGAACAAGACCATCAAATCACACTTGTTAGGGAGGAATCATCAGATTCTGCTAGTTGGCTGGGAAGCAATGCCGACATACTGGCAGTTGTAGTTGCAGCGATACTGACAATGGGTGCAATCGGGGCGATAATCAGAGTTTTCATCTCTGATGAATCGATTGAATAGATGGTGCGAGCGCCGGGATTTGAACCCGGGTTCCCACGTTGGCAACGTGGGGTGATAACCACTACACTACGCTCGCAGTGAGGCGAGTGTCCGGAACTTGCCTTTTCTATGCGTCGGTCGAGAGGTCANCAGCAATTTTTGAGATTCGAAGCAGAATTTCGTCTCTGGTGCTTCTGAAGACTTCGAGATTCTGACCAACCGGATCTTCCAACTCCCAGTCTTCGTCGATAGGTATGTTTGGACATGAAACACCACATCCCATACTGATTATCATATCGTAATCACTTGGGTAAACGAGATCAATTGATTTTGGGATAAGGCCTTCCGGGGAGTATCCTCCTTCGACAAGTGCCTCTATCGCATTTCCAGAGACACTGTTCCCAGGTTCCGTGCCTCCCGAATATGCCTCNTGGCCATGATATCTTGCGATCGATTCNGCCATCTGACTCCTGCACGTATTTCCCACGCAGACGAAAAGTAACTTCATATCCTCAATAACAGGACATAAGATACTTGAATATCACGTATAGATTAACCATACACAGGCAGACTCAGTTTGAAGTATCGGTGTTGATGTGGGCAAGCATGGCAGAGGGCCCCGTTTCGTATCACACTGGTGATAAACCCCAGGATAATGAGAAGACTGCTGCTACAAATGAACAGGCTGCACAAATGGAGCAGGCATACGCTCAGATGCGTCGGAAGATGCGAATGGAAGAGATGGATAAGTCGATTAAACACAAGATAATGGTNCTTTCAGGCAAAGGTGGCGTTGGAAAATCCACCGTTTCTGCCGGCTTAGCCCTCACTCTCGCACGTAGAGGAATGTCAGTTGGAATCATGGATATCGATATAACCGGCCCAAATATTCCCAAGATGCTGGCACTTGAAGAAGCCGAGCTACACGTCGAGGAGGGCCAGATATTCCCAGCGATCGGCCCCGAGGGAATCAAAGTCATTTCAATGGCATTCCTCATCGAGGATCCTGACAAGCCAGTCATATGGAGGGGGCCGATCAAACTCGGTGCTATTCAGCAATTCATAGGAGATGTAGCATGGGGTAAATTGGATGCGCTAATCATCGATTTCCCACCTGGGACCAGTGACGAACCACTCACTGTCTCACAGAGTCTTCCGGGAATAGATGGAGTCGTAATCGTAACGACCCCTCAGGAAGTTGCTTTACTCGATAGTCGAAAGTCGATTAATTTCGCCAAGACAGTCTCTCTTCCAGTAATAGGCGTCGTAGAAAATATGAGCGGGTATACATTGACAGGATCTGCACCGGCTGGNTCATCTGTTTCAATAGACGCACCAGGTGGTTTAACCTTGGAGTTAGAAACCGACGAAAACGGGAGATGGGAAACCGTTCTGGATGTTTTNAAATCCGGTGGAGGGGAGAAAGCAGCTAAGGATTTGGAAGTCCCCTTTCTGGGCAAGATCCCCTTTGATCCAGGAGTCGTCAGGGGCGGTGATGATGGAGTACATCGAATTATCGCAGATCCTGAGGGGCCAACAGCAAGATCCTTCGTCAATGTAGTCGACAAAGTCATGCAAGTGGTCGAAGCAACAGAGAGAACACCCGTCAATATTCGCTAAAACCTCCTCACAGGGGTTCCATTCATGATGTGGACACGGGCACATAGGCTCGTAACATGGCGCAGACGGGCATCTATCTCACTTGGGTCACTGCAGCAATACTCTGTAGTATCGCATTGATGCCGTTGCTTAGACCGAGATTCATCCGTCACTCATGGAGCGCTTACGTGGACATGTTCCGAAGATATTGGTTCCACATGGTCATCGTCTTCTCTGTGTATCTTTGGAAAGACCCGCTTGACCAAATAGACAGGGCTCTTATGGCTAGCACAAGAATCGAAATCACCCCGTATATTTATGCTATCGAGGGCGATGTTGTNCTCTGGGTTCAGGATGCCTTTCAGTCCGAATTTCTTACTGTGGGACTCACCCACTTCTATGTAATGGGATATATGACTGCAATATTCTCATCTTTCATTTATCCGATTTACGCTGATGACAGATACATGGCAGATAGGGTATCGCTGACAATGTTCTATGTCTACATNTTAGCCGTGCCATTCTATCTCTTCCTGAACGTACGAGTCACAGGCGATGTAATACCCGGTATGGAAACATTAGCCTACGACCTAACTCCAGAGATTAGGAACTGGTTCGCAGGTATTGATCCGTTTACCAATGGGATGCCAAGCCTCCATGTTGGAATGCCTGTTGCTATCTGGCTGGCTTTTATCAGATGGGATGATGATGGGAGGTGGAATAGATTTACGAAACTACTCGGCGTATTCATCCTCGTAACAAGCTTCACGATCGTGTACCTTGGCATCCATTGGATTGCAGATATACTCGGGGGCGTAATAATTGCACATCTTGCAGTGGCCCTCGCAGATAAAACCAGAAAAGGNGTCTGGGGAGCCTTTGATGAGCGTTTGATAGGAAGACGATTTGCCCTATTGATAGATAACCCGAAACTAGCTGTGAAGAAGGCAAGAAGAATTATCTCAAGAGCCTTGAGACCTTATCGGCAGGCTTCTAGGAAGCAGACTTCGGCTGCCATAGTTGCAGTCCTCTTCTTGACGACGACCATACTCGTCTATGATGCCACACACCAATCATTCCCCTTGGAAGGCGTCGAATTCCCATCAGAGGCAACAGGAGAGGGGGAGTGGATGATCGCAGTCAATGAAACACCAGATGAGGCACCCACGATCACGGCATGGAACCTAAGCACAACTGAGTCATTCGTGGTTGGAGGTGCTCCATGGGCAATTACCCCATCTGTCGAAATATCCGAAGATAATATGGCAATTTATGCAGGTTTCAGATTCGACTGGTTCGTAATCGATACTTCCTTCGGTACGATTTCACCACAATATAGGAATGATGTGGAAACGAGAATACAGGAGCTTGCGATCGGTACAATGGTGGATGGCACTTCTTATGCTGCCATATTGAACAACGAGGGNATATCGATTCTGTANCCCTCAGGATTAGAACTTGCGAAGATANCGGATGCGGCTGGCGCAACTGCACTTGCCGCATATGGCGATACGGTAATATGGGCAATCAATGGAACTGAAGGCCCAAAGTTAGGCATATTCTCAGTATCATCGGAGACGAGACAGAACATCTTCGTNAATGCCTCTGCTAGTGATGAAACAGAATCTGGACTAATAGATGCAGAAATCTTCGTCGACCCAGTTAACGGGACAATCACTGAGATATCAGCGGATGGAACATCCATTGCAGCAGTCGTGGACGTCGGTCAGATACGACGCGTTGTCCTCGTCGATAGAGTAGCTGGAAATTCTGCCATTATATCAGAACCAGCTTGGGATGCATGGAGCCCACATCTGACAGCTGATAGGATAGTTTTCACTCAAATCACAGCCTTCGATCCGAACAATCAAGACACTAATAGCAACTTAAATGACGTATATCTCTACGATAGGAGTGAAAAGATTTCAGTTCCACTTACAAGTGGTTCAGAGGCATTTCACGAAGATCCAAGAATTGTTTCTATCGGTGCTGCATGGCTTGTCACTGATGAAGATGGGAACACTATACTCGAAGTATACAATTTAGAAGATCCGTTTGAGCCATATTCGTCCATACTTCTCCAAGCTGCGGTGGTTATACTCGCCCCACTTCTGATGGTCTGGACCGTCCAAGCNGCATCAGAGAGCAAACTTCCTCAAGATTCAGCAAGCTCGAACATTTGATTGAGGCAGTCTCGAGCTCTGCCTATTACATCGTCCCCTATCTCAACGATTTGATCTCCCCTCGGAGATTCAATCGCCTGAAGGATGTCTTCCAGATGAGTTTTCTTCATGTGTCTGCACATCGAACAAGTACCCATCAGTTCAATCGGCTTTTCTGATTCAGCCATGGCCCGCTCTGCTGTGCCGCATTCAGTAATCATCATCACNGCAGCCTCTTCTTCAGATGCAATTCGCTTTGCTTCAATGAGTATCCTTTCCGAACTCCCAACAAAATCACTTGCAGCCAGCACATCGGCATCACACTCCGGATGGGCCAGTACTCGCAACTCAATCCCCCTCTTCCGCGCCTCTCTTCTCTGACGCTGGATGCTAGTCGTGTTGAATGCTGCATGAACCTCGCAATCCGCCTCATGCAGATAGACGGTTTTCTTCCCCTCAAGATGCTTCCTCAGATGTTGGCCCATGAGCCTGTCTGGAACGAAAATTAACTCGTCACCGGGAAGATTTTCTGCGATTGAAAGATAATTGCTGCTGGTGACACAAACATCACACTCAGCCTTAACAGCCGCAGTTGTATTGATGTAACAAGCCACGGGCACGCCTGGATGTAGTGCTCTAAGCTTGCGAACATCATCTGCGTCGATTCCTTCTGATAGCGAACAACCAGCTTCTGGAGATGGGTGAAGAACCGTCTTACTAGGACTGAGAATTTTAGCCGTCTCCGCCATGAATCGTACACTCGAGAATAGTATGACTGATTGAGGAGCATCTCTGGCTATTTTCGAGAGTGTGTAGCTATCTCCAACAGCATCTGCAACCCCATAGACGATGTCGGGTGTTTGATACGTATGCGCAATCAGAATCACGTCCTTCTCTTTCTTCAGGCGATTGATTTTCAACGTCAACGGCGCAATTGTTCGACAGGCGTCAAGACTCCATCTCATTTTTTGCCCTATGCGTTCCATGAGCCTATTTGCCTCAATCTCTAACTCATCACTATCCATCNATAGAGTNTGAACCAGATTTTTCCTCTGGGGTAACGGCGGCAATTTCAGGACCATCTCGACAGAACCCCTACTGACTGCAATACCTTTCAAGCCATCTAATGTGGAACCCATATGGNCGGNGACGAGTGGCTGCCATGGATCGCCCTAGAAACTATTCATCTGGGNGCTGAAGCTGAGGTCATTTCAGGCACATGGATCGGAAGAGATGCTGTACTAAAGCGAAGAATTCCAAGAGGATACCGACACCCCGTTCTCGAAAGGAATCTTTCACGCCAAAGGATATTCGCCGAAGCTAGAATTCTTACCCGTCTTTGTGAAAATGGGGTCAAATCTCCGATTTTATTTGGAATCGACCCAGAGGAGGGATGGATAATGATGAGTAGGATAGAGGGACGGAGTCTTGCTCAAGTTCTCCAAGAGGATTCTGATCATCAAGTCGAGTATAAACTCGGCCAGGCCATCCGGGAAATCCATTCAACTGGNATATCGCATGGTGACGTAACCACATTGAATGCCATNTGGTCTGACGATGATGTGATTCTNATCGACTATGGCCTTGGNCGTCTAGTGGCCGAGATGGAACATTTCGGCCTCGACCTGCATTCTCTTCACGAATGTCTTTCCGCGCATCATGTCGATAGGTCAGAATCTATGGAAAGAGTTCTGGAGGGCTATCTCGATAATTCAAAATCGGATAATTTCGATGCACGTGCAGTTGTAGACCGATTTGAGGCTATACGTGGGAGGGTGAGATACCATGCTTAGGAAAAAACCAGAACAGATATTCTTTCACACTGGTAATGAACACAAGTTAGACGAAGCCTCCCAAGCTATGTCTGAACTACAAATCAAAATAAGATCCCTGAAAGAAATTTCTTCTAGTATTTCCGTGGTAGAGCCACAAGGAGAAAATTGCGCCCACGTCGCACATTCCAAAATAATGCAAGTATTAGATTTGGTAGAAGATGAACTGAATGGCAACTGGCTTATGGTGGAGGATTCTGGGCTATTCGTCGATGCACTAGGAGGATTTCCAGGAGTCTATTCTTCGTATGTTCATTCTACAGTCGGCATCGAGGGAATAGTAAAGTTGCTCGAAGAAAATAAAGATAAATCAGCACGATATATCTCATCAATTTCATTCTGGGACGGAGAAAGGATTCACTCAGTACAAGGACACTGTAAGGGAAGAATATCGTTAGAATCGAGAGGGGATTCTGGTTTTGGATACGATCCAATATTCATTCCCGAAGCAGGCGATGGCCGGACATTCTCCGAAATGACCTTGTTAGAAAAGACCGCTCTGTCTCATAGGACAATGGCCCTGAAGATGATGGTTGAGAAACTCAACTTTCCGTCAATGTGAAGTCAGGCAACATCAACCGCCCCTCATATGGTGTCAGTCTCGAGGCTCATCGTCTGGTCGATGTTTCTGTTGGGAACGCCCGCATTTTTGATTCTACAAGGGGCGGTGACTCCAATTGCTCGTTTGGCAGGAGCCACCACCTTGCTAGCACTGCTCTCGATACTCATGTTCACGGGAAGGCCCGCTCCGAAGATTATTGCACCAATTGCAGCAATCAAACCTGCACCTGTAGCGAAGACCGTCGAAATCAAGAGCGATTCACCGCCGCCACAGACTCCTGAACCACCTGTAGCCACAGTCCCTCGAGAGGATACGCCCGTTGTCAACAATACAAATCCAGAATCAACGAAAGACTCAGCAAAGATTGCCGAGAAATACGCTGTTTCGAGTGATGCTCAGATGGAATTTGAAGATGAAGTTGAGCAATTCGTTGAAAATCGACGCGAACGTCGCACGGAAATTAGAGAGAGAATCGCACGCGAACGTCGTATGTCATTGGCATCCATGCGCAATAAGCGATTACGTGAATGGGCTAGTACCGAAGACGGCGAAGGATTGCATGAATTGATTGAGGGCACTCAGCACGGGTTACAGATTCTCGAATACGGGGATGGCAAACGAGAAGATGAGGCGAGCGCCTCAAGCCTTGTCCGAATCGATGATAGGAGAATCCTTAGGATAACCAGGAGAATTGCTTTCAATTCATCAAGATCAACCATGGATGAAGAAACAATGGAAGAGGATGCTGAACACAAAGATCCGAACTCAGACTCCAATATTCCGCCCCCGCCCCCGGATATGCCGCCTCCACCACCGCCCTCTATGTGAGCCAACTAGAGTGGTGAGGTTGAACAGCAAGTAACCTCACGTAGAGCCATGACCGGACACCTCGTGACTGTAGACAGGATTGAAACTCCATCCTTTCCAGAGGGAGGGTACATCGAGATATGGTCGCTCAATCGTCCTAATCGGCTAAATGCGCTCAATCGTGATATGCACGAGGAGCTCATAGGCCTCTGTGAGCGCGCTGAATCCGATGATTCGACCAGAGTGATAGTAATCGCTGGNACTGAACCTGAAAAGAATGTCGACCGCCCTAAGCCCGTTGCCTTTGCAGCAGGAGCGGATATAACTGAGTTCTCCGGTCAAAGTTCCGAAGATGTCCGCCCCTTTTTTGAGAGAAATGCTTGGGAGGGCGTCTGGAATCTATCTAAACCAACGATTGCGATGGTCGACGGTTTTGCACTCGGCGGTGGAACCGAACTAGCCCTATCATGCGATATGAGGATCGCCTCGACTCGAGCAAAATTTGGTCAGCCAGAGATTAATCTCGGACTCATCCCCGGGGGCGGTGGAACACAGCGATTGACCAGTCTAGTAGGATATGGGGCCGCCATTGAGATGGTACTCACCGGAGANATGGTTTCAGCACAAAGAGCATTGGAGATTGGCTTGGTCAACAAGGTCGTCTCACCAGAAGAGCTACGGGACTCAACACTAGAAATCGCACGCAATATCGCTTCCAAGTCCCCCTACACGATCAAAGTAGCAAAGCGAGCAATAAGAGCTGCATTGGACCTCCCCTTGTCCCAAGGTATACTGGCCGAGCGTTCTGAGTTTGTAGCTCTCTTCGACACTGAAGATGCTTCAATAGGAGTCGAAGCATTTCTTTCGAAAAAGGAACCAGAATGGGTAGGCCGTTAATCGGCGCGATGCTCAATAACGACTTATTGAATCACACCACGTGTCGGAGAACAGGGTCATCGTATTGTCTGGGCCGCCTGGGTCTGGAAAGGCTGCCGTCGGCCATGTGTTGGAAGAAAGGGGGTGGAAGCTANTTTCACTAGGTGACGTAGTCCGTTCTGAAGTCGCTTCTAGGAACCTTGAACCAACTCCTTCGAACATCGGGTCCGTTGCCCAAGACATGAGGGATGAGTTCGGTCCAGCGATAGTGATGGAACGCCTACTCAATGACATCGAAGCGGCCGTGNAACACAATCACGTAGTNATTGATGGTCTTAGGCAAATCGAGGAATTAGAACGTTTACAGTCGTCCCAGCCAAGAATGATTGTGATTGCAGTCGAGGCATCTGAATCACATAGAAGAGAGAGAATCAATTCCAGATTGAGNTCTGATGACGGTAATTTCGACGAAAGAGAAGCCAGAGAATGGGGCTGGGGGCTTGAGATGGTAATGCAACTCGCTGATCTGACAATAAAAAATGATGGAACAGAAGATGATTTTACAGCGTCCATCATCCGTTCATTACACTCTATCGGGGTGGAATAGTCAGGCTCTCCCTTCTGATCTCACAGCTTCCCAATCCTCTAGGAATTTCTCAAGACCTGTGTTCGTTAANTCATGCTCGANTAATTTGGTGAATATGCCATATGGAATAGTCGCCGCATGNGCACCGAGTTTTGCACACATTTCGACATGATGNACAGATCGTATCGAAGCTGCGAGAATTTTACATCCGGTTATACCTTGATTTTTCCATGTTTCTGAGATATCTTTGATCAGACTTAACCCATCCTGCCCATTGTCATCGAGTCTTCCCAAGAAGGGAGACACATAGGAAGCACCTGCCTTAGAAGCGAGCAGGGCCTGAGCAACTGAAAAAACGAGTGTGACGTTCACACCTATGCCTCGATCTGCAAGAGATCTGGTAGCCGATAGCCCCTCGGGCGTGCAGGGTATTTTTATGATCACATTTTCAGGTAATTTCGATTTAAGATCGAGGCCTTCTTTCACCATCTCTGGTGACGACATCCCCGTAACCTCTGCACTGATCGGTCCCGAACATATCGTTGCTATGGAACGAATCGTCTCCTCGAAATTACCGCCCGACCTCCTGATTAACGTGGGATTCGTTGTAACACCATCAAGAACGCCCCAAGATGCAATTTCCTCGACTTCTTCAATCACTGCAGAATCTAGAATTAGCTCCATAAAACTCCCAAATAGGAATAATACCTCATTCTTTCGGAAACTAACATTATGGTTGCTTTGCGATTAAGAATGAAAAATTAGACCTATCTTTATGATATAAAATTGATATCTTTATGATATCATTATATGCCCAACATCCAGACCAACCACTATGGCGGATAAGCCCGAATCAATCAAACTGAGTAAGAATGAACCGACTTATCGTGATATCGAAGGATATGCGATTAACGGATTCCTAGGTTTGCTAATGCATCTCGCNCTCGGCCTNGCCAACCTCGTCATGGGCCTTATTTCTCCATGGCTTATACCGGTTCAAATTGTCACCNTACCTTTGTGGTTCGCTATGTTCAACAGCTATGTTATCGTCAATCCCAATGAGGCAGTCGTAGCGCAGTTCTTCGGAAAATACTCTGCCACATTGAAGACTGAGGGCTTCCAATTCTTCATCAATCCGCTATACCAGAAGACGAAGATATCTCTCAGAATAAACAACTTTGAGTCAAACAAACTCAAGGTGAATGATGTCAATGCAAATCCAATAGACATAGCAGCAGTCGTCGTCTGGAGAGTCTTCGACGCCGCTGAGGCGCTTTTCGAGGTTGAGAATTACGATCACTACGTCCAGATTCAGAGCGAAGCCGCTCTTCGTGAGATGGCGACGAAGTATCCCTACGATGCCATCGANGAGAAGGATATCGGGGGAATCACTCTGTCAAGTCACCAAGATGCTGTGGCAGAAGAACTACTGGTATCTGTCGAGGCAAGGCTTGCTCGGGCTGGAATAGAGGTCTTGGAGGCCAGGATAAGCTACCTTGCATACTCTACTGAAATTGCTCAGGCCATGCTGCGACGCCAGCAGGCTGCCGCAGTCGTCGCCGCACGCCGTGAAATAGTGGACGGTGCTGTTGGCATGGTCGAGTTAGCCCTGGAGCAACTCAGTACGAAAGGCATCATCGAGCTCGATGAAGACAAGAAAGCCACGATGGTGAGTAATCTACTCGTGGTCCTTTGCTCTGAGACTGATACGACACCGGTCGTCAACACTGGCACTTTGTATCAGTGAGTAGCGCTGTCGAAAACTGATACTGAGAAGTACAGGAGGGAGAACTCTTGAACAAGAAGAAGATCTTACTCAGGTTAGATCCGTCCTTGCATGACAAACTCAAGATTTGGGCCAAGGACGATATGAGATCAATTAACTCACATATCGAATTCATACTGAGAAAGGCAATAGAGGAAACCAGAAGATGAATTTCATCGGAGACTCAGAGACTGATTCAATGGCATTCAGGGCAAGCCTGCCAGTTGCAACAATCATCCTCATGATGCTGTTAACTCCCTTCTCCGGTTGCCTCGATAATTCAGGGAGCACATCGGATTCTTCCGAAAATCAAGATTCAGAAGGGTCTTTGCGAATTAATCACATACAGATGAAAGGCACTCACAATTCGTATCACGTCGAGCCGCTTGTTTCTCCCACCCGAGAGTACATGTACACTCACGAGGAGCTCGATGTCCAGGCTTCACAGCTCGGGGTCAGGCAGTTTGAGATTGATGTGTGGTGGGATATCAGGAACGGCCTCCGGGTATATCACAACCAGTACGACTCTGGCACTACTTGCCCTACCTTTGAAAATTGCATGAACACGCTTCTCGAATGGTCTGATACCAATCCTAATCACCACACTACTTTCATTTGGATAGAACCGAAAGATTGGCCAGAACAGAGCACTGGCATAACAACAACAGTGCAAATGTCCGGAATCTTGGATGAGATAGAGTCGGAGATAGCACAATTCTGGCCTCGAAATAAGACGATAACTCCAGCAGATGTCCAAGGGGATTATCCATCTCTCAGTGACGCTCTGGCGAATGAGGGCTGGCCTTTGCTAGAGGATAGTCGCGGCAAGGCTATCTTCGTATTACTTGCTACTGGTGGTATGAGGGAAATCTACCTTCAGGATTACTTTCCGACGGGACGTATGTTTCCCATGTTCACCTCGCAAGACGACTCCGCTTCTCATGCACATGCGATATTCTCAATGACTGATCCAATCGGTGATGGAGATGAGATTGAGCGATTGGTTGCCGAGGGGCATATTGTGCGTACGAGAGCAGATAGCGGCGGAGAGGAAGCTGACAATAACGACACATCTAGGCTGGAAGCAGCGTTATCTTCTGGGGCACACAGCATATCGACGGATTATCCCGCAAAAGTCGAATCAATCGAGTATTGGGTCGAGATACCAGGGGGGACGCCTAGTAGATGCAATCCTGTAAGCGCACCCATATGGTGCGCTTCCCAGGACATCGAATACGTCGATTAAACGATAACTGAGTTTCGACTCGCNGAGTATGAAGAATGCATTCGCTTGATAATGAATCGAGGTGTTAATCGTGGATACGATCGTGAACATTGCAGGATATCGGTTCGTCGATCTCCCAGATAGGGACAATATCCGAGACCCCATGCTCGAACAGTGCTTGAAACTCGATCTCAAAGGCTCCATACTTCTCAGTCAAAATGGGATCAATTTCTTCCTCGCAGGCATCCAGCCCTCAGTTGATGCCTTTCTCCAGTATCTGGAATTGGATGAGCGATTCATAGGGATAGATCTGAAAATAAGCTATACCGATTATCAACCATTCAGGAGGATGCTGGTCAAACGGAAAAAGGAGATCATATCATTGGGCTTGGACGATATCAGGCCCTCTGATTTCACGGGCCCGCATATATCTCCAACCGAGTTTAAGCGCATGCTGGATGATGACGAAGATATTGTGATCCTAGACACGAGAAACGATTACGAGACTCGCATAGGCTCATTCGAAGGCGCTATAGATCTGGATATCCAGTCTTTCAGAAACTTCCCCGAAGCCATAGAAACACTACCTGAGGAGTATAAATCGAAGACCTTCGTGATGTATTGCACAGGTGGAATCCGATGTGAGAAGGCTTCAGCCGTTATGCTGAATGCTGGTTTTGAGGACGTACGCCAATTGGATGGGGGAATCCTCGCATATCTGCAAGAATACGGCGAATCGCATTGGAATGGTGATTGCTTCGTCTTCGATCAGAGAGTCGCCGTTGACCACAATCTCCGTGAGTCCAAAGTCGAAATGTGCTTCAAATGCCGAGAACCATTGTCACAAGATCAGCAGCAATCCGCCGACTACATCGTTGGAGAGCACTGTCCTTACTGCATCTCAAAGTGACGCAACATCACATCCCCAGCAATCACTCGATGGGCTTCTGGATTGATTTGATTTCCAAGAACTCTTCAAAACCATGAATCCCAAGCTCCCGGCCATTACCTGATTTTTTGTACCCTCCAAAGGGCGCNCTGATATTGAACGGACCACCATTCACACTGACTTGACCAGTCCNCATCTTCTTGGCGAATGCNATNGCGCGATCGGTATCCTCTGACCAAACCCCTCCNGATANCCCATATTCTGAGTCATTCGCTAGGGAAAGAGCCTCATCCTCTGAGGAATAGGATGCAATACAAAGCACTGGNCCAAAAATNTCCTCTTTCCAGATTTTCATATNTGNTTCAACATTCATGAATGCNGTGGGNNTGACGAAATACCCNGATTCNAGNCCTTCGATNANATCNGATCCACCAGCTACCAGAATAGCNCCCTCNTCNATACCGCTTCGTATGTAGCCAAGTACACTCTCTTGTTGNTTNGCCGATACCATCGGNCCGCATCTCGTTTTGGGATCCATGGGATCNCCCGGCTTATANCCGTCAACTCGCTCAGCTATGATTGGAATGATNTCTTTCAAGATCGATTCTGGAACGATAAGNCGAGTTAGTGCGGAGCANGTCTGNCCAGAGTTTGCAAAGCANGCACCGATNGCGNTCTTCGCCGCTCTGATGCCNTTTCCATCTTCTAGGACGACNTTCGCACTCTTCCCTCCNAGTTCAAGCGTAACTCGTTTNACACTNTCNGCCGCCGCTTNAGAAACTCTCACACCAGCAGCTGTAGACCCTGTAAATGAGACCATGTCNACTTCTGGATGAGATGCCAGATGCGANCCAACCGTGGACCCATACCCNCTTACCAGGTTGAAGACACCCTTCGGNAGACCTATTTCNTCGAGCATNTCAGCNAGTATNAANGCATTAAGAGGAGCTTCTTTTGATGGTTTTAGNACCATCGTGCANCCTGCTGCAATAGCCGGAGCTACCTTGCCAATTATNTGGTGTAGTGGNAAATTCCANGGAGTGATGAATGCACAGACACCAATAGGCTCTCTGACTATTGTTGANTTTCGTACTTCCTCCTCCCANTTGTACGANTCAAGCAATTTTGCATATGACCGNGTNACAACACGNGGAGTGCCAACCATGGCCATTTTCGAATANTCAATAGGTGTGCCAACTTCTTTTGTTATGAGTTCAGCCANTTCATTGGTNCGGNNTTTGAAAGATTCTGAGAGGGAATTCAANACNCTGATTCTTTCTTCTATCGGAGAATTAGACCANNCTTCAAAAGCCTCTCTGGCAGCCAATACGGCTGNATCTGCATCNTCTAAAGTACCCTCTGGAACACTTCCAATTATATCTCCCGTTGCTGGATTCTCTACNGNTATCCGGCCTTCNCCTTNGGATTCAGTCCANGAGCCCCCNATGTACAACATGTCTCTGTGCATAATGNGCCCACACCCGACAGTCACTTATCACATTCATGGAGTTCATACGTGTTGCCTTCTGTGGCTNANCATGGTTCTCTCAGTAGACCGCCCGAGCCAAAGAACTGCNCTAGTTACNCTCTCAGAGTCTGCATCNAAGGATACATTTTCTTCTGGTACNATAGAACATCTGATCGATACAATAGACGGCCTAATCCAAGATGAANACACNGATGCAGTNATACTCACGGGAACNGGGAGGTTTTTCTNTGCGGGNGGNCCAGTNGANAAGTTCGANGATGCGATTGACGATGGTTCGATTGGAGACGTGGTCGAGGCTATGACNGGGCATCTNCACCCCCTACTCCTTCGCATAAGGANATCTTCTACGGTTTTNATAGGCGCGATTAACGGNGCTGCAGCAGGAGGNGGCCTAGGATTNGCACTNAGCATGGATTACAGGATATGNGTACCAAATGCNAAANTCGCNGCCTCGTTTTTCAGACTCGGACTATCNCCNGANGGNGGCACGACCTGGCTCCTNCCAAGATTNGTAGGNCAACAAGNNGCAAGGANATTCTTCTTNGANAACTCGGTATGGGACGGTNCGACAGCACAAGANAAAGGNGCTGTGGANGAGGTNGTCAATGAGGANGAACTCATNCAAAGATCNATACAAGTTGCTGATAGATGGGGCTCATGGTCTGAANGTAGCAGGAGGGGCACCAAGCAACTTCTGGANGCTTCTTCAACAACTTTCTTTGANACACAACTCGAATTNGAGCGTCAGTTGATGNTNGCCTCNGCACTGACTCCAGANTTCAAAGAGGGAGTAAGGTCGTTNCTCGAGAAACGAGACCCCGATTTCAACCAATGATNATGNCTCTGGACGTCTTAATCGCAAGACGCCGACGATTATCGAGGAAATGCACGACAANGCTGCTAAATTAGCCAGNATAATCGANGGGGACTCAACTAGAATACCATAGATTAGCCAAGCAACTAACGCTGTTGCCACTAGACCGAAAGTTGGTATNGAGATTCCTTCNTGTCTTTTCAAAATCCAGACTTCTTTGATCTGTGGTATCCATGCAATCACTCCAAGGANGCCTGCGAACAGACCAATCAACTCAATCCACAGGNCGGCCATTTCATTCACCAGACCCCGGTATCACTCTTCCTTCCATTCCCCCTGAAACCTCAATCACNTGTCCAGAGATGTGNCCGCTAGTCACATCTGAAAGGAGGAATGTCACTGCCCCAGCAACATCTTCGGGAGATGCAAGCTTCTTCATTGACATCGTTCGCATTGCATTGCTGGCAATCTCCTGGTCGATACCCGATTCGATTTTTGAATNTGTGAGGGTCCAACCCGGAGCTACTGCATTCACTCTGATCGAAGTTCCTGAAACATCGTTCTTGAGAGTACGGAGAAGGCCACTCGTGATCGCGCCCTTCGCAGTTGCATAATCTGAGTGCCCCCTCTCCCCATGAACCCCCGCTGTTGACCCAATTAGCACGAGACTACCTTTGCCACTAGTTATGGCGCCCCTGAGAAAGCCCTGCGCCGTCAAGATAGTAACTCCAAGATTGGACTCGAGTGTAGAATTCCATCGATCTTCAGAGATTTCCCATACGGGCATAGGTTCCGAAGGGTACATTCCCGCGTTGGCGACACAGCATTGCAACGATCCGATTTCCTCTTCGATTTGGCTGAACATTTTGTCTACCTCATCCTTTTTTCTGAGATCTGCATAGACAGCAANCCCATCTATTTCGCCAGCCAGACTTTCAGCCTCGGATTTCGAGGTGTGATAGTGGACGATTACTTTNCTTCCCTGCCTTGCGAGATGCCGGCAAATCGCTTGACCTATGCCGCCTGCTCCACCAGTCACTAGAACGGTCATCCCTTCCAAAGTCATTAGAATCACATACCAAGATCGTCTCTATCTCTCTTCTCGCCCGTACCCCATTCGTAGATTCCTCGTCCAGTTTTTCTCCCAAGGTCCCCTGCGTCAACGAGTCGATTCAGCAGAGGATGCGGGCGATATGAGTCGTCTTCGAAAGATTCCGCTAAACCATTTAGAATATCTCTTCGAACATCAAGACCAACAAGATCTGAAAGTTCCAGCGGNCCCATCGGATGACGATATCCGAGNTTCATGGCTGTATCAATGTCTGATGCTGAAGCAACACCTTCTGCAAGCATTCTAATCGCTTCATTTCCAAGTACAACCCCAAGACGACTAGTTGCAAAACCAGGAACGTCGTTCACTACAATGGAAGATTTACCCATCTTATCCGCTGCATATTTTGCAATATCCACCGTCCTCTCGGAGATTCCATCATGGCGTATAATCTCTACAAGCGGCATTAGGGGNACGGGATTGAAAAAGTGCATCCCAACAACNCTTTCCGGTTTCTGAGTCGATTTTGNGATTTCTTCNACACTCAGGCTGGAAGTGTTAGTCGCAAGAATGGTATTCTCCCNCNCCAAACGATCAANAGACTCTGAAAATATCACTTTTCAGNTCCATCCTCTCNGGAACCGCTTCAATAANCAAATCNCTTNTCATGNCAGCNTCTTNGAGGNTGGATGGAATAATATTCATCNTCCACTNTTCNACCATATTTGNATCGGTTTTTCCTTTTTGAATNCCCTTTGACCAGAATTNTTCGATACGAAGTATACCTGCTTCAACNCCNCCTGGCNGTGCATCGTGAAGTCGTACTTCCCAACCTATCTGAGAACAGACTTGAGCAATTCCAGNACCCATTGTNCCCGCGCCAATCACTCCAACTACGCGTATCGGACTGNCATCCATGTGCNTGCAACACCATGGCTAGGACTTCAGGCTTCTCGGCCATANTGTGCTATGGCNGCCTGAAANAGACGTTGNCGAGGNACATCATGNTCAAGGAAGCANGTGAAGGGNGCTAAATCCTTGATCAANTCGATNGTTCCAACATANGCCCCATAGATGAATGGNTCAGCTTTCTGGGTATCTGGGATATCGAAGCCTAGTAACTTCAGCCCCTTCCGCGTGTCCTGNTCCCATATCGTGTATGTGTGNCTGGTGAAATGCAGATATGCCGATATCCTTCGNACGTCTTCTGTGATTATGTCATCTAGACTTTCCAACAGCAGNGTGTCNGGATATNTGATNGCTAGAAGAAAGAGTCTGAGCATCAAATCCTGATCTTGATTCAANCTTCTGTGTTCAAGCCCCATCCAATCATCGATCATATCGAGCATATCGCTNGAGAGNGGCCTGTGNACCCTNTACAGNAGCTCTTCNTANATTTCTGGATTTGANTGNGNATCGTTGTGATATCTATCGAAGAGTTCTGGAACCNTTTCNAAGAACGGCAAGAGNAGNTCNCTNTCAACATTTANGAGAGCATGAGTTTGCATAATCAACCACCTTCTCGAAGGGAGAGTTANTCCTTCNNCTCACGGTACTGTATCCACTCTACGCCNGGNGCCATGTATTCTTCCACCAGCTTCCNCTCATCNTCGTCAGATGGCAGGACNCCTGCNAGATATTCAGCGTATTCTTCCTCNCTNCCNTCGAAATCTTCNCCCATTACAGTGTANAANTTTCCAGAATACTTCCCTATNCCNCGGTTGAATTTNTCCGAGGGGANGTAAAGTTCCGGATCNCCCTCNGGTCGNCCTTTGCTTATGCGANCCATNTC
>PAUH01000024.1:42148-105953 GCA_002712645.1 Methanobacteriota archaeon
TGATNTCGTCGAAGTACAGNCCACGGCTGGCTTCATTCAGNTGGTCNCTATCAGCATCNTCATCAGATTCACGCTCATCGTACCGGCCCTTTACACCGTATACATATGCCCATTGCGCCGAGGTAGACTCATCAGTTCCGAAGAGGTCGAGACCTGTGCTAACCCACTTATTGACATATTTCTGAAGGAATGTGGTCGGGATAACGCCTGCCTTGACTATTCTTCTGAGACCGTTCGCCCCTGTTCCTAGGTGAAAGGACTCTTCCTTGAGCATCGGGCCCATTGATGCTGCTAGGGGTTGGAAAGAGCTGGTGGATAGCATCTTCAGTTGGTACTTTCCATCCCGATCGATAAAGTGTGTAAAACAGAAGAAGTCGAGCCAATGATCGATTGGAGCATTGAATGAGCCCAGAAGCCTCGTCCCGTCCTGTGCATTTCTTTCCAGCAGCTTGGCCGCCTCACGAACTCCCTGTTCACCGAAGTAGGTGCAAAGAAGATAGGCCATCTGCCAGCCATGACGCTGCTCTTCGCACATTATCCTCAGAGCAGATTTTCGATCATATTCAGTCGGCGCAGTCGCAAGAAGATGATTTTGCTGCTCCACGGAGGCAAACTCTGTGTCGCCCTGGACGCTGATCATTGTGATAATGGCATCTCGGATGTTTTGCTGGGGTATCTGCATCCTACGACTCCACTTCGGCATTCCTTCAAAATCTCCAAATTCAATACTGTCTCCAGCGGAAATCCAATCGAATCTAATTTCAAACCGGTAATCTCCAAGCCAAGCAGGATCGAATCCAATTCTAGTTTGCCATTCATGGAACTCTTGAACCCAGCCTTCGAAGTTTGGAGTGTAGCCCTCGACAATTTCAGTCTTGCTCATGACCTCGATGACCGCTAGGTCGTATTTCAAGTTCAGGCTTTTACCAGCAAATTTCGAATATCAAAGATCGAAAGAAACTACTGTCCAGTAAATTTGGGAGTTTTCTTGTCCACATACGCCGCTATACCTGCTTTCGCGTCATCTGATTGGAAGAGGTCAGATTGCAACTCGCGTTCTAGTGCTAGATGATATTCTAACGGTATTTCAAGACCGCTCTGCACGCTCCTCTTGATATTTCCAATCGCCTTTGCTGCAGCAAATGGCAAGGAGAACTGACTCGCATAGTCAAGAACATCCTGACGGAACTCTTCCAGACTCATACTGTCATACACATCGTGCACGAGAGCCATGTCTTTTGCCTCCTCGAATTGGAATTTCCTCCCAGTGACCATTATTTCCATTGATTTTGCCTTTCCTACAAGTCGTGAAAGCCTAGCAGTGCCACCAGTACCAGCCAAAACTCCGAGCGAGACCTCTGGAAGACCGACTTGGAAATTCCCTTTACGAGCAATTCTGATGTCTGCTGCCATTGCGATCTCGAGCCCCCCTCCCACTGTGTGGCCATTCAATGCGGCGACAACGAGTTTAGGTGTCTGCTCAAGCCGGCTCAATGTCTCATTGGCATGGAGGCAGAAGAAGTACTTGTAGCGAGGAGTAAGCCGATTGAGATATTTTATGCTAGCACCTGCTGAAAAGAATTTATCTCCATGCCCTGTTATTAAGATCACACTCACTTCGTCATCAAAACGTGCGCTCAGGATAGCGTCATCTATGTCGTGCCACATTTCCCTGGTGTATGTATTGACTGCAGTTTTTCCCTCTTCAAGAGGTGCACCATCGGAGTCTGATATCAACTCAATAATGGCAATACCATTGTCAGTCACGCCATAGTTGACGAGTCTATTCTTCATCGGGGTAAGTTCGGGCCATTCAGCCATGCATCGTCGGCCTCAAACGCCCATATCAACCAAGCGATTAACGAATTTAGACGTCATAAGGTCACTGATCAGAACTACTGAAAGAAGTCTTAGCACCTTTCTTCTGTGTCTTCTTCCATTGTTCTGACACTTCTAGGGCCTCAGCGCTTGGCTCCCATATATCTCTCTTGAGCGCCTTTCGAAAAGGCATACGGAGATACCGACGCCCATCTGAAGATGCTCCCTTTCTCAACATCGCCAACCGGGCCACGGGCCAGATCATTCTTCTCAACAGGCCCGGTTCGTAAATCCGTCTCATGAATCGTAACCCATCTCCTGAACGCTTCTGGTCCCTCATCCAGTATCTTGCTACTGCCTTGAATCCCCTGTCGCCCATTCTGTTCATCAAGAATCGATTAGTCGCACTCGCCTTAACCAATGGGAGAAGACGTCTACGAACTTCCTTTTCATAATCCACCTCTCCCATGATTGATTTCGCTGCTAGCACCCCGCTGGTTATTGCATATCGCATACCGAATCCCCACATGAAGTCCTGAAGCCCACCTGCTTCGCCGACGTAATGGCGACCATCGACGATGTAACGATCAGGGATTGAGAAATCCCCCTTTCCACCGACTCGCTTTATCGGCACCCTATCTAATTCGTAATTACGATCATACCATGCTATGGTCTCATCAAGGAAGCGCCCACTCTTACGCTGTTTTCTCCACAGACACGTACAAATCAACCCAATGCCGTCTATGATTATCATGTAGCTGTAGGCCCCTGGAGCTAGTTTGTCATTGAGTTGAAATGTTACATGATTCTCATGGCTGGTCTTGAATATCTCTCCGAATGCCACTGCACTCGATTGCTTCGGCCCAGCGGCTATTATGTCGCATTCCAAGGGATCCTTCTTGGTCCCATAGTGAATTTTCGCACCAGCCATTTTCGCCATTTCTTTGAATCCTTGGTCTATACAGTGCTTATCCGTTCCCCGTTCCACTACCCTAAATGCAATACCGTCTGTGATTGGATTTGTTATCGCATCATCTGGGTGGACCAGGTCAACTATGCTGAATGGATCTGATTTGAAGGCCTCGGGATCAAGTCCCCAATCGCGCATCTCATCAAAGAAGTCTTCTTGCGAAGTCCAATTTTCAATTCCTTGAAAGTCGCCATCGAAACGAGCTCCGCTGTCCTTTCGCACCTCATGGACATGAACCTCTCTTCCCGCCTTGGCGAGAATAGTCGCAGCCGCAAGGCCGGAAAGACCGGCTCCAAGTATGTCCACTCTTTCGCCCACGCTATTCCACCTCGTCCGATGGAGATAGCCCTATCCCTCAGATTCGTGCCCGCCGACCATGGTCGTCGAGGTTATCGTCACAGAGAGCCCACTTGATCCTTCTAATTTGATGACCATGATCGACACTGATGGTGCTGGAGCAGTTGCATCTTTCATTGGCCTTGTACGAGCTAGTCATGGTGATGAAGAAGTGATGGGGCTCGAGTTTGAGGCATGGGGAAGCCGACTCCCCACAGTCTTGGAGGAAATCGGAAAGAAGGCCGTTGAAGAACAGAATCTAAAGTCAATCGTTATCGCACACAGAATCGGCTACGTTGAACCCGGTGAAACAATCGTCTGCATACATGTATCGGCGATTCACCGAGCTCAGGCCTTCGCTGCTTGTAGTTGGACCATCGATGAATTAAAGCGTCAGGCACCAATATGGAAGAAGGAGTTCCGTTCAAGCGGTGAATATTGGATAGAGGGGCTTGGTTGAGACATGTCCGAGCGCCTAAGTACCCCCATGCGGAGAGAGATGTATGTCCAATAACCCGTCAGTCGTTGATATCGGTTCAAAAAAACCGATGTTCCGCCGAGCAATAGCAACAGGAGTTCTAGCAGTTCCGTCACAGGTATTGGAAATAGCACTAGAGGGCGTGACCTCCAAAGGAGATCTCAGAACATCTTCGACAATTGCTGCCATTATGGCAGTGAAGAACACGCCCACATCTCTTCCACATTGCCACCCCATCCCGATAGACAGTTGCACTGTAGACTGGGAAGATGATGATCTTGGTTTGAGATGTACTGTTACTGTGACTGCCACGGCAAAGACGGGGGTCGAAATGGAGGCTCTGTGTGGCGTATCGGCAGGATTACTTTGCGCCCTCGACATGTTAAAACCAATCCTCAAGGACTCAGATGGACAATATCCGGGGACTTCGATTGAAGGAATACGGGTGCTATCGAAGCACAAGCACCCTGCGTAGGATTGATTGCTGCCACCCTCTACAACTGACTGTGCCAGTCCGAGATTTGACGGAGGATTTCCTTCGCGCCACATCTTCAGCTGCAGCTGCAGCCTACGGCTGGGTAGGCAAAGGAGACGGAAAAGCCGCTGACGGGGCAGCTGT
Source organism: Methanobacteriota archaeon (assembly GCA_002712645.1). Taxonomy (GTDB): domain Archaea; phylum Thermoplasmatota; class Poseidoniia; order Poseidoniales; family Thalassarchaeaceae; genus MGIIb-N1. Next base: position 46,370 of record PAUH01000024.1, read on the forward strand.
AGAGGCAATGCGCAATGTCTTCGATACAATCCCATTCGATGGCAGAGTCGCTATCGGAGAGGGAGAGCGAGATGATGCGCCCATGCTTTGGATTGGTGAGCCATTAGGCTCCAGTCAAGGATTAGAGGGTGCTCAGATGATAGACATAGCAGTAGACCCTCTTGAATGTACTAATCATGTTGCAAATGATCTGCCAAATGCTATGGCTGTTCTGGCTGCAGCCCCAAGAGGTGCTTTACTCCACGCCCCTGACTGCTACATGGATAAGATCGCAGGCCCCTCGATACTGAAAGGCGAGATAAGTCTGGAGGGGTCCACACAGTACAACCTAGAAGCTACAAGCCACGTACTTGACCGCCCAATATCCGATTTGACAGTGGTAGTGATGGACCGCCCTCGACATACAGATTTGATCTCAAGAATAGAAAGAATAGGGGCCAATGTCCGGTTGATCGGCGACGGAGATATAGCAGCGGCGCTCGATGCAGCAGACCCTGANTCAAATACTGACCTTCTGATGGGTATAGGGGCAGCACCTGAGGGGGTAATCACCGCTACAGCACTTCGTGGACTGGACGCCCCTTTCGAAGGACGAATCGTTACTACAACAGAGGACCATCAAGAGAGAGCATTGAAGATGNTCGGAGATCGAATCGACGATATTTGGGATCGAGATGAACTCTGTGCTTCTAGCGATGCGGTATACATCGGATCAGGAGTTTGCGCTGGAAGGGTCCCAGGAGTCCGCAAGGATCAGGAAGGTAACATGGTTGTAACTTCGGAGATCATCGACGTGAAATCATCAACCAGATCGATCGTAGAAAGTACTCTGTGACGCAGCCCTTCTAGGCGATGCCTTCATTGCCATACCTCTTGTAGCCGTTCTGTAGAATATGCCGTCCCAGTCATTGGAACAAATCGCGCAAAACCTGGTTGCATCTGGTAAAGGCATTCTAGCAGCCGATGAAAGCAACGGTACGATGTCAAAACGATTGGAGGCCGTGAACGTGGAACCGAGTGAGCACACTCGCAGGGCATATAGGTCAGCTATGTTTTCATCTGAAGGAATCGAGGAGTACATCTCAGGAGTGATACTGTTTGATGAGACCATACGGCAGAAAATGGATGACGGNACTCCAATTCCTGATTACCTGATTTCTAAGGGAATTATTCCAGGGATAAAGGTGGATACGGGGGCAAAGCCACTTTCATGGCACGAAGGAGAGACTGTCACCGAGGGCCTTGATGGGTTGAGGGGCCGATGCGAAGAATACTATGGCATGGGAGCAAGATTTGCCAAGTGGAGAGCTGTCATCAAGATATCAGGGGATCTTCCAAGTGCCGCCGCGATCTCAGTAAATGCACACGCTCTCGCAAGATACGCTGCCATATGCCAAGAACAGGGCATAGTCCCGATTATAGAGCCTGAAGTTTTGATGACAGGGCCCCATGGATTAGAACAGTGCNCTTCGACNACGTCTAGAATATTGAAGGCGGTATATTCAGAGTGTAAAATTCAGGGCGTCAATCTCAGAGGTACGATTCTCAAACCAAATATGGTATTGCCAGGCTTAGAAGCTGAAAAGGCCGATGCAGAATCTGTTGCAAGGGCGACTGCAGAGGTGCTCAAAGAAACAGTTCCTCAAGAAGTCGCGGGAGTCGCATTCCTGTCGGGCGGACAGTCGGATATCGATGCAACATNCCACCTCAATGAAACCAATCTGACTATTGGAAGCGCTCCTTGGCCATTGACATTTTCATTCGGCCGCGCACTGCTTGCAGAAGCTCTCTCGCTATGGTCGAAGTCGGACACTGAAGGCGCTCAAGCGAAACTTTGCCATCGCTCGAGGATGAATGCTCTCGCAGCAGTAGGCGCTTGGTCATCAGATCTCGAAGTATGAGATTATCCTTGAAGTCCAGGATTTCGCTCGTCCTCTCGAAGTGTCCAGACACATATCTCGTATCTNCCTGAGAGGGCGCCTCCACGCTTCGTCGTCGCTATTTTTCGAATATCTTTGTCTTTTGAAAGNACATTGCCGAGTTGCTGAGGTGTAGTGCCATGACGCATTGTCGAATTAACATGCTCAAGAATCTCAGTGGTATTCGCCTGCCCTCTCTCGTTCAGGAATTTCTTGATTTTTTCTCTGAGTCTTGTTGTTCTCATTAATGTGCACCTCCGCTTCAAACGCTTTACCAGAAGGCTATTTGAAAGACTATTGAAGCCTTTCTCAGTAACCCTCTGCCTCAGCGTTATAGTGCAGGACAATCGACCANAATATAACGCTTCTTGGTCGAGTCTGCATTTTGGTTACATCAAGTTGCAGGAATAGACATNATATTGGCGATCNAATATGTCCGTTGTAACGGTAANAAGTTATTTTCTACTGGAAATATGTAATATAATATAACAAAAATAACATTTTAATAGAATAAATGGTTAGTAAAACACGTTATGNTTGACAGTGGGTGTCATTGATGGCCGAGANCAAATCTCCCAACTCTGGAGACAAACCTCGGAGAATTCGGGGACTTCACCGTAGGAGGGTCCTTTTCGCTCTCTCTCGTTCTGATTTGACAGTGGCCCAGATATCTCGGCAGACTGGTCTTAGGATGCCACACGTTTCTGCTGAGCTGAAACGTCTCAGAAATGAGGAAATGGTCAGCAGTACTGCCGACCCCGGAACTCGTGGCTCTTCGATATACCTGACACACAGGGGTAGAGAGGCAATAATCTCGGACGAGGCTCACAGAGTCCAATCATGTACGCCGATTCCTCCTTCGAGTAACGCAGTGTGCATGGTATCACGTGATCGGGATCAACTTCTACTCGCTTCTACCTTGCCATTCAATCAGGCTTCGATAGCAATCCCGGACCGCCCTTTCTCTAATATGGACTCCAGTGGAAGCGAAGGGGTCGTCTGGACACTTGCCGAAGTAGAAAATAAAATTAGTCGATGGATCAACCCACATACAGGAAAATTATNCGCTGAACCGAGTGCGTCGGGAGACCCAAATAAGATTGAATCCTTCTCCGAAGTCAATAGGCCATTATGCATTTTTCATGCTCGAATAATTGAATCAGGAAGGCCGATTTCAATCACTCCTGGAACTTGGTTCACACCTAGGTTCGATTTGGCGATACACCCATTTTCGTCATATTCTGAATCGAATATACGCTTAGGAACGATACATCCCAATTCTGCCCCTGTATATTCGCCTGAAATACTTCTAGTCGATATAGAAGGACGCATGGGTAGATCATTAATATCAAGAAACACTCCTGATGAATTTCTTATAATTGGCAGAATACAAGACAACAAGAATCACCAATCCGTATTCCCTCTGGATGCACTGGATAATTGGATACGTTTAGCGCATCCAAGAACAAATTCTTCTGAACTTCGTCGAAGGACACAAGCCTTGAAAGATAGAATATTATTCAGAAGAAGATCACGAGTCCCTGAAGAGACTCTAAGGCGATTCAGACTAGACTGGGGGGACTCCCTTTTTGAAAACAAAGATATCGACACCAATCGNCTGAATACTTCCAATCTAGGTCTTAGAGCAAGACACTGTTTGATTGAGTGGGCCATCCAAACAAATACCCACATACCGATGTTGATTGAAATTGAAGAAGATCTCCCGGAATATCTAATCCANGATTGTATGAGATATTTGGATAGAGGCATCATACTAATTCATCCTTCAGTCGATATCNCCGNGGTAGCCAGATTGAGTACCGATCCCACGAGGCCGCTCCCTTGGGCAAGATATTCTGATCCCGCCGGATTATCNTCTCCCGTTCGTATNGACGATGGAAAGCCAAATNCAGTTTCCACGATACCGATGGATGAAATAGACTCAATCCAATCAAAGTTGGAAGTTCAATTAGACTCTTTAGAGTCTTCAGACCCCATTATTCTAGAATCTATAACTGAGATGCTTGGCCGAAATGANGATTGGGCCAACTCCATTGAAGCGGAGCACCCGGAAGCATCCCTGATAGCTACGCCCCCTGGCCTCAGGTGGCATAGATGGAAAAGAATCAGGGACAAGGTGCACATCAAATGGTTAGCAATGATTCGCCTCGAGGATATGCCTGAATACGAAGTCCATGAGTTGATGAATCAAACCACTCCCGATCTTCAAACAGCATATTCGGAACAATTCAGCCAAATAATATCTGAAAATCCAGATTTCGCTTTCGATGTGCGTCCAATGACTCCCTCGGAATCTTCTTCCCCTGGGTCATCATGGGTCGCTTCACGACTTCTGACCTTTGCAAATCATCTCTCAAGAGACATGGTNGAGGATCTCAAAAGTTGGGCCATTCCCGCATGGCTCCAGAATCCCCCCAACATATCTCTTGACACACTTTCCGCTGCGATGAAAGTACAAGATTTAGAAAATCTGGATGAATTCTTCAATGAGGTGCATAAGTCAGCGAGTAGACATCCAAATTCAGATCTGAGCACATGGTCAAGATTCGTCCGTATAACGCAGGGAAGAGGTAGATTGACCCCCTCTTTCTCAAGCGTTGTAATCCAGCATCTTCCCATGGAGTGGTATGCACCATTCTCTGAACAATTATTGTTGAACATCATCAAAATGGAAGATTGGTGGGATCAACCAAAGCTATCTTCCATCCCNTGGGCTGCATTAATACTCAGGCCAAAGGGCGAATACCACCCCCTTCCTGGAACAGATGGATTAGAACACCCGGGGCCGAGTAATGACTTGCTTCAAAGACTCGAAGACGCAATACAATCTGAAATGGGCCTAGAATCTCTCGAGGATTTACAATTAATTCACATATCTGATCTCTTAATGGCCTTGGAAAAGGACTCATCGGAATCACCTCCAGTAGATGGNAAGAGCCACAAGATGGTTGGATGGCTAGCCCAACCCTTGGATAAATGGCCTGATATGGCGCATATCGAAACCATGCAGGGCAATTCCATGGTCACGGCTAGATTACTCATGGGCAGGAGTAGATACGCTACCGATATACGCACTGACTCTTAATTCCATGACTTGATATCTACAACATTCTCCGGGTATAATGCCCGTCCGGCAACACCGCGTCGACGAAGCCCCCACGCCGGAGGCTTAGGATGAACCGCGGTACCACGGTTCGGGCCACCGGACGACGAAGACCGCCGTGACCTTTTGGGATGATCTGCGGAGCAATCGTACGGATGGAGGATGATGGGTCCCCAGATGACTACGGAATGACTCATGGGACAACCCCATCCTCCTACAGACGTCCCGGGGTGGGTCAGGGCCCGGAGCCATCGCGATGATGGCGCCCGTTACGCCCCGGGGCACAATATCCGTAGCCCTAAAGTCCGAGACTTAAGATGGAGGTACATGTTCCGACGCGGCCTTCTCGGCGGAACCTTCGATCGTTTGCACGAGGGCCATGCTCGGCTAATCAATCAAGCATTGGAGCATTGCGCTCATCTTGAGATATGGATTACCAGCGATGATGTCGCAAAGACGAAAGATGAGAGATGCTGGGATTGGAGTAGGCGACNTTCAGAAATTGAGATNATCATCGAACCAGATTCCAGGAGCAGAGTATCATTCGATATGCTTCATGACTCCTTTGGACCTGCCATTGAACACCCAAGTGCAGATGCCATAATATGTACAAATGAGACTCTACCCGGCTGTGAAGAAATAAACAGAATCCGAGTGGAGAATCAAATGAAACCTCTTGAAATCATTGTGATAGAGCATGCCAGAGGGCCCGATGGCCAAGTAATCTCAAGCTCGCGTATCCGCAACGGTGCGATAGATCAGTCAGGAGAGTTGTTCATCCATGAATCAGATTTCAAAGGTGCAAGAACTCTTTCGCCAGAGGTTGAGTTGATGTTGAAAACACCTTTCGGCACATTACACGAGGGTCCAGAATCAGATCATGCCGTAGCTCTAACCAAGGCTCTCGAATCCATTCAAAGCGATTCGAATATTGTCGCAGTCGGAGACGTAACTGTTTTGGGGCTACTCAAACTTTCATACATTCCCGATATTGCACTAATAGATGGAATGACAAAACGAGATAATTGGCCCAATACAAAACTCATCGACCATTCAAAATTCGACATAGTTTCCACTGCTCAGAATCCAGCAGGAAAATTAACTCCACAACTATTCGAAGCTTGCAAGAATGCTGTCAATTCACTCAACTACGGATTAAAGTCGCTGATCGTAGTTGAGGGAGAAGAAGACCTTTCACCAATAGTACTTCATTTGATGCTCCCTATTGACTCAGTGGTAATTTACGGACAGCCCGGTAGGGGGGTTGTAACTCGGGTGACTGATCTGGAGACTAAGAAAAATTGCAGGGCTATTCTAGAATCAATGACACTTGACAACTCATGAGCGAGGAATGGCCCCTTACTCGTACATGGCTTCAATGCCCAGGCCGCTAGCAATCACGACTATGGAAACTGAATAAACACCCGGATCAACCCACGTGGTATTAATCGTGGACCAAATGATGTAGAATAAAATTCCACCGACTACCATCCAGTTTGCCACAATAAGGGATAACTCACCTTCCGAACTCATCATTTGACGAGGTCTTTGTATTATTGAATGTAGGAATGTGCGCAATCCAGAGGAAGATTCTATGCCCCTTGCCCCGATTACAATTAGAATCGCTGCAAGAGCAAATGCAATAATATCGCCAACGCCAATAGATATGGAAGAATGCGCCGAATAAGCCTCAGAGAGACTTGACCCATCCATGAAGCCCAACCATTCGATTTTCTGCCCCGGAGCGAAAGCGCCGAATGCTACGTTAATTAATGAGACAAAGGCAAGCCACGCCCCTATACAGAATGAAACAACCGACAAGAATCGACTAGGCTTGGTTACTTCATCCTTCCAAGAACTCTGTGCCATCGCTCGCGGCACCTTGGCTCTCTGTTTAACCATTACCGGCCCAAATCATAATTCAGAGGGGCCTCTGAAGACGATATTTCCCCTTCGAAGCCTCTACAATAAGTGGTTCCGAGTCTCTCAATTCAGCCATAACGTCGAGAGACCCTGGTATTGCTGAATTGATCTGTTTGCTTCTCCCGCCACGACCTTTGCTGACATTCCTTGCGATTATAATTCCAAGACTATCTAATTCGTTTAGAAGCGATGATATTCTTCGAGGTGTGAGGGGTTCTATCATAATCCTGAGACATACCTCTGAATAAGTTCTGAATATTTCCCCAGTGGAAATATTCTTGAGTCCATTGTCCTCATTCATGCAGATTGAAAAGAGCAGAATCTTTTGTTGAAGAGGAAGAGTTCTGAGTACAGGCGTCAGTTGATCATGCTCAAGTTGACTTTGTGCAAGTCTGACGTGTCCCTTGTCTACCAAATCATGGCCCATTTTTTGCGCCTTCTTGATTGCGATTCTGAGAAGATCAAGAGCTCTCCGCGCATCGCCATGTTCCTGAGCAGCCAATGCAGAACACAGTCCGATCACACCACTCTCCAGAGCACCAGATCGAACCCCTCTCAGCACTCTATCTTCGAGAATGTCATTTATCTGATTTGCACCATAGGGGTGGAAGACGAGATCAATCTGGGCAAGCCTCGATGCTACTTGGGGCGTCAGCATCTTTGTGAAGTAAAGATCGTTACTAATGCCGATAATGCAGCATCTGGACGACTCTAATTCCAGATTGAGATTCGTAAGATTGTATATTATCGAATCTCCAACTTTAGCCACAAGGTGGTCAATTTCGTCAAGCACTATCACATGGATTCCGCCCCTTCGGTCCATCCTTCTTCGGAACTCTTCGAGAACTCTGTCAGTTGGCCACCCAGTGAAAGGAATTTTCACATCTTCGTCCCGCTCAAGACGATTCGCAAGAGCTTGAACAACTCGATATTTGGTATCCACAGTCCTGCAGTTTATGGTGTAAGCTTTGACAGCAGTCCCATTGGCCCTTCCTTTGGCCTTGAGTTGTTTTAGCACCGTCTTGGTGACAATCGTCTTTCCTGATCCAGGAACCCCGTACAGGAGCATATTTGACGGAATATGTCCTCTTAGAGCTTCAACAAGATTCTCCCCAAGAGCCCGAACCTCCTTCTCACGATGAGGGAGATTCTGAGGTTCGAAACCATGTTCGAAAGCCTCACGATTCATAAAAAGAGAATCACTTTCGATAAGAGAATCGAAAATATTCTCACTCATTTTTTAACACCTTAATCTTCTAAACAACGACTCATGATTATCCCCGGTCAGACCCGGGATGCTCAAATGCGCAGGACTCGACCGATGCACTCTTCGATAATAAACGTCCCCTTGAGTTCATTCACTGTGGAACCAGTTATCACCCATAGTGCGGATATAAACGAACGTCCATATTAGGCCCATTATCGCGATTTTATTAACAAAATAAAGCGACATGAAGATTAGAATTTATACAGTATGCCGAGACATAAGATTCGACTCAAAAGATATGAAAAAACCCAATGATGAAAGGTATCCGAAGAGAAGACGGGACTCATTACTCGCCAGATGCCGGTCATGCCGATCTCAAAGATAAACACTGTAATTATGTTATAAAATATATAATTTAATTAACGGAAAAAGAGCCATCCTCATTCACCTGTAACCAATCTCCATCTTCAAGTTGATGTACTGATTCAGGAAGTTCCGCCATTCTGAAACCTGATTCTACACCCTTACCAGACGCGTAATTGTGAGTGACTAAAACTTTGACATCAGGGTGCCTTTGAACGAATGAAACCACATCAGACGGCCGATGGTGATAGGGAAACTCTCCAATATCTGGAACTCCCATTTCAAGAATCACCACATCAGCTCTGACGGCTCTCTTTTCAATCTCTTCACAAGGCCCAGAATCACCACAATGCAGTAAACGGAAACCACTGTCGTGAATTAACTCATATCCATTAGGATCTGTCTCAGGGGTGTGGTGTACTGGAAATCTTTCATACACCCAACCCGTACCTCTGAGACGTCCGGATTCATCCGTATTCCAATCAACCGAGTTCTTCAGAGAATCCTCAAGACTTCCTGGGAAGGCCATATTACAAAGCGAAGAGAAAAACTCCACTCCACCCGGCCTCAAATATACTGTTAGATCATTATCGTCATTAGGATCTGATATGTATTTCCTATCTAGTAGGATAAATGGCATTCCGAATGTGTGGTCACCATGCCAGTGGGTTATGAGGATGTGGCGAATAGCGGAGGTATCTGTACCATCCCTCCTAAGCTGAGCCATAATCGTTGGAGGCGTGTCAATCAAGACACTATTGTCAATTGAAAGACATGCATGAAGCCTACCGTCGGGAGAAAAAGCATTCCCAGTTCCGATGAAGGTGATGCGGGACATGATCCACCCAGTGGGCCAATCCGCTTGACCGCTTCGATTGATTTGGGATATTCATTTCCTAGCGATTTTGATAAGGGGCCTTCGACCCAAGCTCAATTGTAGAAGGGGTCGCAGGCATGACTGACTGGAGCGCAAAGAACCCGTATAGTTCGAATTTGACTCAGAATTTCATCCTTAATGGCGAGGGTTCTGGCAAAGAAACCAGGCACATAGTTTTCGATTTGGCTTCGTCGGGACTGGAGTACAAGGCAGGAGATGCTCTAGGCGTGGTGCCCGTTGCACCCTCGAGACTCGTTGAAGATTTACTTGCAGCATCCGGTTTTTCAGGGTCTGAGATAGTTGATACTCACATGGGCGATATGGAATTGAGGCAGGCTCTGACGTCTGCCTATGAGATACATCGCCTATCGAAGAAATGGGTCCGGAATCTTGGTGAGCGTCTTGACGCACCTGAGGAAATTAGTATCCGACTGGTCTCTAGAACTAGAACTTCCACTAATGATGATACTGTACTTTTGGAGTGGAACGGCTCAGGATTGGAGGGAGACGTCCCCTCGGAGTATCATGAAATTGGTTCTGTTGCAGACCCTGCAACCGATTTATGGAATGGGATGGATAGCGACGACTCGAGGCTCGAAGATTACATCTGGTCAAGGGACTACATTGACGCGATCTCTGATTTTGGACACATAATATCAACACCCCAACAACTCGTGGATGGAATGGACCGACTCAAGCCAAGGCTGTATTCTATTGCGAGTAGTCCGGAGTATGAGCCAGGGACTGTCCATCTTACTGTGGGGATCGTCCGGTACACCCATCATGACAGGGATAGAACCGGATTGGCCACCGGTTTTCTCGCAGATCGCTGCAAAGTAGCAGACACTGATATTGGAATTTTCATGTCCCCCACCCGATCATTCATTTTGCCAAAAGATCTCAGTACAGACATAATCATGGTAGGCCCAGGAACAGGAATAGCACCATTCAGAGCCTTCCTGCAGCAGAGAGACATCGACGGGGCAACTGGAAGAAATTGGCTATTTTTTGGTGATTGGACAGAGTCCGGTGAAAATTACTACAAGGAAGAAATGGATGATTGGAAGGAGAGGGGCGTTCTGACCAAACATGACCTAGCCTGGTCCAGAGATGGCTCAGAGAAAGTGTATGTTCAGCATCTCATGAAAAAACACGGTGAAGAAATATGGGCATGGATAGATGGGGGTGCTTATTTCTACGTCTGCGGGGATAAGTCTAGAATGGCAAAAGACGTTCATAAGACGCTCATAGGCATCTGCGGCGAACACGGAGGTATGTCTGAAGAAGACGCTCATGAATTCGTCGAAAACCGAATGATGAGGGTCGAGAAGAGATATCTCAGAGACGTATATTGAGAACTGATGATTTCAGATGAACTCAAACGTTGCCCACCTCTCGTAGAGTCAATGGGATTCTCACGAGTACTCATCGCAAATCGCGGTGAAATTGCATTGAGAATAATGAGGTCCCTCAGAACACTCGGTATTGAAGCCTCAATAATACATGGAAGAGAGGATAGAACAAGCCTACCTGTTCGCTGGTCTGATTCGGCAGTACAGATCTATCGCGATGACCCTCTTGCGAGCTATCTCGATGTTGAAGCAGTTGTAGATGCTGCAAAAAGCGTCAGAGCTGATGCAGTCCACCCCGGGTATGGCTTCCTTGCGGAAAATCCCAATCTGGCCCGAAGACTCACTGAGGAAGGAATCACCTTCATCGGCCCCTCTCCAGAAATTCTCGAACTTCTTGGAGATAAGATACAGGCTCGTTCCGCAATGACTGCCGCAGGACTCCCTGTTGCGCGAGGGTCAGAAGATCCGATAGAGAGCTCTGAGGGCGCCATGGCCATTGCAGTAGAGATTGGCTATCCAGTCATCATCAAAGCCGCTGCCGGAGGTGGTGGTATAGGGATGCAAATAGTACACAACGAAGATGAGTTTGAATCTGCATTTCGTCTATGTTCAAGTAGAGCATCTTCAGCCTTTGGAGACGGCAGAGTCTTTGTTGAGAAGTACATAGAGGAAGCACAGCATATTGAATTCCAGGTTCTCGGCGATGGGAAAGACGCAGTCCATTTCGGCGAGCGCTTTTGCTCCATACAGCGACGTCATCAGAAGATACTGGAAGAGGGGCCATGGCTGGATGATGAGACTAGGGAAAGAATCGGATCCAAGGTCGTCGAAGGTGCGAAAGCAGTAGGATACCGCGGCCTTGCAACATTCGAATTCCTGAGGGATGCCAAGGGAGAATTCTATTTCCTGGAAGTGAATCCAAGAGTCCAGGTTGAGCATACGGTCACAGAGGCTCTTACAGGCTTCGATCTAGTATCATTGGGAATTAGGGTTGCTGCAGGCGAATCCCTTCCAGTAAGCCAAGAAGATATATCTCTTCGAGGCCATGCAATACAAGCTAGGATAAATGCCGAGAGACCGGGAGATTTCACACCCGCACCAGGGAGGCTATGGGAGTGTATCCTTCCCTCCGGGCCTGGTATAAGAGTCGATTCGCATGCTTGTTCAGGATATTCCATGCCAACTTGCTTCGACTCGCTGCTTGCTAAGATTATAGCACATGGGAGTGATAGAAAAGAGGCCATTGAGAGATTGGATGCAGCGTTGAGAGAAACCGTCCTTGATGGGGTGGAAACGTTAATTCCGTTGCATAGGAAGATACTCAGAGAGCCCGATTTTGTAAATAGGGAAATTACAATTTCATATCTAGAAGATCATAATTTTAGGTGATGGCATGGATCTTGTGATTGTCGGTAGCATCGGATATGACGACATACAGACGCCTAGCGGAAAAGTCAGCAGCCTACTGGGCGGATCAGCGTCATATTCCGGCCTCTCTGCAGCATTCCATGCCCGTGATATGGGGTTGCAAAGAGTAAGCGTTGGCTTGGTGTCAATTATAGGATCCGATTTTGACGAGAACTCTCGTCGAAGAATCGTTGATGCGGGTTTGGATATCGAAGGCGTAAAACAATCAGATGGAATGACATTTCGTTGGTCAGGTAGGTACGAGGGTTCAATGGACCATGCCATAACTGTGTCAACAGAAGTCAATGTTCTTTCAGATTTCAAGCCAATGTTGCCCGAATCTTGGAAAGATCCTCCGATTTTATTCTGCTCCTCTGCGAGCCCCACTACGCAGATCGCAGTTTTGGATGCTAACCAAGGCTCCAAGATCACTGTATTGGATACCTTTCAACTTTGGATCGATTCAGAATTTTCCGGATTAAGCGAGGCTCTTCGGAAAGTCGATATTGCCATTTTTAATGAGGACGAGGTCAATGCTATTGGAGACGGCTCAAACTTCCTCGAATCGGGAAGAAACATCATGACGGGGCAGAGTCTCGACGGGGGTGAATTGGCTGGTTCGGGCCCCCAATGTCTGATTATCAAGAGGGGCAGTGCAGGATGCGTATGCATTCATAGGGACGGTCTCATCATTCTCCCGGCTTACCCCACAGAGTCGGTAGTTGACCCCACTGGCTGTGGCGATGTTTTTGCTGGCGCGTTCTTAGCACAACTCGTTCCCCATGAAGGAAATCTTTCAGATATCGAATCTATCCGTAGAGCGTTGATACATGCTACAGTAACTGCATCATTCAACATAGAGTCATTTGGATCAGATTCAATTTCGACTTTGAAACGTGGAAAGTATCGAGCCAGACTTGATCGTTACCGGAGAATGGCCGGCATCATCTGAGATGCCGTACACCAGGTATCCCAACTTCCTCTCCGCCGTATGTACTGGGTCTTAACTCGCTGAACCTTGGGAGTAAACCGTCTTCTTCAACAGGCACATCGCCGATTCCGAGCCTTTTCTTCATCACTACTTCCCGTAATGCGTTCTGACCACTTGTTTCAGGATGAACACGCGTCGGAGCCCTTCCAAGATTGACCTCGGACTGATGTTGGTGATCAGCACGCAGCCTCAGTTTCTGTGCAGATCGTAGTCTGGAGTCCTGATCGAAGTCTTCCACCACATCTCCGTGCTTCTTTCGTTCCCTACTCCTGTTTGGAATGGGAACTAGCATACGTTCAACCCAACTACGACTGCGGGGCTTATCCGAAGAAACAATTGATGAAATCTTACTACGTCCGGGCCCAATACTCTTCATGGCCTTCTTCGCTCTAGCCTGCTTTACAATACCAGGACGGCACTCATCTCTGACAGCAGCGTCTGTAGGGTCGGGTAGGACATCGCTACCCATTGTTACAGGTTCATATGATTTAGCTGCCCGACTGAGCATCATTGAACTCGATGGAGGAAACTCATTAGTGGCAGGAGAAATCTCGCTGCTGCCCCATCCAGTCATAGCTGCTGGCTCACTCGACACAGCACTCTCGACAGATTCAATGGCGGGGGCAGGATCATCAAACATCCCCCATTGCATCCCTCCATCATCCCCATGATCGTCAAATCCGAAACTCGCATCAAATGGAAGCGTTGATTCGATCATGGACGAAGATGCTGATGGCGGGGAGCTCACAGGAGCAACTTCCGATCTGCCCTCTGTGCTCGAATAACTCATAGCGGGTCTCTGAATTACCACTGGAGACGAATTCCTAATGGGTGGATGATTTGTTTGAATAGGTGCCCCACTGACCATTGAATTTACAATCCGTTCTTCTTCTTCGTATATCCTCGATTTCCTGATATCACGACGAGCATCGCTGATTGTATCCCCGTGCATGACTCTGTTAAGCATCTGATAAAGATACAGAAGATCGCTCTGCGAACCAGATATGAGGTGACGCATCCCATTTGAATGATCGATAGCTAAGACTGGAAGTCTGAATGCGGTATAAATCCCAACCGACACGATACCTGCTGCAATTGCGATATACGAGTATGGTGCTACGAGTATTCTGAATGCCGAGAAGATAAATGCCAACCCAAGTAGGAGCCAAGTGCTGGAGAATTTCTGAATATCAGTCTGCCTCAGAACGTCTATCGATCCGAGATCTATCGCAGTCCCCATGCCTCGAGGATCTTCAAATCGTAGCCTACGCTGATCGAGCACGGCTCTGAAGTGTCTTGATAGCCCGATCAGAGAGAGCTCGTCGAACCATTCCGACTCACTATTCTCTGCTCGAGCCTGTGGCCCGGCTGAGTACATCCCGGGGGTGCATCAGAACTTTCACAATTTATACTCTTAGGCTGGAAACGATATCTTAGACCCCTACAAGAGACAATATCATCAGACCGGACGAATATCTGTTATCGCTCCAATAATTCTCATCGGCCCCGCATCTAACTGCACTAGGAGAGGCGGTTTTTTCGAAGTTGTCCTCACATCTACAGGCCTGTCCCACACAACTATCATGCTGTCCTCGCTCACGGATTCCACCCTTCCAACGATGAATTGCAAATCACACGACATGTGGACTACATCTCCAACTTTCAGAACATTTCTTTGGAATACTGAAATATCGACTTTAATCTCACTTTTTTCCATTCGAGTCAGAAGCTTCGATCCAACACTTACGATCTGACTGCCCTTGTCAAGAATATTGTCTTGAACCCCTCTGAGGGCCACGCCTACGCGATCGCCTGTTACTGCGAAGTCAACATCATCATCCATTACTTGCAGAGAACGCACCACTCCGACATGCCCCCCTGGATAAATTTCAACAGACTCATGTTTTCGGATTATCCCGGAACGAACATATCCAATTCCAACCAACCCAATCCCCCGTACAACAAAGTGCTGATCAATGGAGACAAGAAACTCATCCTCTTCTGCAGCATCAATCCTAACCCTGCTCAGGAGCTCCGATCTAATGTCATGCGGGTCTGGCATGGAATCGTGTATTTTCCACGACTCAAGACCGGCTTGATTGCGAATCAATGCCAGCTTCTCTGGATCAATCCAATCACCATCTTTTGGATTGATGATGATGTGCCCATTCTCTATCTTGGATGAAGAGTATGCCACCATGGCTTCCCCAATCGCTGCATTGATTTCCCCGACCTCTATTATTCCAGATTCAGAGACATTTAGTGTTGATAGCAGAGGTCGCAGACTCTCTGGATGTTTCAGGGGCCTGATCATTGAAAGAATCCTTCTTTCCGCCCCTTCTCCTTCTTTGTAAACATATGACTCAACATCCCTTGAATCCGAAATCTTACCGAGACTCCGTAGCAGGCTCTCAGTGGCAAGTACAGCCACGTTTAGAACAGGCATGAATCAATGACCTCTGGTGATTACTTTGACGGCCGGATCAAGAATCCTCGCCCCTCATGCCATCTCTTGCTTGCATTGCCATGTGGTATAGGCGACTCTCCTCTTCGCCACTCGGTGTGAATTGGGGCACCGCCGTAGGTTTCATTGAACCGTCCACTGCGACCATGAAAAAGAACCCAGAACAAATCTCTTCAGGATTCCACTCCTTTCGGGAAAGCCTGCAAGACGTGACGTGCACGCCAATGGTTCTTGGAGAAGTCCACACTACCCTCGCAATAGTTCTGATTATGTCGCCCTGGTATGCGGGCCTCTTGAATTTCAGAGCATCAACTGAGATGGTGACCACGTCCTCGCTGCAAAATTTGCTAGCAGCCATACCTGCGGCGGTATCCATAATGGACATCAGTCGACCACCAAATAGTGTGTTCAGCGCATTGGTGTCGCCTGGAAATACCTCATTCAGTTGAATGACCGGGTCAGACTTCTCACTCTCATCCATGTATGGTCTATGCCGGATGCCCCGCTCTCTTGAATCCACCCCGCATAATGTGCCAAATGAAACAGATTTGACCGTGGCGTTGATTTCACCCCCTCCTTTCTTGGACTCGTGGATCGAGCACACCTTGCATGGGAACCAATTCATTTATCCGACCCAGATGGTGGCAATTACATCCTCTGGCCACATCTTCCGTGCATCGAATCTCCTGCAGAACTACGACCTACAGGAGATTGGAGCGCAATAGCGATACTAGCATCTTCGGAGGACATTTGGAGATGGGAACAAGAATCCTCAGAAGATAAGAAAAATCCAGGTGCGCATCTTGCTGCTGCTATGGCTTCCGGGACCTCGCTGGGACGTTATTTGGCTGATATCACGACTCTTGATTTGAAGGGAGTATCAATTCCGGATCCCGAACCAATGAGACTTGTAGATTCGTTCCCCTCTTCAAAGATATTTCCATTAGAGCCTCCAAGCGATGATCCCGAGTGGGCAGATTTGATGGTGGAGCATGCCGATCAAGCCGCTAAAGCCTCTAATTTGATCGCCCTTCTTGGCACTGGAAGAAGATGGAGGAAAGTTAGATCGGAAGCGATATCCCAAATAGCCGTGCACCCACATGCAGACTCTGAGATGGGTGCAGCAGCAGCATCCGCAGCAGCTTGGTGGAGAGAAGAACAGCGTACATGGAAGAATGATTTAGACCTCAAGAGGGATACGCGCCAGATGTCCAGACTCAGAGGCGCCATGGCCCAGATCAGATCCGATGAACCGGCAAGTACCATCTTAGTCCCTATTCACCAGTCAAGGCTGAAGCGCATCTCGGAGGTGCTTTCTATGTGGCCCGATGTGGAAACCATGGGTGGAGGGGTCTGAATGAGTGATGTCACTGATCGACTTGAGGTGAGCGTTGAAGATCAAACTTTCAGATTCACTCCCAGGGACGTAGTGTCGCGAAGAGAGGCCCTTTCTCTAAAAGGGGCTTCACAGGTGGGCGACGAAGTCGTCTTGGAACGCTCAAATCCTAGAGCTACTTTGGTTTTTGAACAATCAGGAGGGATACTGGTCCATGGCATAGCCAGACCGGAGGTTGCGAAACTCGTAGCAAGAGAAGCATTACTGCGTCTCGGTTACCAAGAAGAAGGACTCATGATGGAATCCGGTCCTATCCTCCTTGGATTCAGAACTGGCCGATCTATCATCTCTAGCGTAGCAATAAGCCGTTTGAATGAGGCATCCATGAACAATGACTTGGGCGCAATTGAGATTGCTGCCACTAGATTTGGAGGCACAATCATCCTCTTCCCAAGTGGGCGAGGCTTCGTGTTCGGAATGAACTCCAGAAGGATTGGCGAATTGGCAATTCATACATATCTGGAGATTCTTGGGGAAGAAGGAGCGCTCGCGTGATACCCCCTGCCAGAGAATGGTCCTGGCAGGGCCCAATCGTCGATCATCACATCCATCTGGACAAATCAGGCCAGGGAATTGAGGCAGCCAAGGCCTTCAAGGCCTCTGGAGGAACCTCGATATTATTGGTCCATAAGCCTGATTTTTCTTCTTTACCTACTGACGGAGAAGGATACAGGGCCGCCTATTCATCCACACTTGAAATGGCCGATTACGTCCGTAAAAAAATCGACATAGACGTAGGAGTCATACTCGGCCCACATCCTGTGGCATGGGATCATCAAGTAGATGAGATGGGCATTCAAGCAGCATCAGAGATACATCTCGAGGCAGTCTCGATTGCGCTTGAACATGTGAACGAACGTGATGCAGTTGGCCTCGGGGAGGTTGGAAGACCACACTATGCTGTTTCAGAAGAGAGGTGGGGATATGCAAATGATTTGCTACTCGATGTTTTGAAAATGGCCAAAGAGGATGACTCGGCTGTTCAATTGCACGTCGAAGAGAATGCTGAAGAAACCTGCAGAAGTATTGACGAGATAAGATCAAAATCAGGTTTGGACAGAAAAAAGACGGTTCGCCATTACGCCCCAGCAAATCTTTCTGACACATTTAGATCCAAACTTCCCTGTACGGTCAGCGTGGGCCGTGGAAGTATCGCTCAAATTATTGACTCATGGAACGAGGGAGCCGCCTACTGGGGCATGGAAACTGACTATCTTGACGACCCCAGACGCCCTGGTGCTGTTTTGGGCCCACGTACAGTTCCGCGTAGAACTAAGGAGTTTTGTGATGAGTGGATTAGACTGGGCAAAAAGGAACAGACCCTCGATGAACTTCTCCATAGGGTAAATCAAGATTGGATCGAGTCAATCTACGACTGGTCCCCGGATTGAAACAAACGAAATATGCTTATCCTGGGCATGAATGCAAGAACCCCTCCCACACAGAAAAGAATGAGGAAAGACAGTCCAATCAACCAGTCAGGTTGATCCATGTTCCATCCTAGCGCTTCAGTCGCGAGGATAAACAATGGAGCATTCACAGGCAGGAAAAAAACCATCATCGCGATGCCAATCTTGCGCCTCCACATCATGCTTCTCAACGCTTCAAGATGTCGTGAGGTGCATAACGACGACGGATACACACGACCGAATCGATTTAGTGGAGTATTCTCTCCGACCGGTTCAGAGCGCCTGTAGTGAAGTCTGGTTATCACCTGAGGTTTCCAACCTCATATCCTGGGTTCGAATCCCGGCGGGCGCACCACTCTAGAGCCTGTACTGAAGACTACATACCCCTTATCGACACGGACGTACATGGCGGAGCCTGAGGGGGAGTCTGAAGAACGAGTCGTCGGTGCTCGAAAGGGAATCAGTCTTGATAACTCCGACCTTGGTGAAGAGAAGCAAGTAGTCGGTCGGAAAATATGGAGAATATTCCCCTATGTAATGAGATACTGGAAACTCGCTCTTGGCGGGCTTATCGCAAATGCCGGTGCAAGAGCTTCTGACTTGCTCCCATTCCTCACAATAGGCTGGGCTGCTGATTTCTATGCCAATGGTACGTTCAACCCATCATGGTTGGAGAATTACATAGGGGACTCTCCATATCTCGGATTCGGAGTTATAATTTTCATGTGCTTTGCACTTCTAGCTATTTTCCAGGGTACGAGTAACTTTCTCTGGCAAGCAACCTCATACAACTCACAGCACGATATCAGGATGGATGCGGCCCGATCACTCATCAATATGGAGGCCTCATATTTCGAAGATAGACAAACAGGCAACCTCATGTCAGTTCTCTCTGCAGATATCTCCCTTCTAGAAGATGTGATATCCGACTCTAGCACTAGCATTGTCAGAATAACAATNACATTCGCCATGGCTGCAATCTTGCTCTCATTCATGTCGGTAAAACTGACCTTGATGCTGTTCAGNCCATTGGTTTTGATTATTCCAATGGTTATCTGGTTCGCTACGAGGGTNCAGCGCAGATACAGAAAGCAGCGTGAAAGTACNGGCAGCATCGTTTCGATTCTCGAGAATGTACTTGGAGGAATCACTGTAATGCAAGCCTACAATGCTCAGGATTTCGAGAAACTTCGAGTAAACAGTGAATCCGAAAGATACCGGGATCAAGCAATTTCAGCCTCATTCATCCGCAATCGATTCATTCCAGGGATTTATCTCGTGGCCGGTATCGCCTTCGGACTCATAGTAACTGCAGGTGGATGGGTCCTCGAATCCGGTGAAATCACCATCGGAGAGTATGTCACATTCTTACTAATCAGCACNCGCATGACGTTCCCGCTGTTCATTCTCGGAGCTCTTCTCAACCAGATACAGCGTGGNGAAGCAGCCGCAAGACGAGTTTTCGCAATAGTTGATCTNGAGCCTTCCATAGTGGACCANCCCGACTCCATTCCGCTGGAANAACCTATCAAATCAGTTNTNTTTGATGATGTGACTTTCGAATACCCTTCGTCAGATACAAACGTACTCAATGGAATATCCTTCGAGGCCAAACCGGGCGATTTCATCGGCATAATGGGNCATACTGGGGCCGGTAAGAGTACAATTCTGAAACTTATTGAAAGGTTCTACGAGCCTCAGTCTGGTAGAATATTGGTGAACGGAGTAGATATCAACAATCTGAAGATTGACTCTATCAGGGCNCGCATCGGATTCGTATCTCAAGACCCATTCCTGTTCTTCGGGACCATAAGGGACAATATTGCCTATGCGAGANAGGCTTCAGAAGAAGAGATAGAAGAGGCANTGCACGCAGCCGGNGCGAAAGAATTCGTGATGAACTTGCCAGAGGGTATNGATACNGAAGTCGGCGATAGAGGGGTGAAACTTTCNGGCGGCCAGAAAGCAAGGATAAGCCTTGCAAGAGCATTGCTGACAAAACCTGATTTNTTGATTCTCGATGAAGCAAGTGCTGCANTAGACGCAGAAACAGAGCAAAGGATACAGAATTCATTATTCTCCTCCAACGACGCAGATAGGATGACTATAGCAGTCGCCCATAGACTGGCAACAATCAGGAATGCCGANGAGATTCTTGCTATGGTGGATGGCGTGATTGTAGAACGAGGNCTCCANGAAACGCTCATTGAGGCTGAAAACGTGTATGCCTCCCAATGGAGAATACAGACTGGAGAGCTAGATTCAGAGGTCAGTTGAGTATGCAGGGTCTGGATTGGGCCCTAGTGAACCCAGGATCAGCCATGCTCGGATCCAATGATCGCTCCATTCTAAGAGGGGGTACGGGACCACGTCACCAGGTAAAGATATCAAAATCATTTGAAATTACTAAGCATCCTGTACCTGCCAAGATTGCGTTGGAGATGATAAAATCTGGAGAAGCAGAAGTAGCATCNGAGTCAGAGTGGGCGGTTTCCAANGCACAGGGCNTAATACANGCTGAATTGGGCACCACAGAGACTTTGGCTGATTCAGCTAGCAATTATTGGGGAAAACCGTGCGATGGTAGGCCATGGACAGGGGNCAGCGAAATAAGGACCCGCCGAGTAAGAGTCTGGTCNGAGAGAGGAGTCTTAGAGTCAACAAGANCAATCGAAATAGCCGATTCTCACCCTCTNCGTCTTGTTCGAAGGGAATCGNAGTATTCTGAAACGCCGATCCGNCTTCCNGGNTCCGGCGACGCTGCAAGAATTCTGAAGCAGGAGGCTGTAATATGCCTTGTAACNGGAATACTNCCATCATTCATATGGGCGTGGTTCAATGCTTCTCCGGGATACATTGCCGAAGGATGGCTGAATTTAGTAATGGGCGGGGTATTTTTTGGATTATCCACTGCTATATTCTGGCGTCCAAAGACGCCAATGTACGTCCAGACAGAGTCCGGTTGGAAACTTGAGTAAATNCTCACTCGTTTGTCACTCTTGGAGCTAGAAGGAAAGTCCATTTCGCCCCTCCACCGTTACTCACCCAATCCACCTTCAGCGGATATGAGGCCTTGAATTTAATTTCAAGAGATTCTGTAGCACCTGGATTTATCTTCCTAGCTAATTCGTTTGGAAATCTGATTGAATATGTCGATGTAGAAGGTTGTTTCACCGATAGTTCACCCAATTCTCCCGCTTCGAACTTAGTCTCAACAGATTCGCCAGTCGGCTCACCCGAACGAACCGCGAAATGACTTGCATCAACAGAAAGATCGACCAGATCGCCACCCAACTTGGCAGCTCTGAAAGATCGGATGAATTTATCTGTGGGAATAACCACTTTCATACCNTCGAAATCAAGACTTGGAAGCTTGACTTCTTCGATCATCGAAGTATCAAGCCCTCTGATCGTTCTTCTNACNTCGCTTACATGTACAATCATGGAGCTCGTCGTCTCATCGTAGTCCAATTCAATCAAATCGTTCGGTCCAGCCAGGGCTAATACCTCTCCCAATTTACGAAGATCCATTCCAACATCAATCGGGTCAACTTCGTAAGTCTCGAAGCATTCGTCTGCGACCATCATCTCAAGCATCGCAACATGACTTACGTCTACTGAAGAGCAAGCCAGCCCCTTCTCGCCCCAACGAAATTTCGCTTCTTCATTGTCCAGAATTGAAAGTAGGTCTACGATTTCTCTCATGACCTGCTGCTTGGCAGTTACCCTCAGCATGCGCTCACTCCTCAAAATAATGATTCCCGGAGGTTATTCATCCTTCCCAGAGCCCCACATTGCTTCATTGATATTCCCTGAATCGATGACCGCACCCCTCACAGGTACATATTTTCGTCTCAGGTTCGTCGCTTGACCTCGTCTGTTGTAACTCAACGAAGATGCGGTCCTCATCGCATTTCGGGCATCGATAGTCTCCTACACGCAAAGTCCCTCTTGCAACATCGGGGGCCTGAACCTCGGTCAGATGTTTCAAATCAGTCGATTGAGTCGACGATTTAGTTTTGGTAAGATCTATTTCCTTTCCATCAGATCCTATTACAATGCTTCCTGAACCGTCTCTTCCACCCACAGGCCCCTCATATCCACATTTGTAATTTGTACATCTTATATTGCCGCTGGGATCAACGAAACTCAGTGTGCCGCATTCAGGACAAAACATACTCACACCACTGTAGACTGCTGATAGTCAACGACGTAGTTTTTTGAATGCTCCCATTGATAGGGCCCAATACAGGGCCCTCTGGACCCCAATTGGAATATTCTAAGTTCTCCCATACCGTTGAAGTTAGGCCTCCTCCACGCGAGGCCATGCGCATCATCTACGACTGGAGGCTTGCTAGGGTCATCGATGAAGATTTCAACATCTTGGATGAGGCTGCTTGGACGGCATCAAGGACTTCATCCAAGGTTGCTAATCGCCTAGGAGATCTACAACGTGGAAGGATGACTCAAGAGACGAGAGTCCTATCCGAGCGATTCCCAGACGCCCGATTAGATCCATTCGGACATCTGGATATTTCTGATTGGCCAGAAATAACTCCTGAGGAAGAGCAGATGGTTGCCAGCGCCGCTACCATTCTCGCACGCCGAGGCGTCGCGATGTCCGCTGGCAACCCAGACAGGAGGTTGGATATGCTAGTATCTTCTCAGATCGAGCTTCGGTCTGCTTGGACAACTATCGAGTCGAGATGCATCGAATGGGCGGGGTTGTTACTCCCCATCCTCGATCTCGATTCGAAGAGGGATTTGATCCCGTCTGCGATTGCAAATTCCGAATCTCTGCAAGCTGCAGCAAGCGATTTGGGTACCGAACCTCCCCCCCATCCTCCGGGGGCAGAGGAGTGGGGTGCAATGAAGGAATCAGCAGAGAGGTGCCTTGGTATCGCCAAGAGCCTCGAATTAAGTGAACAGGCGATACGATCTCTGGCAGCGAATTACCTGCCAACTCTGTCCAAGCTCGTCGGCCCCCTGGGAGCCGCCAAATTATGTGTTTTAGCAGGTGGAAGAGAGAGACTTGCACGAATGCCCTCAGGCTCGATTCAAGTTCTAGGCGCCCATGCTGCTATGGCGGCACATCGCCGAGGAGCACCGCCTCCAAAGCATGGTTCAGTGATTTTCTCAATGCCCCAAGTGAGTCGATCACCCAGGTGGGTTCGTGGGAAGATAGCCAGGTTTCTGGCTGGCAAGGCCAGCATAGCATCTCGAATCGATCACTTCGATGGAACTCCGTGGTCTGATGATGAGATCGCAGAGATCCACAAGAAATCTGAGGAGATCCGTTCTAGATTCCCTTCGCCCCCTCGAAGAAAGTGAGGTTATTTGATGGCCCGATCACATTCCATAGGTTGGGGGATACGCCGGGAAGGCGGCTCATTGTGGACAAGAAATGCGGTACGTGGCGTTTCAGTAGCGGGTGAAAGACGAAAGAGAGATGGAAGAAATGAATGGAGGAGATGGGACGCTCGCAGATCTAAGGTTGCAGCAACTTTACTCCGTTGTACATCAGACCCTTCAGAATTGATACCATCTACCGGAGCAAATTGTGTGTATCTTGGAGCCTCAAGCGGCACAACGGTCAGCCATCTTCACGACCATGTGTGTGGTGCCGGAAACCATCATGGTGGACAAATCGTTGCAATTGATATCTCACCAAGAATGATGCGGGATTTCATCTCACTATCCGAAAAAAGACCAGGTATCGTTCCTATCCTCGGTAATGCCCGTACACCTCACTCCATCATACCTTATTTGAGAAGTAGAGCTCAATGGCTCTTTCAAGATTTGAGTATGACCGATCAGGCTACAGCATTCATCGAAGCAACCCGTGTCCTGCTTGAATCGCAAGGCATGGGGATGATTGCTATCAAAGCTGCTAGCGAGCGATGGACCGAGGGGGGCGACGAGGCACTATTCAGTGACGCCGAATCAAAAATCCGTCATTCAGAGCACTTGGAATTAATCGAGCGAATAGACCTAAGCGGTCTCGAGGAACAGCATTCGGTCATAGTTGTAAGGAGACTATGACCATCATCCTCATGACCATTTTCTCGGCTCATACATCATGCCCGAGTTACCGGAGGTCGAGACCGTCCGCCAAGGATTGGAAGAGGCACTCCTCGGACTCAATATACGGTATGCCGAGAAAAGAAGGAGCGATCTTAGATTCCCCATTCCTGAAAATCTGAATAAACAATTGCAAGGCAGAACAATATCGTCCCTACGAAGACGAGCGAAATACCTCTTGATAGATCTCGATAACGGATGGACACTACTTAGTCACCTCGGGATGTCTGGTCGCTGGACTATCCTCCGAGACGATCTCATAACAAGACCCGGAAGATTCGCTCATGGCGGTGAAATCGGATCAGGCGAAGGTCCTCACGATTGGATAATAATCAACTTTGAAAATGGCTACACTGCCGTATACTCCGATCCAAGAAGATTCGGTTTCATCGATCTCATAGAGCCTGGTTTTGAGGATGATCATCCGATGTTAGCTAAACTGGGCCCCGATCCTCTTCCATCCACGCTGACTCCGGATATTCTGAATCGCTCTTTGATTGGTAGAAAGACACCCTTGAAGTCCGCATTGTTAGATCAAAGAATCGTGGCGGGCCTCGGAAATATCTACGTCTGCGAGGCTTTGAGTAGAGCACGCCTCTCCCCTAGAAGGAGAGCGGGAACTATTTCTTCAATAAAAGGCCCAACTGAACGTATTCACAGGCTTGTTAGCTCAATACATCAGGTCATGGTAGAAGCAATAGACGCAGGGGGTTCGACATTGAGGGACTATCGTGGAGTTGATGGCGATAACGCGCTCGGCTACTTCCCATTATCGTTCCAAGTCTACGGCAGAGAAGGTGAAAAGTGTCTCAATCGGGATTGCAAAGGCACGGTCTCAAGATATATTCAATCCGGCAGGTCAACATATGCCTGCTCAAGTTGCCAGCGATGACTTATCGCATCATCAATGAAGCCCTTACAACCCACAGTTGGATGCCGATGGGCAGCACTCTTCCCAAGATTGGTACCCACCAGTTGACAAAACCCGGAATAACCTCGCGCCTTCCCTTTCTCATAGCCCTAACGGCTATCTTGGCTACTTTGTCCACTGGTAGAGAACTCCATATTTCGACACCCGTAAGGCGCATACCGGAAACCCCCTGAAACCCAGTTTCCACATATCCGGGGCATAGGGCTGTTACCGTGACCCCCGTCTTCTTCAACTCAGCACTCATAGCTCTAGATAATGAGAGTACGAATGCCTTGCTAGCACAGTAAACTGCCATCCCTGGGCCGGGTTGAAAAGCTGCTATTGAGGCTACATTGAGTATTCTGCCCCCGCCCCGACTTTGCATCGATGAAGCATAGTGGTGCCCCAATGAGGTGAGGGCGCGAATATTCACATCAATGATGCCCAGCATTTGATCGCTGTCCTGTTCCATCATTTTGCCGTAAAGCCCGTATCCAGCATTGTTCACCAGAATATCGATATCACCGGCAGCACTAATCAGACGGTCAACTTCGGAAGATATCGAAAGATCAGCCACCACAACTTCGACTTCAGTATGTTCAGAAAGAGTGTCTGCCAATTCATTGAGTAGATTCTCACGCCTACCGGTGATGACGAGACGATCGACATCTTTAGACAGTATCTTAGCGATTTCCAACCCTATGCCGCTAGAGGCTCCGGTAACAAGTGCCGAGGACATCTTCTAACCTACCGATATCTGTCTACGGACCATCCGAATTACATGTTTCTCCTGAATTGGCCGCCTGTTTCGAATAGTGCCTTTGTAACTTGGCCGACGGTACAATGCTCAACAACATCCATCATAACTTCGAATAGATTGCCGCCTTCTCGAGCCGTCTTCTTAAGCCTCTCAATACCCTTTTCAGCTTCTGAAAGATGAGCTTCTTGAAATGCCATATTTCGATCAATAACCATTTTCTTCTCATCCTCGTCTGAGCGGGTAACATCCATCTTGAAAGAATCGGCATCATCTGCTGACAGACTGACAGCGTCCGGATCTTGGAATGTATTCACCCCAATTATTGGAATCTCGCCAGTATGTTTCCTATGCTCATAAACCATCGATTCATCCTGTATCCTGTTCCTCTGATAGTTGACTTCGAGAGCCCCAAGAACCCCTCCTCGACGATGCATCTCCTCGAATATACGGAGAATCTCCTCCTCTACATGGCGCGTCAGCCAAGAGGCAACGAATGAACCTTGTAGCGGATTCTCATTTTGTAACCACCCGTATTCCCTCGATAATATCAGCTGAATAGCGACTGCATCCTTCACCGTTTCCTCAGTGGGAGTCCCGAAGGCTTCGTCACGGCTGTTGGTATGTAGCGAGTTGGCATTATCGGCGAGAGCATAAAGCGCCTGCAACGTGGTCCTGTAATCATTCCACGTGTACTCTTGAGCATGCAGTGATCTCCCGGAGGATTGAATGTGGTACTTCAACTTCTGACCTCGCTCATCAACGCCATAAAGATCCCTCATAGCAATCGACCATATTCTTCTTGCAACTCTTCCGATTACAGCATACTCGGGATCCATTCCATTCGAGAAGAACCACGAGAAGTTCCGAAGGAAATTACTGGGATCAAGACCCCTGGCCTTGAATAATTCAACGTAAGTCAGGCCATTCGCGAGAGTTAGAGCAGCCTGAGTTATCGGGTTAGCACCAGCCTCTGCAATATGATATCCGGAGATACTCACGAAGTAGTGATTCCGAACCCCATTTTGAACATAGAATTCAGCAACATCCCCCATCATTCTTAACGAAGTATCAAGATTGAATACGAGAGTATTCTGCCCCATGGCTTCTTTCAACTGATCAGCTTGAACAGTTCCTCTCGCTGTAGATAGGGTGAATTTACGGATTTCCGACTCCTCTTCTCTATTGGGGGGCCGGCCATTCTCTTCCTTGAATTTACGAACTTGTTGCCGTATTGCAACACGGAAAAATGCTGCAAGGTGCCACCAGTAGTTTCCGTTTATCGTCATGGAGACGCTCGTCTCAGGCGCGCATAGATCGAAACCCTCGAACAACCGCTCCATTTCATCAACAGTACTTATTGACACCCCGGACTCACATACCTTGCCGAATATGTCGAGTTGAGTAACTGGGTCATGGCCATACAGGCTGGGGGAATCAAAAGCAACTGAGAGACGGTTGAATGGTTGATCGCCAGCCAGGAAGTGATACCTCTCATTCGTCCTCTCAGCAGACCCCTCCCCTGCAAACATACGCACTGGAAGCTCATCCTGCCTCTTGAATGGAAAGACCCCTGCTGTAAAGGGGAATGAACCGGGGATATTTTCAGATCTAATCCACCTTAGCCGATCGCCCCAATCCTCTGTTCCCGGCAATGCCACTCGGGGAAGATCTAACCCAGACAAAGTCTTCCTCGTCGTCTCAACTTCAATCTCCTTCCCCCTGACGGTATAACTCGTCTTTCCAGAGGAGTAGGCTTCTGAGACTAAATCAAAATGAGCAAGATCGTCAAGTGCCCGACTGCCTAATTCGACACGTAGACGGCCGCCCTCCTCTCTCAATTCTGCGGCGATACTATCGCGCCCAGCAGCCTCCATTTGATTTGCAGACTTCTCCAGATTCTGTATCGTGGATGCTAAACTTGCTTCATACTCCGTCTTTTCGTGATATGCTCTGATGCAGTTGGATACCTCGGCCAGATAACCATGTCGAGAAGGAGGAATAGGTTGAACTCTGTCGGGGAGACCATCATGACCCATTTTTGCAGGACTGGCCATGAAGGAGCAACCAGTCCCATTGTTCAATAATTCAGACAAACGCTCCCATAGTTGGTCCACGCCTGCATCAGCAAATCTACTTGCTATCGTAGGAACTACCGGTATGTCAGCATCATCCGACTCCCACATTTCTCGATTTCTTCGTACCTGTTTCCTAATCTCAACCAATGCGTCTTCTGCACCCGGACGATCAAATTTGTTGAGGACAACAAGATCTGCAAAATCCAATGCTGCCAGCTTTTCCAACTGACTTGGAGCGCCATATTCCCTGGTAGTCACATAGAGAGAAACATCCGCAACAGAGGCAATTGCATCGTCTCCCTGTCCAATGCCGCTAGTTTCCACGATAATCAGATCGAATCCAACCGATCTGCATACCTCGATGGCGCTACTAACTGCGTCAGAGAGCTCCTTGCCGCTATCACGACTTGCAAAGGACCTCATGAATGAAAGAGGATTTCGTAGAGAGTTCATTCTGATCCTATCGCCAAGAAGCGCCCCCCCGGTTCTTTTTCTGGTGGGATCTGTTGCGAGTAATGCGATTTTTGTCTCTGGGTTGTCCCTATGTATCCTCAAGACCAATTCGTCTGTCAGGCTAGATTTACCAGCCCCCCCGGTTCCGGTAAGTCCGATTACCGGGCAACCATCCATGTCATTCTTTAGATAACGTCCAAGTTGTTCCGAATTCCCACTTTCAGCGAGGGTAAGCAGTTTTGCAACACTTCCATGGTCTCTGGCATCCACTTCTTGCATGACATCAAATCTTGACGAAAGGGTAAGATCGACTCCGGAGACCATCCCAATAGCGTCCTCCACCATCCCAGTTAGACCGAGCTCCCGTCCATCGTCTGGAGAGTATATTCTTGCAATTCCAGAGTCTCGGAGATATCTTATCTCAGAGGGCAGAATCGTCCCCCCTCCGCCCCCTACCAGTACGACATGATTGAATCCAGCCTCATCCAAGATTTGCCGAGTATGGGTGAACATCTCCACTGCTCCTCCCTGATAGGATGTAATCGCTATGAGGTGGGCATCTTCCTGTATGGCTGCTTTAGCAACATCTTCAGCACTCCTATCATGGCCTAGATGAATCACCTCACATCCCATCGACTGGAAGATTCTTCTGAATATCCCGATAGCAGCATCATGACCATCGAAAATAGCGGCTGCCGTTATCACTCGAATGGGCGACTTGACGCCATCGCCCCCCGGGGAATCATCTGACTTACCCGTCTCTGCCACGTCTCTCCGGCCACGCCCCTGCCCAAGACTCCATCGGCACAGCGACCGTCTACGCCCTTCAGAGAGTACCAGTTACCAATAGGCCTGCAAACACGAACATGAGTAGTCCCATTATGCCATCAATGATATGAGCACTAGCCCTCAATTTTTCTACCGAATCCCCTCGAGTCAGTACCGTGGCCACTGTCACATACCATGTGCCATCAATCGTCATGCCAAGCAGACCCATTCCAACCAGTGTCTCCATACTGACATCAGATTCTATGAATGGAGCATAGAGGGCCAGCATCCATGCTAGAATTTTCGGATTAAATAGTGCTATGAGGAATCCCTGGAGGAAACCAGTCACATCAGAAGGACCATGCTCGTCTTCTGTCTTATTCTCAACCGGACCCTTTGCAGCATGTCTGATGAAAGTCACACCAAGCCATACCAAAATCAGGGTACCTCCCCATTTCAAGACTATCTCCGTGCTCTCATGCAGAGAAAGTGCCGTGGCAATTCCCAATGCTGCTAGGAAAGCGTACACCCCGAAACCAATACCGTGACCGATCCCCGTTGCAACACCCTGTCTCCGACCTCCTGACATAGTATTCCTGAGGACCACTGCCAGAGAAGGTCCAGGACTCATCGCCCCGACGATGAATACGCTGGCCAATGCAGCCCACGCTTCAGGAGTCAACCTATCACACTCAGGCGTCAGAGTACATACTTTCAATCTCTGATGCCCAGTTTTCTCGAATCTGCTTGCGACGGATCTTGAGTGTCGGCGTCAACTCCCCGTAATCGACGGAGAAGTCTCGTGGCAGAATGGTGAATTTACGAACCTGCTCAGGTGGAGCAAACTGCGAATTCAATCCCATCACTTTGCTCTCGATCTGTGGGAATAGATTCGAAACCTCTTGCTCGACACTGGAGCCTCTAGACTCAAGCTCAGCAATTTGTTTCGCCGGATCCTTAGGAACTTTCTGCGCATCCACGCCATGATGGTCGCGCAAAACAGCGCCGATGTCAAGCGTCAATAGTGCGGAACAGAACTTCCGCTGATCGCCCACGAGGAAGCACTGTGATACTTCAGGGATGGACTTCATTGTCTCCTCTATCACCAGTGGGGCGATATTCTTGCCACCCGAGTTCACATAGATCTCCTTCTTTCGGCCGGTGATGTACACGAAGCCGTCATCGTCTATCTTACCAATATCACCGGACATTAGCCACCCGTCATCGGTCATCGTCTCTGCAGTTGCCTCCTCATTGCCGAAGTATCCTTTCATTATGTGTCGACCACGGAACAATATTTCTCCGTCATCGGCAATTTTCAGTTCAGTGCCTGAAAACGGCTTTCCTACGCTGCCGATCCGATTTGCTTTGCCGTGGCCTAGTGTGGCTCCAGCGGTCGTCTCAGTCATCCCATACCCTTCATAGATCGGGATGCCAAACTTGTGGAAGAATTTGAGAATATCCGGATTGATGGGTGCTGCCCCTGTAACTGCGAATCGTACGTTGCTCATCCCAACTGCCTCTCTTGCCTTGCCCTTTAGGAAACCTCCAATTCCAGGAAGTCCACTCAGAACCTTCAATGCGCCCGAGCCAAATTTCGAGAATAGACTTGAGTATATCTTCTCATATATTCTTGGTACGCCGATGAAAAGATGGGGTTGAACCTTCTTGGCGTAGTCCACCACATGCAACGCATTGTCNACGACATNCATGTGTATTGCAGATCTGCACCAGAGGTGATTATCNACCAACTGCCCGAACACGTGNGCAAGGGGGAGCCAAGAGACGTAGTTCTCACCTTGGTTCAATGTTATTATTTCATCCACCTCGCTNAGNTCCGCATCCCAGTTGTCNTGCGTCAGCATGACTCCTTTCGGATTACCAGTAGTTCCNGATGTGTAGATNAANGCNGCCAAATCNTCGGGTTCGATACCNTCAATTCTTGCATGCACTTCCGAATCATCCACGTCTTTACCCATGGCCATGAATTCATCCCANGANACNGCCTTCTCATGATCAATCGATTCTACGCCATCNAAGACGACGATGCACTCGACGTCNGTNAGNGTATCAGCAATCNTGGCATAGCGNCGACTTGGCGTNTTCTCNGGATCNCCNCCAGANTGNGGGTTATCGCCAATNATCACNACCTTCGATCCAGAGTCTCCTATGACCCATTCNACTTCTTCAGGAGAGCATGTGTGGTANACNCCCACNCCAACACCNTTGGTCATCTGGGTTGCACCNTAGCATGAGTACCATTCTGGCCGNTTGTATGCATATATGCTCATCCTGTCNCCNTTCTCGAAACCCATTGAGATTAGNGATTTGGAAATTGCAATGACCTCNTCNGAGAATTCTTTCCAGGTCTTGGTGTCCCACATCCAATTTCCGTCTTCGTCTTTTCCAGACACGACAGATAAAGCCGGTTTATCGGCATAGATATCGGCATTTCTTAGCAGATTGCGCGGCGTCAGTGTGATGCTCATCACCCGGTGTATCCCGCTACACCGTATAACCATATTCCGAATTCAGTCGGGAAGAACCATTCCGACATTTTCTCTCCAATCAGCCCCGCCATTCCGATTTGCCAATGGGGATGCAGGTGAAGGATGCCAGCATGAATCGATAACCACATCTTCGTTCAGTAGGGCTGCTCTGGCCCTCTTTGTGGCGAAGGCACCAACCCCGATCACGCGTTTAACCTTGAGAATCCCAACAACTTCTCTGAGATGCTCATCGCAACGGAGGAGTAGGTCCCTCATCGTATCCCCCGCTATTTTGTCAGGAGTCACATTGGTGCCTCTTTCCCCATGTAACAACATTAGTGGGCAGTGATTCACCAAGAAAACCTTGGACAAGATCTTCGAGGAATCGCCGTATTTTTCTGCCAGAAGACCCCATAGACGCGTACCTGATACTTCCTCCCGCTTCCATCCTAGACCCTCGACAGGTCTTCTCGGGTGTACGCGTCTGGGCTGATCAACAGATATCGAGGATATCCCGAGTACATCACGAACCATTGAGGTTGCAGCGAAAGGAATCCCCATTTGGCCCATTCCATGAGGTCCCGGATTCATTCCTAGCAAAACGGTCCCAGCAGCACCACATGCAGCCATGCGAAGATACGTTTCATGGATGTCCCATGCATATCTGAGCGGATTGTAGACGTAATCCACAAGACCATCTTCGACTATCCTATCTGCATATTCGTCACAATCGTCTCTTAACCGAATTGCTGCTTCTATTAGCATATCATCGATCATCCCTGTCGCACCTCCCACGATCACTCTACACCCCTCATCACGCATCAAGATATCACAATTCGGGCATTGACTTCTTGATGTGAACGCCCGCCCCACTCGCGTGATTTGGCCGTTCGGACCCTATGGAACCTCCATCGGACTGCTACTCGCACTGACCACGCCGCTCTATTTGTTGTGGACTCGGAAAGACCCCAATCACCGTCTCAGTCTACGTGAAATACCCCTTGAGATCATGAATCAGAGATACTATTGGCACATCTTACTTTATGCTGTGATGTTCGGATTCAAGGCATTCACAGACCACCACAATGAACCTCTAAAGGAGATGGTGGGCGGTTATACGCATTTCATACATGCGATCGAGGGAAATTTCGTACATGGAGTGCAGTCAATCATTGAAAGTGAGATAATAATACAGATACTATCACTTCACTATCTATTTGCCTATCTATTCATAATATGGTATCCGCCAGTTCATCATATTCTTTCTGGAGACAGGGATCTTGCAGATCTATCGGCCATGAACTATGTGTTCATCTACTTGCTCGCCGTTCCATTCTACCTCTTCTTCAACGTCGAAGTGACATCGAGCTATGTTCCGGGCGTTGAGGCGCTGATGTACCACGATAGCTGGAACATTGCCTTCTTCACCAATAACGATCCTTTCGACAATGGTATTCCAAGTCTGCATATTGGTCTGCCAATCTCTCTCTTGCTGATACACCGGGCACATCTCAAAGCCAGTGGCATCGAAATCTCCACATGGCGCCACCGGGGCCTTGACAGATTCATAATGGCCAATGTGGCAATATACAGCTTTTCCATCCTCTATCTTGGAATTCACTGGGTGTCTGACATAGTTCCCGGCTTGTTATTAGCCGTTATTTGTTCCAAGACCTGCATCCACATACAGCCCCTGTTNAGGGAATTCGGCATCAGGGGGGCCATTCAGACATTCATCGATCCCCGCCATATCAAAGCCATCGTATTCGCAATTATATTCGGAATGCTAGCAATCTCAGTCGCGATAAACGGGCCTGGTACAGATAGCGAGCATCCTGACTTCAGGATGGAGGGCGATGATGTACGATTAGATACATTGGAAATTCATAGCCTCTCAACTCCCACGATTGTTACGGTAACGAATGTTGGCGATGTTCCTGTCCAGATCCTCCTCGTCGACAGAGACTTTGTCGAACCGCTTGCAGATCGCGGCTTCATAGATTTCGAATCAGCACTCCCCCATGGGCTCTCTAAAACTCTAGATGGCGATTCAGAGTGGTCTTTCGAGCATCTTCCGGAAAATTTGCTGGATGTCGATGTAATATTGATGAGGTCCACCCAGGGCTCGAACGAGATTGCAGAGGTCGCAGTATTGGCAGATTATCCAGACTCCGATACGTTGCTCGTGTCTGGAATACTCCTTTGCCTACCCTCTTTCGGCCTCATGGGGCTATTCATCGGCCATGTCCGATCCGAAAGAAGGCCAGATCATTCAGGATAACACGTTGATGGCAAAAAGACTGCCGAGGTAAAGGCCTGACATGCCTCCTGCACCTAGCCAGATCCCAAGTCTGAAAGTAGGATAGTTTCGCTTCCAGATGTAGAGGGACTGACTCAGCCAGAATAGGATGACAAGCACGAACCACACGAAGAAAATTAGTTGGGGTATGGTGGCCAGAAGAATCATCGACCATATCCCCAGAATGCATTCTAACTTGGATTGATACCTGTCGGGGAGAAACATGACTAGACCCGATGACGCTGTGAGTGCCAGTATAGGCAGCAGTAGAGTCTGTCCGAAGAGATTTTGAATCGAAAGAATCTCATCTGCACAAGCTATCGAAAAGCCGAGAATCGATGGCACTGCGACTGGCCAAATAGGGGGGTTGTCCCACTTCACGCTAATTACGCCCCAGAGGATGCCCATGAAGTCTACTGGTCGAGCCGGAAGGTTTTCTTTAGATTTCACGACCTCGTCTAGCATGCCTAAGGGAGAGATCGTACTCGGAGCCCTCGCTCCGCACCCGCCACACGTCGTCTATGCAGAGAATCCTCCTCAGAATGAACCGATCTCGGAGGGAGGATGGGAGACTCTCAGATGGGGCTACAACCGNCTNGCAAGGAAACTGGAGAATCTGGATTACGATGCNATTGTCGTATTCACNCCTCATTGGCAGACCTACGTAGGCACACATTTNCTCGGNCTGCCNAGATTCANATCAAAGTCNGTAGATCCGATATTTCCNAACATCTTCCGTTACAACTACGATNTGCAAGTCGANGTGGATTTATCNGAGGCCATGTGCGAGAAGGCTGCGGAGGCCGGNCTCATAACNAGGATGATGCGAAATCCAGACTTCAGAGTCGACTACGGCACAATNACCTCATGTCACATGNTAAACCCGAAGTGGGACAAGCCGGTNATCACAATNAGCTCGAACAGNAANACCCACTACTACTCTNCAGAGGTAATGATCGAGCAAGCNCTCGCNCTCGGNAAGGCTTGCAGNGAAGCCATCGAGGANAGCGGGAAACGCGTCGTCCTCGTTAGCAGNCACAGCCTCTCACANCGNCATTTCGTAACCGAGTCGCCCCTTCCGGAGGACATGAGCAGGGAGCACATCTACAATCACAGCCAGTACGTTTGGGACATGGCTCTGATCAAACTATTCAGGGAAGGCAAGATGAAGGAGGCCATAGACATCATGCCCGAGTACACAGAGCAGACCATCGCTGAGACAGAAGGGGGAGGCATCATCTGGATGATGGGAGCCATGGGCATGCCAGACTACCCTGCCGAGATATACGGCTATCAATCTGTAATCGGCACAGGAAATTGCATCGCAGCATGGGTCCCCGAGCCCGATGCACGGGAGATCGTTCTCTGAGGTGGTNGAATGGACGAGGACATCATCGAATTCGGACTCTACGTCCCCCCGCACCCGCATCCCCTCCTTTCCCCTGAGGCGAACGACGGATACGGCCGTCTGAGGGCGGCCTATGACGAATGTAGGAAGAGAATCGAAGAGAGCGATGCCGATCTNATCATCGTGTACTCGACGACATGGCCCTCGATAATAGGGCATCAGTTCCAAGCCAATCCGAATTCTGAGTGGACTCATGTTGACGATGACTTCCACTATCTGGGGAGCATGCCCTATTCGTTCACCATGGATGCAGAATTCGCTGCATCNTGCGTCGAAAAGGCCGAGTCAAGAGGNCTNCAGGCGAGGACGGTGAACTATGATGCATTCCCCATAGACACCGGCTCTATAACAGCCCTCTCGCTNCTGAATCCNGATAACAGACTACCAGCAACGATCGTCTCGAGCAACATGTATGCNAATCGATCTGAGACCATCGTTCTGGGNAAGGCGATAAGAGACGCACTCAGGGAGGGAGGCAGNAAGGCCGTNGTAGTCGTGGTTTCCAGCCTGTCCAACCGTATGTTCACCGAACCAATCGATCCTTCCGAGGACAGGATACACAGTCAGAAGGACGACGACTGGAACAGGAAGATACTGGAGTTCTTCGAGGACGGCAGACTCGAGGACCTCAGCCAGCTTTCACGGGAGATACACGGCCAGATCCGAGTCCAGAAGGTCGTCGCCTACAAGCCCGCATGGTGGATGGCAGCTACCATGGGACAGCACAACAGCTACTCGGGCGAGATACTCGCTTACGAGGCACTCCATGGATCCGGTGGAGCTGTAATCCAACTCACGCCAGCCACCGGGTCTGTCGGCGACAAGGAGTTCGACGAGGACGATGTGGAGTACTACAAGGGCGACCGAGAGGTACTCAACAAGGGGATGCTGGAATGACCGGCGATGGCCCTGTNTACTCCGATAACGCTCCAAGCGCGGTTGGCGCTTANCCNCANGCGCATCGAGTAGGGGATCTGATATTCGTCAGCGGCATAGGCCCCCGCCAGGCAGGTACCAACGAGATACCAGGCGGCCCCATCCNCGATGCGGANGGNAANCCAATGGATTACGATATNCGCGCNCAGACACGCGCCGTGATCGAGAACATCAAGGCGATACTCGAGGATGCCGGTTCGTCCCTTGAGAAGGTCGTGGACTGCCTGTCGTTCCTNGTCGACATGGATCGTGACTTCTCCGGCTACAATGAGGTNTACGCCGAGTACTTCTCAGANATCCAGTGCGCTCGGACGACNGTCGCCATCCGCGCGCTCCCGACCCCCATAGCCGTTGAGCTCAAGGTCGTCGCCCGCTGCTGATTCGCTGTTATCCGGAACTGCTAATGTCAGTTGCAGCCGCAGCCAGGNCCGCAATTGTCAACTTCGCTGACATCTGTGACTGTCACTGTGAATGTGAGGGTCTTGCCAGCCATGATATGGTTGAAATCCAACGTGACGTCATCCCCATCTATTGCAGTGATGGTGAACATTGTCATGCTTCCGTCTTGCAATTGAGTGTAACTCGAGAGCCCAACCTCCAATTTGGCGTNCTCGCCGAAGACGCTTCNGTTGACTGTCTGGAAAGCCTCTTCGTTTCGCTCCCCATAGGCTCTGTCGGGAGTTAGTGTGAACTCTCGAGTCTCACCAGGCNTGGCACCGATTAATTCCTCCTCAAATCCTCGTATCATCTGNCCCTTGCCAACGGTNAACTTCAGCGGNTCTTTACCTTCACTAGTGTCGAAAACTTCCCCATTNTCGAAACGACCAGTATAGTTTACGCTCGCCACTGTGTTGTTTGCAANAGACATCATGAANCANCCGAGACAANCGACTCTTGTAGGATTATGGGTCNCGCGGGANAGAGCATAATTTCAACAAGGGAAAGGATTTGGTNTGATNNATGGTCAAGGGTCAGGATAGTGGTTTCAACCTCAGATCATTGATTTTCAANCCCTTGGANGTNTCTGAGAAACTGGANAGAAGNCTCGGGCTTTACGGACTGATNGCAATATCTCTATCTGCGACCCTAGGGAGCACCTTGTTCGTCATTCCAGCCCTTGGNGCCGATATTCTGGCNGAATCCGGNGGAACGGGAGCGGGGCTTTGGTTGGCNTTCATAGTCGCAGGATTGATTGTACTGCCAAGTGCCCTCTCCAAAGCAGAACTCGGCACTGCAATGCCTTCATCGGGTGGCTCATATGTATACATCCGTCAGACGTATGGGGCATGGATGGGGATGATCTCTGGCCTGGGCCTATGGGCCTCATTTGGGCTGAAGTCTGCCTTCGCTCTCATAGGATTCAGCGCGTACATCTATGCCGTACAAGGCTCTCTTGGGTTCGAACTTACCGAGAATATCTCGAAGATTATTGCGATATTCTTGCTTACGATCATTGTCTTAATCAATATCATGGGGGTCAAGAGCATCAAAAGGATACAATTTCCAATTGTTTCAGTCTCTGTACTTTTCGTGTTGCTTCTAGTGGCTTTGGCTGCCATGGACCCGTCATTCGAGTGGAGCAAACCGGTTCAGGGCGATGCTTTCTCAGACGATGGCTTGTTCTCTTGGAATGGAGCCGTAGGTCTCGGAAGTGCCTCTGCTTTCGTATTCCTCTCTTTCGCCGGAGTGACCAAAATCGCAGCTGTTGCCGGAGAGATCAAATCTCCCTCCGAGAATCTGCCCAAGAGCATGATATGGACTCTAATCATAGCCACTTTGGTGTATGTGTTGATCTCCTTCTTCTTGTTCGGATTAATGGACCCAAGTCAGTTAGGAATAGGCTCGGAAAAGCCAGACAAGGCTCCTATCCACACATTCGCAGTTGAGGTTGGGGGCACCTCTCTTGGACTGGTAGCAGCCGCAGTGGCGATTATTTCGATGGCAGGAATGGCCCTATCAGGCGTCCTTGGATCATCAAGATTCATTTTCGCCATGTCAAGAGACAACTTGCTGCCTCATTGGTTTGAAGATCTGAACCCCCGATATGAGACACCCCACTACGCGATCATAGTCACTGGAACGGCTATGGCAATCGCCATACTGACAATTCCAGTTGGAGATGTGGCAAAGCTTGCCTCAGGATTCAAAATTATGATTTTCATGCTCATAAACTCCACAGTCATTGTCCTGCGGAGGCTTCCTGATGGGGAGACGTGGTACACTCCATCATTCAAGAGCCCGATGTATCCGGCAATGCAAATATTCGGGATAGTCTCAGGCTTTGTCCTGCTTGTTCTCATGGGCACCAGTGCCCTCATCGGGGCCGTTGCCGCAATCGGTATCGGTTCAGGAATATACATCTCTTATTCTAGGAAGAAAGTCGAGGAGAACGTCACGCCATGGAGGATAATCAGATCGAGAATATTCAACCAAGAGCAGTATGAGGTCGAAAAATGGTGGCTAGTGTTCAATGCCTGTGCGCATTCCAAACATCCAGATCACCTGACTCTCAAGGAATTCATCAAGGCCTTGGATGTGCTGCAGCCGTCAATAGAGCCATTTCATGCAAGAGCATTGTTCCATGAGATAGACGCCGATGGAGACGGGATGATAGACATCGAAGAGTTCGTGGGATCAATGTCAGATGGGAAGTTCGAATCAGAATAAGTCATCATCATCAGTCGACTCGTCATCGAAAGACATCATCTTACCGCTCTTCTTGGGTTTGGGAGCAGCCTTCTCCGGCTCCTCCTGAGCAACAGCAGACTCTCCAGATTTCTCGGTAATCGATACCTCCTCTTCTGCCGGCTGCAACTCTTCTGGGCTCATTCCCGCCTGTGCGGCGATCTTCACCCGACGCTCATCGCGAGCCCTGATTTCCAGCAATCTCTCACGCGCCTTGTCATGATGCTGTTGCATGAACATAGCATCATGCTCAAGCAGCGGGGAATCCGAAATTATTGTCAGATCCATCCAGTCACCGTCCTCAGCCAGGAACTCAGCGAAAGGCTCGAACTTCAGGTCAGACTTCTTGATTTGGGTGTAATGTAGGGCATTGCCCATTCGATGCTCGACTCCCGCGAAGTGGCAGTAGAACTTGCTGCCACCGAGACCAGTCCTCACCTTTTCGAAGAGCTCAGCGTAATCCTCGCTGGTTCTCATGCACCCGTGCCCTCTTGCATGTATGTGCGCCATATTCAGCACAGGCACAGTTCCAGGCA
This sequence comes from Methanobacteriota archaeon, assembly GCA_002712645.1. Classification (GTDB taxonomy): domain Archaea; phylum Thermoplasmatota; class Poseidoniia; order Poseidoniales; family Thalassarchaeaceae; genus MGIIb-N1. The sequence goes on from PAUH01000024.1 coordinate 86,202, forward strand.
CGTGATTTACAACCTCTATTACTTCGTCGACGGTGCCCCAAAGCTCCTGACGTCCTGAGGTCTCAATCCCTATCAGGGGTGGATCCTCGCTGTGAACCCATGGGAAAGCAGCATAGTCTTCTTCTTCTTCCGGTCGACCCCATATTTCGTGAATTCTCTCGACGATGCTCGAGAATATCGTAGCGACTTTCTCATTCGCTTCTTTCCCGGGCCCTTCTTCGCCATACGGGCCAACGTGNAAGACGATATGGCGAGCATTTACTATCTTAGAGACTTGAAGTGCAACTTCGAATTTAGTNAGAGTCCGGTTTCGTTCGCGCTTCCCGCCTAGTAATTCAGCGTAGTAGGGCCCATGGAGATTCATCTGAAAACCGGTTTTATACGATAGAATACCTGCTTGCCAGTATTGGTCGAAATGAGCTGGTTGAATNGTTCTGACGGTNTGTATTTCCATCGTTTCGAGNCCTAGGACGGTTATGTCGTCCATCCCCTCTACAATNGTACGGCCTTTGCATGATAGGGGTACTCCTGCAGGTCCGAGTCTGAGTGGCATCCCATCGCCTCCGGCGAGCCGGAGGGCCCCCGNCTTCTAAACTGATGGACGAAAAGTTCCNATTTTCATCGNCTACACTAGATGCCNGCNGAAGAACGCACTCCTTCCGAACTGTACTTGCTCGAAGGTAGTTCNGCTAACATGCTCGCAGTCATTGATTTCAGATTCTCAATAGTGGTGGAGCCCGTCTCTGTTCCAAGATTATGGTGAATTTCCATCAACTTTGATTGCTCATCCATGATTGCTACCACTGAAACAAGCCCCCTAAGCCTTAGAAGCTCTCCCACCTCACTATGACTGACCTGTTCCATGGATGCAATCTTAGCCTGCCCATCGACAGACATCGAGATAAATCCGATTTGTCTAATCCTCTCCACAACAGAGCCCCAGGCCTTCTCAGAATCCATCATCGATTTCTCATCTACTACAAGAGCCGTCTTCGCNCCCTCAAGTTCAGCAAATACCATCGCAGCCCCAACTGCCGATGCAAGCGACTCTTCCTTTCCGAAGGANGACATTTCTAATAACANCCAGTGCGCTCCAGATANTTCAGATCGCCAATCGATTATCGTGCGATCAAAACCAGATNCGCCGGTATCCATCCAAGTGCATGATGCTCCCATTGACTCCAAATCTTCGATAACGCCTTTTGCAATCCCNCCTTCAAGTCCAAGGCTGACGACTTTGATNTGCGANGCCCCCAACTCAAACCCTCCANCTGAGCAGGGCCAACGCGCCTCCAAAACCCATGAGCTGCTTTCCAGCATCATGGTCGACCGATGCCTGAATAATCGTCCCCCCGCCTGCTGTAACTGCATCTGAGATTAACCCCCATGTGGCGATATGATNNTCTTCTCTGAGGTGTGATGCCTCGATAATCAGNCATTCGACTGCACCTTGTTCTGCAGACATCTGTATTTCTTTGATNCCATATGCAACGGCTCCCTCNACGGAGACTCTCTTGAGCGCTTCCTCAATAGCCCGAACCTCGTGAACGACCGCGTATTCGCCCAANAGAGCGTCTGCAAGACCCTCTGAGATAACTTCGTTCGCCGCTGCTCTGCCTCCTATGCTTGTAGCCACATTGAGGATTTTCACGATCCCACAGGACTCTCGTACCTCTGTCTCAAATCGTTCCCTTGCTAGCCCAGGTCCGCATATCACCACTGGCATTGATGATTCGAAAACCAGACACGCTTCCTTTGCGACTCGGAAGTAAAAATCAGATCGTACTGCGGAGGAATCCTTTCCTCTTTTCCCGCCCCCCCTCATAGAGAAAGAGGATATGTCGCGAATACCGTGTTTAGCGACCTCGAAAAGAAGAATCTCATCATTCTCAACGACAATCAGCCCCACTCTGGAACGCTGCCCGTCTGCAACTGCAGCCTCTATCAGTTGCAAATCTCTCNGATCAATGCCACCTTCCCAGGATAGCTCGATTTCACTTCCTGGTTCTATGGTATGTGTGTGATATGATCCAACGTCTATGGGTGCCTCTGAAATCACCCCATGGAGCCTAAGATTGTCTGTGAATGGCTGGAAACTAGATTCCTCAACTCTGAGAACTATCCACATCGGCTTCCTCTCCGCTTGCTTCGAGCGTCCCCCCTCTTGCGTTCCTGTCGTGGAGTCTCTTCTATGAGATAGCATACCAGCCGAGGTCCCATCTCGACAAATTCTGGCTAATGTCCAGAGATCATCATCGTCATCAATACGGAGTTTCACTCCGTTATCTGAACGAGACAATTTGCGCATGCAAACACCCTATCCGAAGACGCCGAACAGCTCTCCATTTTCATCGATATCCATCCCTGCAGCCCCGGGCCTCGTGGGAAGTCCGGGCATGGTCATCATAGAGCCACACACTGCTACGATAAACCCGGCTCCAGCATTCAGCCTTATCTCTCGTATCGGCAAATCAAAATCCGATGGCGACCCCAGCATATCTGATTTGTGCGAGAATGAGTATTGTGTCTTGGCCATGCACACCGGAAGGTCGCCGAATCCCCAAGATTCAATTTCGGCTAGAGCAGCTTCTGCCTGATCGGATATAGTAACGGATGATGCACCATATAGTTCGAGGCCCACTTTGGAGATTCTGGAACGGGCGTTATCGCCCTCGGAAACAACAGGCTCGTAGGGCCTTCCACTTTTCACGTGGCTATCAGCCGCTGATGCAACCGCCTCAGCTAGGTCTTTGGCGCCCACGCCCCCTTTTGCATGTCCCTCGAACAGGACGACACTCTCTGCACCCGAGTTAGTTGCTACATCTCTCAGTATGTCCAATTCAGCGTCGGTATCGGTCCTGAATCGATTAATCGATACAACCACTGGCAGACCGGTTCGAGATAGATTGGAAAGATGACGTGCTAGATTCGACGTCGCACCCGCTTTGACGGCTTCAACATCTTCCCTGGCGATCTCTTCTTTGGAAGGGCGCCTAGATCCCTTGTTCCCAAAGGCCCCACCATGAAGCTTCATCGAGCGAACAGTAACGTTGAGTACGATACAATCNGGNACNACTCCNGATGCTGCTGCCTTTATCTGAAGTGCCTTCTCTGCNCCCATATCTGCCCCGAATCCGGCCTCAGTCACNACATAGTCGCANGTTGACAATGCAATTGAATCTGCNATTACNGANGAGTTCCCNTGAGCAATATTCGCAAAAGGCCCNCAATGGATGAANGCTGGATCGCCTTCAAGGGTCTGAACCAGATTGGGAAGGAACGCAGTTCTCAGAAGNAGNGCCATTGCACCTCCGGCCTCCAGGTCATCCGCAGTAACAGGNCCCCCTTCANCATCAGCGGCGACNATNATNGAACCAAGCCTCATCCGAAGATCAGCGTAGTTCTTTGACAATGCGAGTATCGCCATCACNTCACTNGCAGCCGTGATATCGAANCTATCGGTGCGAACAGGCCCATTCACCTTGGCACCCTGCCCTANTGTGATNGACCTCAAGCTGCGATCGTTCATNTCCATCACTCTNGGCCAGAACACNGATTCAAGATCGATATTGAGCGTNTTGCCCTTGTTTAGGTGNTTATCNAGCATCGCAGATAGGAGATTNTGGGCCATCGANACAGCATGCAGGTCGCCTGTGAAGTGNAGATTTATNTCCTCCATGGGNAGNACCTGCGAGTNNCCNCCTCCNGCAGCGCCNCCNTTTATNCCGAATACNGGTCCCATCGATGGCTCACGTATGACGCANCAGGCTCTTTTCCCNNTCCGATTNAGNCCTTGATTGAGCCCTATTGTTGTGACGGTCTTCCCCTCGCCAAATGGNGTGGGATTNACNCTNGTAACTAGAATCAACTTCCCGCGTCGAGACTCGTCAACCTCNCGNAGACGGCNCCACGTCACTTTCGCAATNGAAGGNCCNTGTAACTGCAGATCATCAGATTCGATGCCTATCGACTCTGCTACGTTTGTGATAGGGCGTAATTCGGCCCTGCGGGCAATCTCAAGATCGGATTCCATCGCCCGACCGTAGACCGTCCTCACTTGAAACCTTCATTNGATACGTCTNCTTGGAGGGTCTGATGAGGGTACCTAGTGCNTGGGGGGTAGCAGGCTCACCAGTCCAGCATTCGGTGACGCCNATGCTCTTCGATGTGATNGGNCGGNCGNTNGGNATACAGCNNNCATCGAGATTGNTGATAGAGGTNGATTCGGTTGACGAATTGCTCAGGCANCTNGCCACTCTCGAGGGCGATATNTGGCTNTCCTGCACGGCGCCGCTCAAATATGNNCTTTCCAAGTGGNATGGCGACCAGNGCCCNATCTCGGAATCGATCAACCAGATNGCTCGGAAAGNCGGTCGCATGACGGTAGGAAATACCGANGGTTTGGGATTNTTAGANGCNTGTGAATCAGNGGGAATCNTACCAAGGGGCAAGACGCTGAAGATGAGGGGCGGNGGNGCTACGGCACGCTCCATNGCCNTGGAATGGACNCGCAANGGAGGNTCCATAATCCCGATNAAAGGCCGACGTCAATTNCCTGATGGCCCATGGTCCAANATGNCAAATCAAGACGTTGAGGCAGATATAGCATTAGATCTAGATGTCCCGCCGGGTCAGCGAGGCNATACAGANNTGAGAGCNAAAAAAACACTCTCGATATCCTATGGGCCTGATTGGGAACCTGGCGATTTTTCAATAAGGATGGTCTGCGCCCAGCATCTCGTTGCNTGGAGAACCNTGTATGCCCCNNTNATGNCTGACGAATTACCGANTCTAGANGANACAATTNGNGCNTTGTNTGAAGAAAAACGANNAAATAACCATTCATGAATGGTGACCATCATATGTCATAGCCTCTTTCAGCGGCTTANCATGAGTGACNNCCTGAAAGAGANGATCGCCGNNCTNCCCCTNCCGGGAAGCGAGACAACTTGGCAGTTTNTCTTCGCNTTACTGCTTACTTTGATGTTCTTCGGNGTTCTAAAGCTGATANTAGGCAAATGGAGGGAAGCCGTCCTAAGNACGGAAGAGGCNTGGGACGATGCNCTGCTCAATGCAGCCGAATCAAGNGCATACGGCCTGTATTTCATCGGGGCGCTCAATCTCGCGTTGATCTGGGTATACGGCCGAGGTAGCGATGTGGACTCGAATTCCGCNGACTGGTTCATCGGNGCATACATACTNATCGCAACCAGCCTGATCAGCGTTGTCATCAAGCATTTCGCACCNTTGNTACTCGANCGATTCACTCGCAAGTCCGCTGTAACGGTGTCTGGGGGAAACCCCCTGCTGATATTCCTNGGGCGCGCANTNGTGTGGTTCTTCGGCCTNCAACTCGCAATGGAGCGATTTGGCATAGAACTTCTCGGNGTCCTCGCATCCTTGGCGGTCTTCTCCCTCATCATCGGTCTTGCGATTCAGCAGAGCCTCGGAAACATAGTCAACTCATTCCTGCTATCNCTNGACAGNCCGTTTGATGTCGGCGACAGGATCGAGGTCGATGGACAACTGGGNACAGTGGCGTCCGTCGGNATCCTATCAACCAAGATCCTNACCCTCGATGAGCGATTAGTAGTNATTCCGAATAACACCNTGATATCTTCCAGCATCACAAATTTCGCCAGNGGCGGNGGCGACGGAATGGCGCGGCGNCTGTATCTCACNGTGGACGTGGGCGTCGACTACGATGAAGACCCAGCGCATGTGAAAAGCGTACTTCTTGAGGTGCTNGAGAAGACCCCCTTCCTCCTCGATGAGCCCNTGCCCAGGGTACACCTCTGGGAGCTTGCAGACTTCTCCGTGAATTACCGACTTTTCGGGTATCTTGGCGATTATGCGGATGAGCAGATGGCGAGAGACCATATCTTGCAGGAGGTCCACTACAGATTCGGCATCGAGGGGATATCCATACCATTCCCCACGAGCATCGAACTGAGGGAGAAGCCCTCGCCTTTCGACGGNCACAATGTCGAGAGCCGAGAGCACAAGAAGGCAACTGCACAGTCCATGGCTCGCATGAAAGCAAGAAAGGAATCCAGAGAACTCTTGCTGGAGCGAGATCGCATGGAGCGCGAACTTGAGTGGCAGAAGGAGCGCCTGAAGAACCAAGAAGGACTCTCCACAACAGATCTAGAAGATCTCAGATCCGGGATAAAGGATCTAGAGAAGGCACTGCAGTCTTTCGATACTGAGTGAACCTTTCATGATAGATGGTGCTATACGATAGCCCCCTTCACGCGGCTCCGTGAGCAATTACAACCTGAGGACAATCGGACTGTCCCTGAAGCCTCATGATTGGTCCAGAACCCAAGGTTANNAACTCACAGAATATTTCCCAAGTGGGAGATTTCTGGGAACGGTTCCTAGCCAGGGGAGATTCCTGCATCTTCTCGAAATAACCAAGAAAGGACCACAGTCTCTTGAACAATTCATGGAATTGGACCCAGACGATTCTCTGTCAGAAATCCTAACGGTACGTGAGGTCCACTCGGAAAATACACGCACAGCAGTCGTTATGGGTGAAATGAGGGGCCCCTTCTTCTCCGAACTGACAAAACTCTCCAAAGTTTGGCCCACGAGCCCCTCTAACTGGGATAGGGAACGAGGAATCGTCATCACGGTCGTCGGAGAGCAGCCCAGCCTGAGGGAGATGGCGAAAAAAGTCAGAGAGGTGATGTCCACGAACAAGATCCTATTCACGCTGTCCTCCCCAAAAACAGAATTCTTCGTAGAGGAGATTCCCGATCGTAGAAGAGAGACCGTAAAAACTGCAATATCGATGGGTTACTATGAATACCCGAGAAGATGCACCCAACGGGACATAGCGGACAAGCTAGACCTCAAGCAAGCGACTGTCTCGGAACATCTCCAGCGAGGCGAGATGAGCATCATGACCTCCTGGTCAGACACTATCTGACGATCATGCCCCCCTCATTGCGGCAGCTAGGCCGATTATGACGAGAATGATGCCAGCCACTGGGAATGCCCTGTCCGTGAATTTCTTAGATCTGAAGGCACCCTCCAACGTCTGTCCGAAGGCAGTCCATGCGCTTATCCCAAAAATGCAGTATGCCGTCACGATGCCGATAATCGAGAAACCTCCCTGAAAGCCCCCTCCGAAATCATCGAGGAATTGAGTCATGTACAGGGACACGAAACCCCACTCCTTGCCATTCACCCATTGCATAAGGAAACCAGTCCTCACACCAAGGATTGGAAGATCTTCCGTGACTTCGAATACTGTTGAAATCCGGGATATCGTCAATCCGAGCAGGATGATGAANACGACGCCNATCCAGTGGATGAATGTCGATACAGACTCTATCCCCGAGGATTCTANGACGATAAAGAGAACAAATGAGTTCAATGCAACAAAGCCCAGCACCATCCCGAAAATCAGCGATACAGTCTTCCTCCAACCATGCACGCCAGAATGAACGAAACAGGTCATATTATTCGGCCCAGGTGTAGCAATACCGATTGTCACCAGCGCAAGAAGCGCGCCGATATCCACTATGTTAGGGGTCATAATCGTCAATTCGCTAGCCTAATCCCTGTTATGAATGGTCTGTTTTCTAATACTGGTACCCCCTTCAACCGACCATGTCCGCAGGCTATGCCATGTCGAACTTTAAGAATTTGAAGATTGAGTCAGTTAATTCACAACAGAAAAGGCGAGCAATGCTCCTTTCCTTCCTCATGATCATGCTCGTGCAGACTGCATATTTCACTGGGTCGCCGTATGAGGCGGCGAGGGAGTCCGAGGATCCTATGGAAACCCACAATGGAGGTAATAGCCAACGACACCTCAATGACACATCCCTCTCTGTGGGAGCGGGTCACACCTGCGTCTTCGGCGATGATGCATATGACTTCGGAGACCGCATGAAATGCTGGGGAATCGGGGACAAGGGTCAGCTTGGAATCGGCAACACGCAAGACATAGGCGACGAGACTGGCGAGATGGGCGAGAATCTGCCGTTCGTCGACACGGGTAACGGCCTCAACATCACGAAGGCCACGCTCGGTGAGAGCCATACCTGCGCNCTCTTCGAGAACGGGTCNGTAAAATGCTGGGGNGAGACCACGCTGCTCGGAATAGGGTACAANGATGTCGACGGATTCGGGGACGGCTATCAGGAGACTGGGGAAGTGCTGCCGTACCTACCCCTGCCCACCGGCAGGACCGTCCTCGACCTAGAGGCCGGCCACAGGCACACCTGCGCAATCCTCGACAATTCCGACATCATCTGCTGGGGGGACAACAGCCAGGGGCAGCTCGGGATCGGCAATACCTCCTTCATAGGCGATGCCGCGGATGAAATCGGCGACTACTTCCCTATCGCCTCCACCCCCTCCATCGCTTCCGCCACGCCAGACTCACTGGCCATGGGCTGGGACCATTCCTGCGCTCTGTTCTCAAACGGAGAGGTGTACTGCTGGGGCGACAACTCCCAAGGCCAGCTGGGTATCGGGAGCACCTCCGACGTGGGGGACGACTCGGGAGAGATGGGCGCCAGCATGGCGGCCGTTGACTTCCCAACAGGGAGGACGGCGGTCCAGATAACCGCTGGGGACGACTTCACCTGCGCCGTACTAGACAACGGCGATGTGGCTTGCTGGGGCTACAACAGCCATGGCCAGCTGGGAATAGGGACCACCTCGAACCAGGGCGACAGCTCNGGGGAGATGGGCGACTCGATGACCATCACGGACACCAACTACAATTCGGTCCAGGCCATAGATGCAGGGAAGGATCACGTCTGCGCGCTCGTCAGTGCNGCGCGGGTCAAGTGCTGGGGAGCNAANCAAGCGGGACAACTCGGCTACGGNGACACNCAGAACAGGGGCGANGGCCTCAATGAGATGGGGTCGAACCTCGCACTNGTCAACACAGGTAGCCAGTCCATCGTGGATGTATCCGCAGGAGACGGAATGACCTGCACGATGAACTCAATCAGTGCAGTTCAGTGCTGGGGATTAAACGTTCTAGGGCAGCTCGGAATCGAGTCCACGAACTACATCGGCGATGATGGCAACGACATGCCACCCGATTACACCGACGTCGAAATCTTCACCAACTTCGAGGGTTCGGGCTGCGACTCGTACATCTTCCCGCCATTCCACCCCACATTCACAGGAACCACCGTCGACGAGACATCCAACGACGTCGGTGACGGCAACGACATGGAGCCCCTCTCCAACGGATGCCCGGTCATCTCCTACGCAGACGACGAGAACGACGACGTGAAACTGGCAGTCCTCCTGAATGGCCTATGGACGGTCGAGACCCCGATAACGGGGACATCCAACGTGCTATCCACCGCGATCGCAGTCGACTCCGAGGACCGAGTGCACGTCATCGTCGCCGATCCTTCCTACGACTCCACCAGCCAAGACGTCATCTTCGCGACCAAGGTCGCCGGGAGATGGGTGGTCACCCAGCTCGCTCAGTCCACGAGCGCCGACATCGTGGACATCCTGTCCACCCCCAGCGGCCTGACCGCGATATGGTCCACGGGATCCAAGCTGACATCCCTGGAGTGTTCCTCCAACTGCCACCAGGCCTCCCAGTGGTCGGAAGCCTTCGACGAATCCCACTCCGGCGTCTCGAATCTCGAGGCCGTGCACGACGCAGAATCGGGAACAACGCATGTCGCATTCGTAACCCCCGGCGCAACCAGCGATCCAGTGCTGCGGTATCTCAGCTCATCAGGCACCACAGCGACGGCCAGCGTCATCTCGACAGACACCGCCTCCAGCACCACGGAGCGAGTGGTGTCGATGGACATGGATGCCGAGGGAAACCTACTCGTCGCCCACTCCAACTCCTCAGGGAACGTCATCCTGCACACGTGCAACCCGTCAGCCTCCGGATGCGGCACGGCGTCGAACTGGAACAGCGAGGACACAGGGCTCACAGACTCAGAGATACACCTCGCCGTCGACCTGAGCATGGACCCGCACGTGGTGTCCAATGATGCCGGCTCGATCGTGATCGCCTCGAGATCCGATGGGACATGGTCGACTAGCCAGGTGTTCAACTACGAATCAGACTGGTCCTCCATACTCATCGACGACTACGGACGCACGTGGATAGCGGCGCACGTCGGCGCCAGCGACGACCTGTGGGTCTTCAACGCATGGGGATTCGCGGGGAATGGGTTCGAGCTCGATGTGGACGGCGACGGCTTCACAGGTTACGACGAGCTCCGCTGCGGCACGGACCCGGGCGACGCCTCGTCCGCGCCGGAGGACTTCGACCTCGACGGGACATGCGACTCGCTCGACGACCGAGTGGACCTGCCAGCCGTGGGGGATTCCGCCATACTCGCCATGGGCGACTCATTCGGATGCGCGGTGTCGCCGGCCAATGACATATACTGCTGGGGGCTCAATGACAAGGGCCAGCTGGGGCGAACCACGACCGGCAACAACGCCCAGACGGCCGGGGACGTGACCGGACTCCCAGATGACTTCCGCCCCATATCCCTTGACGCCGGCGCGGACCACGCATGCGCGGTCGGAGCAGACGGCAGCGTCTGGTGCTGGGGCAGCAACGCAGAGGGCCAGCTGGGAACCGGCAGCACGGCCTCGACCGGCAGCCCCGCACCCGCGGAGATGCCGGCACACGTCAGGGCCACCTCAGTCTCCGCAGGCCTCGAGCACACATGCGCGACGACATCGAAGGGCAGAGTGCTGTGCTGGGGCACCGGCACATCCGGGCAGTTGGGGCAAATTTCCATGACAGGCATGCCTGCAGGTTTTTCATCAGGGGGGGAGTTCCGCGCTGAGTTTGCTGATTACCCCATGACGACTTCGTATTACGACAGCGTCCGGGGGACAGTCGCTTCAAGCACCAATCAGGGCGTCCACAACTCGCGATCCGGGATGATTATCCCTGGTCCGATCTCCCAGTGGGGCGGTACCGGCACCCACACGGTGTCCTTTGATTGGAGAGCGAGTTCCGAGGGCTGCGCCGACTACGCAGTCGTGGGCAGAATCTCAGCATTAGCCATCCAAGATGACAACACCCGGTGCAACGGTGGGTGGTCCTCCGATACCCGATCCTACTCCCCCACGGCTGAGAACATAGGCTGGTGGTTCTACAAGGACCAATCAGTCCACTCGGGTGAAGACACGATGTATGTCGACAACATTGTCGTGAGGGACCAGAATGGAAACATCGTCTATGAGGAGGACTTCGAAGGTAACATCGCTGACACCTTTAGCATCCACACACCCGCTTACGCAACTTCCGCTACGACGATCTTCGAGGAGGTCAGCGCCGGATCGAGACATACCTGCGCCCTCGACTCCCAGAGTCAGGCGTGGTGCTGGGGCTACAACGGAGGAAGCTCCGAGATGACTCTCGGGAGCCCCTCCCTGACCGCGGGCAACTCGACCGCCCCTGTGCTGGTCGACCTCACGGGAGAGGGCTCGCAGATCGGCTCGATGCCGGGATTGCGTTCCATATCCGCCGGCCAGGACGTCACATGCGGACTTGTAGACTCCGGGACTGAGACGATCTGCTGGGGCGAGGGCGTCAACGAAGACGAGCTCCTCGGCTCAGCCGCCTCCAGCCACAACGGCACCTATGCGGACCTGGGCGCGACCGGAGACAGGCACACCGGGGTGTCGGTCGGCATCGAGCACGCCTGCGCTGTGGTCGAGTCGACCATCGAGTGCTGGGGCCGTGAATCCTCAGGGGAGCTCGGAGATGCGGGCGCGCAGTCGTCCAACCCGACGTCCCCTGTCACAGCGGTCATCGGCTACGGGACGCCCGTGGAGGTCTCAGTTGGCCACGACGCCACCTGCGCGGTGCTCAGGGTATCCGCATCCGACTCGTTCAACAGGATAGGCTGCTGGGGGGAATCCGGCTCCGGCCAGATGGGATCGGGGTCCATGCCGGACCAGACATCGGGGCCAAGCAGCGAGGGGAGGCTCGTGGAATACACGTCGACCTCCCCCGTGCAGAGCCATCTCTCGAGCAGCGCCATCGAGAAGTCACTGTCCTCCATAGACCAGCTGGAAATGGGCTACGAGCATACTTGCACGGTGTCCGTCTACGGGCTCGTCAAGTGCAGGGGCCTGAACAGCCAAGGCCAGCTGGGCATAGGGAGCACTACGCACACTGGAACCAGTGGAACGATGCCATGGACGGATCTCGGGAGCAATCGGACCGTCTCCCAGCTATCGACCGGGTACAACTTCAACTGCGCGATAATCGATGGTGGCGATGTCAAGTGCTGGGGCTACAACGGCTATGGAAATCTTGGGCTGGGATCCTACACCACCTGGGGCGACAGCCCCAGTGAGATGGGCGACAGCCTCCCGACATTGACCCTCGGCCAGCCGGCGGTCGACGTGTCCGCCGGCTGGGATCATGCATGCGCGGTACTGCTCGATGGCACGCTCAAGTGCTGGGGTCACAACAACTACGGACAGCTCGGGCTCGGTCATACCGGCACAAGGACATCCCCGACGACGGTCGACCTTGGCACAGGCATGGTCGCGAAGGATGTCGAGGCGGGCACCCAAGAGACATGCGTCATCATGGTGTCCGGGCAGGTCAAGTGCTGGGGCCGCGATCATAGCGGTGTCCTCGGAAACCCTGGCAGCGGGCAGTATTCCGATTACTTCGGCAACGAAGGCCACGAGACCGGGGACGCACTCCCATTCATCGATTTCGGGCCCGACAGGACCGCTGTCTCGCTGTCGCTCGATTCCTACACCGCCTGCGCCACTCTGACTGACGCCACAACCGTCTGCTGGGGAGAGGGTAACCAGGGGCAGCTGGGTATCCAGAGCACCTCCTCCATAGGATGGAACTCCGATCTGGACGGGGACGGGTTCGCCGACGACATGGGCGAGCAGCTCGTCGATGTACGGCTGTGGAACAGCAGCAGCTGGCAGCCTTCCTACCAAGTTGATCCGCTGGCCCAGGTCTCCGTCGGGAGCGGAACCAACTTCGCCTGTGCCGTCGGGATATCCGGGGACGTATGGTGCTGGGGCCGGGACGACTATCAGGTGCTAGGGAACGGTGGCCTCGGATCCTACAATGCGGGGAGGCTGGTCGAGATGTCCCCCCATTCCGCAGAGGCCGTTGAAGCCGGCGGTTTTTCCGCATGCATGCTGACCGTCTCTTCCAAGGTCATGTGCTGGGGATATAGCCGGTACGGGCAATTAAAGGACACCTCGTCCCAAGAACAAATTCATCGGCCCATTCTGACAGACTTCGACCTTCACAGCGGCGACGCCGACCTCGACGGATGGCTAGACCTGTGGGATGACGATGACGACAACGACGGATTCCTTGACGCCCAGGACGCCTTNCCGCTCGACGCATGCGCCCATCTGGACACCGACGGCGACGGGATGCCGGACGAGATCCTCTCATCATGCCAGTCCCCCCTGACGCAGGACGACGACGACGANGACGACGGCTGGACCGACGCTGACGAGGCTGTCTGCGGGACGGAGTCGAAGCAGGCATACTCCCTCCCCGGCGATCCGGACGGCGATGGGCTGTGCAACGCCCTCGACGACGACGACGACGGCGACGGCTGGTCCGACGCGGACGAATGGGCCTGCGAGACCAGGAACAACGCGCGCTCCTTCTCGCCGCACNCCAACTGGGGCCCCCNGAACGCNTACGCGATACGGAGCGACGCTNGAGTACAACCAGGGGGACCTCTGGCTCGTCGGTGCTCAAGACTCCAACGACGTCTCCGTCTACGAGTATCCCGAGGCCACGTACGACAACAGTGCTNNCNNTCACNNCAACGACGATTNCAGGTACAACNANATGATGGANGCGTTCGNCCACGGCGGCAAGATGTACGTGTCGGGCTCACATGGCGTCTATGAGATGCCGCCCGATGGCTCGAGCCCCATCAGGGTCTACGAACGCGGCTACGACTCATCCTCGTACCACTCTGAGGCCTCGACGTCCTCCAACGGGACCATGTACGTGTTCGACTACAATCACATCGATGTGCACTACCTCGAGTCGGGGGAAGACCTCGGACAGACAATANCCCCTCCTCGAGCCGACTCCAATGAATTCCAACTGGCAGTGAGCCCNGCCGGNGTCCTGAGTGCCGCTGACTGGAGAAGCACGGGGGACCCATCAACGACAGGCTGGTACGTCTACGAGTGGGACGGGTCATCGTGGTCGGGGACGCTCGTACACTCCGAAACCGACGAGGGCTACAGCTACTACCGCCAGGCTGAGTACATCATCGACCCGAGCGGCGGACAGCATCTCGCATACCTCAACAGGGCCGGCGACCTGAGGTACCTCACCGACTCGACATCCTCGGACGGGACATGGACGCTCGAGCACTCCNACTCNANAGGAGAGNTGGTCANCCACAAGTATGGAGGGATGNCAATGGAGGTCACCGATGACGGCGATGTCCACATCCTATTCTATGATTCATCGGATAACGACCTCTTGCACTCCAGGCGCATCGACGGGAACTGGTTCTCGACCGCCATATGGGATTTCGACGCCGATGACTCTTACTACAACGGCATCGACATGGTCCTGGACGATCAGGGCGATCCCAGGATCTACGCTCATGTCGATAACGCCCAGGGGGATGCGGGGATGGTCTACTACGGGTCCTTCTCAGACCCCTCCATCGACAACAGCTCGGTCCCCTCGGACTCCAATTCGGACGGAATCTGCGACGCACTGGCCGCTGCTGTCCTGGACTACGGCCCGGGCCTGACCTTCGAGATGGGCTTCGATGCAACATTCACGCCGCTGTACGAGGGACTGCTGCCCACATCCATATCAATCAGCCCCTCCCTCCCAGCAGGCGTCTCGATGGACGCCGGTACCGGCGTGATCTCCGGGACCCCGGTCTACCCTGATCCCGACGGGACCATCTACACGGTCACGACCACATCCTCCAACGACGTCTGGTTCGGGCAGATCGAGATCAGGATCATGGACGCCCCGCCGATGATATCGGATATCACGACATTATCCTACTATGACATAAGCAAGGCCAGGGATTACGACTCCTACGGGGTCGAATACGACGAAGATGGGAATTCCTACGTGGCCGCCATGCGGGCAGAAAGCTCCTGCGGCAGCGAGGCCCAGGTGTCTAAGCGTGACGCTNACGGGATANTGCAATGGTGCACCGCATTCACCTCCCTCGATGGATTGCCNGGCGNNAATTTGGANNCCGCGATCCGGGGGATGAAGATCGCCCCGGACGGCTCNATCGTCGTCACGGTCGTGAANAGCGGAGATCTNCAGGTGAGNTACAACCACCGGACCTCTANACCTGTGGCCTACGANATCCACGGCTCCAACATGCGCGGATTCGGCGTGGTCAAGCTCGATCCCTCGACGGGCGCGCCGCTGTGGACACGGCTCTCGAACGCCACCTTGCATTACAACGGCGAGCCAATCGACCCAGAGCTGGAAAACTACCACTCCTCGTACGGGTCCGCCTGGATACGAGACTCCCTCAGCATCGACGACTCGGGTTCCATAACCTTCTCCTACAACGCCCAGGATTACGATTCGGGAACCTACGACATGGGACTCATGTTCGCGGGAATGGAGATCCCGACCGACAGTGCATGCACTCAAACCAACGGTGCCGTCAGCTCCCGAGTATCGGCTGGAGTGATCCGCCTCTCGCCCCAGGGGGAATCGGAGTGGCTCGTGGATGCCAGTCCGATGAACGGCTCGTCATGCGGCAGCTGGCACTGGGACTATTATCTGGGCAATGCCGCTGTCAGCAGCAGCTACCCGGGTGACGCCAGGACGGTATCCACCGCCCACCCCGATGGGACAGTCAGCATGGCCGTGCCCTTCCGCGGCAATGTGTCGATAGGAGGCGTCATCGTCGAAGGGAACAATCTCACCGACGGCTCGTACAGCCTCGCAATCGCCCGCATCTCGCAGAGCGGGCAGGTCCTGTGGGCGGATGCCGTCACCTCCCTCGATGATGGCATGAGCGCGTTCAATGCGGGGTCTTACCAACAATACAAATCCGACTGGGCATCCATGCTCACATACCCCAACGGGGACCTCGGTATCGTCTTCTCAGACAGGGATTACGACAACCGCGACAGCCCTGCTCCGACGATAAGCTTCCTCGGAGAGGAGCGAACCCCCGCGACAGGGTCATGGCTCGCAGTGGCGAGGGTCGACTCGACCGGCACGATGGTGTGGTTGAACGTCGTCGAGGGAGCAGGCATCCACGACAGGCACGGCACATTGCACTCAGTACTCGACGAAAGCGACACGATGAGGGTACTCGTCGAGCGTGAATATTACGACACTACCAAGACATGGGACTCCGATTTCGGCAGCCTAAGGATGCTGCACATCGACGAGCTGGGCAGGTTGTCGGCGACTTCAGCCTCAACCAGCTCTAGCAACACCTGGAATTACATCGGCAACACCGAGTTCAACGACATAGCCATCCACCCGTCTGGGGACACCATCATCATGGGCAAGCCGTACAGCCAGAAGTGGGGGAAGCAGACCGCATCGACGACACTCTCCGATGGTCAGCCCATCTCGTCAAACGGCGGCCTCTTCAGGCTCTTCAACAGCATAAGCCACGAGGTCGAGGACAACTTCGCAATCCATCAGCAGTCAAACCAATTGATGGCCGAATCGGACGGCAGCCTTTCCCTTTGGGCCATCGTAGAGGGCACCCTGCCACAAGGACTCAGCTTGAACGCCAATACCGGGTCAATATCGGGGACGCCGACATCACTGACGACTCTGGGCCAGGAGGCCGACATAACCCTCCGACAGAGCGTCAGCGTGGGCGGGGAATCGATCTACAGGACCCTCGACGTGACCGTCATCGTCGCTGACAGGGCACCTGAGGTCCTCTACGACACCGTCGGCAAGAAGGGCTGGTTCACCGGCTCCTCGAGCGGCACGGCCCACTACCCGTTCGAAACGGCGATCCTCAACGGCGAGCACATGCTTGGAAGCACAAACCAGTTCATGGCCGATTCCATAGCCAGCATCGAGAGGACGGTCAGCGTCCCATCTGGCACGTCCGCCGACTTCAAGATCAGATGGGGCACATCGTCCGAGTCCTCGGACCGCATGGAGCTGTGGATCGACAATGTGTACATCGCCTCCAGGCACGGCAGCATGACGACCCAGACATTCGAGATCACTGAGGGCGAGCACACGGTCCAGGTGAGGTACGTCAAGAACTCCAACACGGACGGCGGGTCGGATACCGGCTTCATCTCCGAGGCGATGTTCCTCGTCCGAGGCACCAACAACGCGTTGTTCCCGGGTTCTATCGTGTACTTCGAACCCTCGACCCTCGAGCTCACCAGGGGAATCCCGATGGACGCATTCGAACCCCTTGAGGTTGACTACTCCGAGTTCCTGCACGAGTACATCGCGAGGCCCGAACTCCCGCCCGCACTCAACTTGAACGGCATGTCCGGGGTCCTATCGGGGACCCCATCCGTCAACACCCACGCACCATGGGACGATCTAACGGCGCTCGTGGAGACCTACGAGCTGAGGGCCTGCAACGACTGGCACACGAGATACCCAGGCTACAATCCCGTCTGCGACGACAATCCAGTCGACATCAAGATCGTGGAGCAGAAGCCAGACTTCTCCTACGGTGATTCGAACGAAGTCGAACTTCCGAGGGACCTCTACGCGGAACTGCTGCCCACCAACTCGGGCGGGGACTCCAGCTTCTGGACCTTGGAAGGCGAACTGCCCTACGACTTGAGCTTCGATCACCGCTCAGGCAAGATATACGGGAACCCATACCTCATCACAGCACCCATCTCCCTGAGCATCACCGCAGTCAACACAGGCGGCACGACGACGGTCGATGTCACCCTGTCAGTTGTCGGCGAGGGCATCGCCCTCAGCTTCCCCACCCCGTCGTTGACGCTGGTCGATGGACAGGAGATGCAGCCCTTCGCAGGGCAGACAAGCGGATCGCCGGTCCAGCTCTGGCTGATATCTCCGGAACTGCCGGCCGGTCTCTCATTCGGCCAGAACAACGGCACGATATGGGGCACGCCAGAAGCTGTGATGCAGATGACCGAATACTCGGTCCAAGTCATATCAGGGACCAGCACGGACACTGAGGCGCTGTTCATCACGATCGTCATGGACACCGAGGGCGACAGCGACCTAGATGGTTGGAAGGACGACATCGAGACGATGTGCAACACCGACCCCAATCATTTCGAAGACAGGCCCTTGGACACCGACGGCGACGGCATATGCGACTACCTCGATGCGGACACCGACGGCGATGGGGAGACCGACGAGCGCGAGCAGCGCTGCGGAAGCGACCCACTCGATCCCGAAAGCCTCCCGCCCGACGCGAACGAGAACGGCTTCTGCGACGCGGAGGAGGAAGACAGGGACAATGACGGCATCCTCGACTTCCTCGATGCCTTCCCCGACGACGCTTCCGCTAACAGGGACACAGACGGCGACGGTATGCCGGACGAGCTGATCGGAGACTCGACCAGTACGCCGCCGCTGGTCGAGGACAAGGATGACGATGGGGACGGGTGGCTCGATATCGACGAGTCGCTATGCGGCTCCAACCCGAAGCGTGCCTCGGACCTGCCCCCTGACATGGACGATGACGGCATATGCGACACCCTCGACGACGACATAGACGGCGACGGGTGGCTCAATGAGATCGAGACAGGAGTCTGCGGCGGCAACCCCCTGGACGCCAACATCAGGCCCCAAGACACAGATGGCGACATGATCTGCGACATCCTCGACGACGACATAGACGGCGACGGGTGGCTCAATGAGGTCGAGAACAGGACCGCTTGCGGGTCAACAGACATATTCGACCCGAGCGACTACCCCTCCGACGAGGACGATGACGGGATATGCGACGGAGAGGATTCCAGCGCATCCTCGTCGTTTACCAGCATAATGGACTTCTGGTGGCTATGCTGCCTCCTGTTGCTTCTGCTGCTGCTCCTCGCACTGATCCCCCTGTGGAGGGGGAGGGACAAGACGGCTCTGGACCAGCTCGCCGGACCGGAGCCTCCCAACACGACATCCAAGCCCAAGATCACGAGCGGGGCGGGCACCAAGTCCAACCCGTTCGTCCTTGAGCCCTCGGAGGGAGTGCCTGCAGGAGGCAGGGTCTCCTGCAAGGAGGTCATAACGATCACCAACATCGACCCGAACAACATCGTCCCGGTCACAGACAGGAACGAGGGCACCAACGGCTACAGGTTCAACTTGAGCAGCGACGAGCACCAGGAGAGCGACAACGACCTCCTCATACCCGATTCCAAGGGCAAGGTCGTGTTCCAGTTCGAGTTCGAAGACAGGGTCCCCACACGCGGTGGCGCAACCTACGAGGCTCGCTATCGTGTCGGCAGTGGTTCGGTTCACTTCCTTTGGAGAGTGACCGTTGACCCAGAGCCGGGCTACGCCGCCACCGAGGAAGAAATGGCAGCAATGCAGTCCGAGCAGCGACGTCTAGCCGAGGAGGCCGCGGAGAGGAAGGCAGCCGAGAATGAGATACTACGTGCCCGCGCAGAGGCCGAGCAGGCTCGAATGGATGCTGAACGCGCCAGAGCAGAGGCCGAGCAGGCCAAGGCACAGGCAGCGGCGACGGCAGCAGCCGCAGCGGCGGCCGAGAAGCAGCGCGCGGAGGAGGAGGCCCAGAAGGCCAAGGCCCAGGCGGAGGCCGAGGCGGCAGCAGCCGCAGCGGC
>PAUH01000025.1 GCA_002712645.1 Methanobacteriota archaeon
GCTCAGGATCAACGCATGCCTCAGGCCAGACGTGCTCACCTCCAAGATAATGCACGCCCTTGCGACAGGCAATTGGGTAGGCGGAAGGTCCGGCGTGAGCCAACTGCTCGACAGAACCACCTACCTGGCCGCACTCTCCCACATGAGGAGGGTCACCAGCCCGCTCGTCAGGAGCCAGCCACACTTCGAGGCAAGAGACCTTCACCCCACACAATGGGGGAGGCTGTGCCCCAACGAGACGCCTGAGGGCCAGAACTGCGGACTTGTCAAGAACGCCGCACAGATGATCGACGTCTCGGAGGAGGTCCCAGAGGAGGACGTCAAGGCCCTCCTCGCCGAGGCCGGAGTCAACTCCAATCCCGATGGATGGGCAGAGGGCTCGAGGATCCACGTAAACGGAGACATCTTCGGACTGCACAAGGACCCCAACAGACTGGTCACCCAATTCAAGCGCAGAAGGCGACAGGGCAAGATACGCCCAGAGGTCAGCCTCAGGCACGACTCCGCGAACCGCGACATATACATCAACACGGACAGGGGGAGAATGCTGAGGCCCCTACTCATACTCGATGGCGGCAACCTCACACTCACCACATCCGATCTGGACAGGCTGAAGTCCGGCGAATGGACGTTCAACGACCTGGTATCAAACGGCATCGTGGAATGGGTCGACGCAGAGGAAGAGGAAGACCTCCTCATCGCAGCCAGGCCATTCGACCTGCCTGACGTCTCGCCCAAGCACGGCAGGCCGATGAACCCCTCCAAGGTGGAGTGGGTGAATCTCGGCGACCCCGACTCCAACGAGGCGCACCTCAAGGTAGAGGTCCTGATGCCAGACGGCTCAGCCGAGATCGAGGAATTCAACCTCCCACTCAACTACCACCAGCCCGACATCGACTCGTTGAAGCGCAAGGAGAGGAAGGACAAGACCGTCCTAATCTACACGCACGTGGAGATAGACCCGCAGCTCATCCTAGGAGTCTGCGCCGCACTCGTCCCATACCCCGAGCACAACTCGACGCCGAGGGTTACGGGCGGAACCGCGATGGTCAAGCAGAGCCTGGGGCTCCCGAGCGCCAACTACAGGATGCGCCCGGACACCCGTGCCCACATCATGCACTACCCACAGCAGTCAATCGTCGGCACGCGCTCGATGAAGACGACCAAGTTCGAGAAGAGGCCCGGCGGGCAGAACTTCGTAGTGGCGATAATCAGCCACCACGGATACAACATGCAAGACGCGGTCATAATGAACAAGGCATCGGTCGAGCGCTCTCTCGGGCGCTCCGCATTCGTGCGGACATACAACGCCGAGAACAAGAGATTCCCAGGAGGCCAAGAGGAGAGGATCGAGGTCCCAGGAACAGGCCTCGACGAAGTAAAGGGCCTGAAGGCATGGGAGTCGTACAAGCATCTCGAGAGAGACGGCCTCCCGTCACCCGAGGTCGAACTGTCCGGAAGGGGAGAGGACAGAGACTCACTGCCCACCGTACTGGTCGGCAAGACTAGCCCACCCAGATTCCTTGAAGAGAGCCAAGGCGCCTTCCTCCAGGCTCAGGAGAGGAGAGAGTCCTCAATGGGCGTCAGGGTCGGCGAGCACGGATGGGTCGATCACGTATTCGTAACGGAATCCCTCGATTCGGGCCTCTTGGTACGAACCACCGTCCGATCGCAGAAGATACCCGAGCTGGGAGATAAATTCGCATCCAGACACGGCCAGAAGGGAATCATCGGCAGACTCGTAGACGAGCGCGACATGCCCTTCACCGAGGACGGGGTCGTCCCCGACCTGCTTGTGAACCCCCACGCTATCCCCTCCAGAATGACGGTAGCACACGTCCTTGAGATGATCGGCGGAAAGGTCGGCTCCATGGACGGTCGGAAGATCGACGGAACCGCGTTCGACGGAGAGAAGGAAGACTCACTGCGAGCCGGACTCCTACGTCACGGATTCAACCAAACCGGCAGAGAGACCATGATCAACGGCGAGACCGGCGAGGTGTTCCAGACGGAGATATTCACGGGAGTGATCTTCTACCAGAGACTGCACCACCTCGTGAGCTCGAAACTCCACGCCAGGAGCAGAGGCCGCGTACAGGTCCTCACCCGTCAGCCAACCGAGGGGCGTGCCCGACAGGGCGGTCTCCGATTCGGAGAGATGGAGAGGGACTGCCTAATCGCTCACGGCGCATCGATGGTCATCAAGGACAGACTGCTCGACGAATCGGACGGATGGCCGCTGCACGTCTGCAACAACCCGGGATGCGGCCACATCGCATACTACGACTGGAAACGACGGACGCCCGTCTGCCCAGTCTGCGGAGACAGGGCAGACGTCCATCAGGTACAGACTTCCTACGCGTTCAAGCTACTGCTTGACGAGATGAAGAGTCTCGGCGTGGCGATGAGAATGGAACTGGAGGACCAGAGATGAGAAACAGAGGCCCAGCGCAGATCCCAAAGAGGATCGATTCGATCAAGTTCAGCCTGATGAACCCCAATGAGATCCGGAAGATGTCCTCCGTCGAGGTCAAGACCGCTGATACCTACAAGGACGACGGCCACGCATACAAGCAGGGACTGATGGACCCCAAGATGGGAGTCATAGACCCCGGCGTCAGGTGCGACACCTGCGGCAACAAGTACGAGGATTGCCCGAGCCACTTCGGACACATATCCCTCGAGCTCCCAGTCATGCACATAGGATTCACACAGCTCATCAAGCTGTCTCTGAAGGCCACGTGCAACAGCTGCAGCAAGATCCTCCTTCACGACAAGCCAGGGACCCACCCCATCGACCCCGAGAAGTCCGAGCAGGACTTCTACCGCCAGAGAATCCACGACGTGATGATCAAGCACGGCGTCGGCTCGACCGAGTTCTCCAAGATGATCAAGGAGATCGAGAAGGTGACCACCAAGGCCACGAACGCGATATGCATGCACTGCGGGTCCGCTCAAGGCAAGATAATCCTCGACAAGCCGACCACATTCAAGGAGAAGAAAGACAAGGGCGAGCACAAGCTCAACCCCAGGGACATACGCGAGTGGCTCGAGAAGATCCCCGATGAGCACCTCATATTCCTGGGCATGGACTACGCGTCCAGCCGACCCGAGTGGACGATCATGAAGGTCCTTCCAGTCCCGCCGATAACGGTAAGGCCCTCTATCACACTGGATAGCGGGGACAGGTCCGAGGACGACCTGACGCACAAGCTAGTGGATGTCCTGAGAATCAACCAGAGACTCAGGGAGAACAGAGACGCAGGGGCGCCCCAGCTCATCGTAGAGGACCTTTGGGAGCTTCTCCAGTATCACATCACGACATATTTCGACAACCAGACAAGCGGCATACCCCCTGCGAGGCATCGATCAGGGCGACCGCTCAAGACCCTTACACAGCGACTGAAGGGGAAGGAGGGGCGATTCCGAAGCAATCTATCCGGAAAGAGGGTGAACTTCTGCGCAAGGACGGTCATCAGCCCCGATCCCAACCTCGGCATCAACGAGGTCGGCGTACCCGTGGTCACGGCCAAGGAACTCACCGTGCCGATCAGGGTAACGAGCAGAAACCGAGAACAACTGCGCCAGATGATACTCAGAGGCCCCGATGTCCACCCCGGCGTCAACTACGTGATCAGGAACGACACCAGCCGAGTCAGGATAACAGACAGGACCAAGTTCATCTGGTCGGGTTTCAGATGCCTGAATTCCCAATGCCACTCGGGAAGCGACGACGAGCCATACCCCGGCATGAGGCCAGACCTCAACTCCGTGCTGCCCGCACCCAACTTCCTTCCGGGCCTAGAGCTCAGCAAGAAGATGCGAAGAACGCATCTCGGAGACTTCGAGGAGGAGTGGGTCGTCGACTTGGACCGAACCATCTCAAACCTCGGTGGCGAGGATGAGCGCGGCAGGTCACTGCCCGAGGACGACCCGAGAGCAGTCGTACACCAGAGGTGGATATGGGAGCAGAACAATCCCGATGATTACCTCCCGGAGCATCTCGAGGTCCACTGTCCCCACTGCGGTAGCCCGGCGACTGAGGACGAGTATGGCGAGTCATACAGGACCGAGGTCGAAGACAGGCTATCCACATTCGACAGGGACGGCAACCCGAAGCCCGGTGTCATCGTCGAGCGTCATCTGATCGATGGCGACGTCGCGATATTCAACAGACAGCCATCGCTGCACAGGATGTCGATGATGGTCCACGAGATCAGAGTCATGCAGGGTAAGACATTCAGATTCAATCTGGCGGATTGCACCCCGTACAACGCAGACTTCGACGGGGACGAGATGAACCTCCACGTCATACAGAGCGAGGAAGCCCGTGCTGAGGCAAAGATCCTCATGAGGGTCCAAGAGCACATTATCACGCCTAGATACGGGGGTGCCGTGATTGGCGGCATTCACGATCACATCTCGGGCGCATACCTCCTCACCCAGGGCGGCAGAATACTACCGCGAAACCTAGCGCTGGAGATCCTCGGATCAGTCGGCTGGGAAGGCGAACTCCCCGAACTCGTGGAGAGCGACGGCATCAGCGGATACCGTGGCNNCGACATCCTCAGCCTCATCGTACCAGGCGGATTCACGCTCTCATATCTGAGNAGGAGCGGCGACCAGGTCAACGTGGAGGCTGGTAANNTCACAGGCACGATNGACAAGAGAGGGATAGGCGCCGAGGACGGACGCCTCCTCGACGCGGTTGTCCAGACTCATGGCACGGAAGTGGGCGCAGAATTCCTCAACAGGATGACGAAGATGACCATCGCAATGTGCACCTCGCTGGGATTCACCACCGGAATCGATGACGAGGACCTCCCTCCAGAGGCCAAGGAAGAGATCGATGAGATCAACAGGGAGGCCAGTGAAGCGGTCGACGTCGAGCTATCGAAGTACGGAAACGACGGAAGGCGCTACGAGACCAGGCCCGGTAGGACCCCTCTGGAGACGCTGGAAGAGAACATCCTGCAGATACTAGACTCCGGCAAGGCGAAGTCCGGAGACGTCGCAAAGAGATANCTCGGTGAGGCAAACGCGGCCGTCGTCATGGCGACATCGGGCGCCAGAGGGTCGATGGACAACCTCGCTATGATGGCAGGTTCAATCGGACAGCCAAAGGTCCGTGGAAAGAGACTCGAGAGAGGATATCAGGACCGTGTCCTGTCACACTTCCCAAGAGGATCAAAGGGAGCCAAGGAGAAGGGATTCGTCTCNTCCTCGTTCAAGAGGGGGCTCGAGCCCACAGAGTTCTTCATGCTCTCCGTCTCCGGTCGCGAGTCGCTGGTCGATACCGCGGTNAGGACAAGTAAGTCTGGATACATGCAGCGAAGGCTGATCAACGCAATGGACGACCTCAAGGTCAATGACGACCTGATGAGATCCGTCAGAAACACTGCCGACAGGATAATCCAGTTCGAGTACGGAGAGGATGGAGTCGATCCAGCACGAAGCAGGAAGGGCTCTCCAGTCCCGATCGACCAAGTCCTCGATGCAGCACTGGGGGGTGATTCCTGATGGTCGTAAAGAGCGCAACCAAGAAGAAGCTGACCGATCTCGGCGTCGAGGAAGAGCACGCTCATCTTCTCGCAGACGATCGCAAGTGGGACGATGTGAAGATACTGAACCCGCAGCAGATAGCAGAGATATGCCAGACCGACTCAGGAACGGCCGCGTCCATACACACCAAGATAACCACTCCTGTCAAGTCCGGCAGGAGAGACTCGGGCACGACCACCAAGCGCGTGAGGATCCAGAAGCGCCGAGCATCCAGGAAGAAAACTTCCCTCCCCCTGCAGAACTACAGGAGTGAGGAGAAGAGTCAGCAGATACTCCGAGAAATCGACCTGGAAGACCCGCTCTACAAGGATATCGAGGCCGCCGCACAGAAGAAGGGGATGGTACTCACTCCGAGAATCATCTACGACCTTGTCGAGGGAGTACGCTCCAGAGGCGTAAGCAAGCTAACTGCGAAGCAGATCAAATCCATTCTGAGCGAGACTGAGATCAGACTGGCAGAAACCAGGGTCGATCCGCATGAAGCCGTGGGCATCACGACGGCTCAATCCATCGGAGAGCCCGGGACCCAGATGACCATGCGTACGTTCCACTACGCAGGTGTTGCAACGGTCAACGTGACACAGGGTCTCCCAAGAGTCATCGAGATAGTCGATGCACGAAAGTCCCCCAACACCCCTACCATGATGATCTACCTCGAGGAGAAGACCCTTGACGGCAAGAAGCCGCTCAGAACTAATGAGAAGCAGGTTCAGAAGATCGCAGCCGGCCTCGAGACCACAACGACCCGAGACATAGCCTCGATAGACGTCGACGTCGCACAGAGGGTGCTCACTCTCGACCTCAAGAATCAGAACCTCAGGCTGAAGAATATGAACGGGAGAGAGGTCATGGACAAGCTCTCCAGGGCCTTGAAGCTCTACGTCCAAGCCGACAACCCCGATCGCCCAAAGCAGCTGAAGCTCATACCGGGCGTCTCCAAGGAAGATGACCTTGCCAACCTTGCCGCAGACCCTCCAACCTATACAGCACTGCTCCAGCTCGAGGACAAGGTCAAGAAGCTCAGGCTGAAGGGGCTGCCCGGAATATCGAGGGCGAATGTGCAGGGGCCGGACAAGAACACCGGCGAGTACTACATCGCTACAATAGGCTCGAACCTATCCAAGGTAAGCGAATTCGCTGGAGTGGACAGGTCCAGGACATACACCAACAACATCGTCGAGATATACCAGTACCTGGGCATCGAGGCGGCGCGCCAGTCGATCATCTCCGAGCTCAGGGACACGCTCGAGGGAGCAGGCCTCGACGTCGATGTGAGGCACCTCATCACAGTGGCAGACGTCATGACCAGTGAAGGAGAGGTAAGGGCGATAGGTCGACACGGTGTCAGCGGAACGAAGCACAGTATTCTAGCAAGATCCGCATTCGAGGTCACCGTCAATCACCTTCTAAGAGCCGGAATTATCGGAGAGAGGGACAAGCTGAAGGGAGTCACCGAGAACGTCATCGTCGGCCAGCCAGTAGCCCTCGGAACCGGGTCCGTCGAGCTATTCTACGTGCCAAAGAACAACTAGGAGATGATTTAGATGGATATTTCAAGGCAAATCAAGCAGGGAATCAGCACAGGGGAACTCGTCTTCGGACAGAGGGAAACCATCAGCGCATGCGCCAGGGGCGACGCCAGACTCATACTCGTGGCGGCAAACTGCCCGCAGGAGCATGTAGACGTCCTCGCATCCAACCATCCGAACATACCCGTCCACAGGCTCCAGATGGTGAACAGGGAGCTCGGCTCCGCATGCGCCAAGCCATTCGCAGTCAGCTCGATCTGCATAATCGATGCAGGCCAGTCGGAGCTCATGTCCCTAGATCACAACCTCTGAAACGACTGGTTGATGGCCTACACGCGCATGGGAACGCATGGGCGACGCCGTACTCCGGGCACTCGAATCGGAGGGAATCGTACTCGATACGAGCGTAGACGCTGTGGCACCGGTCGGTTTCTCCTTCCTCGGTGAGTGCAAATCAACCCCCGGCGTCTCTCGAAAATCACTGTCCGTGTGGCATGCGCCCTATACCCATCTACCTCTCACCACACAGGACGCAGAACGACTCGTAATACACTCTTCAAACCACTCCAGGTCGCTGCTGGCAAGTGAAAGGCCCGTTCCCCCTGCTGTCAGGGAACTTTTGGAAGGCAACGGCTACGAGGTATGGGACCGCGAGGAGATAATACGCATATTGGGCAAGGCCCAGCTCTCCAGCGAGAATCTTCCTGAAGAGGCGGAAGACGATGATGAAAATGCCCTTCCCCCTATGGATCCAGACTCAGTAATGTCTCACAGAATGGAGCTTCGAACTATCCTCGAAACACTTCGCATAGAAGGCATAACCAGGCCGATCCTTCTCGAAGTCAGGGCCTGGGCGGCCTCTGCCGCGTTGGTTGCCGACCACGGGGAAAGAATGGCAGGATCTGTGATCGTAATCGAGAATCCGTGGACGGGGCTGTTCCACAGCATGGCCGAACAGGGGAGGTCCAACATCCTCATGGAAAGAATGGAGTGGGCCGGAGGGTGGAGCGAAGAAGGCAACANNAGGAACGAGATCACCNNTAGATTNGACAAGAGGGCTTCCCCNTCTGAACGAGGNACCTCAAGGGCATCCCTNCTGCAATGGTANCGAACTGATCAGGACTCGCTCAAGATGAGTAAATTCAGGGCATGGGTCCCCGGATGGGTGCTGACTGCATCAGACACGGGTAAGACCTACACCATAGAGGGCCTCACTGGAAAAATAGTGCATCAGAACTAATCTCAGCCCTTGCGCTGTATCATCATCAGATCGTCAGTGGAGATGGTCCCGCCTGACATGAGCTGCTCCATGATGTCGGAGACTCCAGTTCGCTGATCATCCGAACTGTCGATTTCTCCGCCGCTCTCTTTAGCCTTCATCGCGTATACCAGGTCACTCATGGAATGCATGCATTTCAGGGACACGATATACCTCGAATGCATCTTATCAGCCTCTCGCTTTGCCCTTACCAGTCCCGAGTGAGAGTTATTCGCAGCTTCCCTAAGCTTGTCAACCTCTTCAGAAATCCTAGACATCACGTCATGGGCCTGCTGAGCAGATTCAACCGCTTCCTCAACCTCCGTGTGGGCCTTATCCTGAAGCTGATCGGCCCTCCACAGCTCTTCTTTGAGCTCGCTCAGCCCGCCGCCTTCAGCCTTGGCCTTCTTGGCCTCCTTGAGTTCAGCGCTCAGCTCCTTCATCCTCTTCATGAAGGCCTTCTCCTTCATGTTGAGCATATTACGCTCGAATTTATGCTCGAGTTGAGTCATCTCTACCCTGATCTTTGATACAGGCCTCTTCTTCGTGCCCTTTTCTGATTCCTCCGACTTCGTAATCGCCATTTTTTCCTTGGTAGCTTTCAGAGCCGTACGCTTTTCCCTAGCAATTTCCGTACGTTCGGCACGTACCTTCTTCAGATCTTTCACCTTCTGATTCGCCTCATCTCGAATGGCCTTTTTGTTCTGGACTTCCGTTATCAGCTCCTGAACTTGGAGGTTGAATCCGTTGCGCTCTGCTATACGCTGCTTGACTTTCTCATTCCACTGATCCCTCATTTCCTTGAACCTCGAGGCCTCCTCTTCGATCTCATCGGGCTTGGAACCGAACAGATCCAATAGGTCGCTGGAGGTTAGTGCGCTCATCAGTGATCGTTTACGGGTCCGGTGTCGCGCATATAAGCGAAACGTCCCTATCTCCCACGCTCATGGCGCAGCCGAGTCTTTCTGGCACCTCTCCTCACGGGAGAAATACGCCTCCTCTTCGCCTTTCCAGACGAGTCCTTCTCGCCCTTGCCTTCGGATCCGGCCCCAGTATCAGATAGAGAGCCAAGATCAACCCCCCTCTCCAGGATCAACGCGACATCCGTGGCGTCGAGAGACGAACCGCTCATCACCCGATCCATCGCATCCGAGACCTTGCTCTCGGATTCCAACTTCTTAGCCATCTTTCTGAGCTTCTTCACTTCCTTGGAGATCTTATCCATCTCTTTGTCGATTTTATCTATCCTCTTGGATATCTTGCGCACTTCCTTGAATTCTGAACTCTTCTGGTCCTGCTTCTCGTTATCGAGATCCTCCTTCGGATGCTCGGAATCCAACTTCTCGATTGCCTCGATTTTGAGTTTGTTGTACTTGACATAGCGACCATGGGCCTCCTCCCCCTTCTCTTTGATTGATATCGCGGATACCAATTCAAAGAATAGACTGAACTCCCTTATCTCCCTCGCAAGCGTCGGCATCGTGGTCAGATCGTTGCTCATTACTGTTAGTTTCGACAGACTCTTGTCCGCCCAACTCTTCAGAACATCGACAGGAGGGGGGACTGACTTGTTGATCAGATCGCGCTCCTTCTTCGCCTCCTCGGCAGCCTCCTTGTTCTCATGGAATGATGATAGATGCTTTCTCCGCGAGTCCGATTTCTCTCGCGTGACTGATACAGAGGCTCTCTTTTCCTTAGCCTGTCCAACAAGGCCCTCCCGCTCGTTTCGAAGACTTCTTCTGGTCTCTTCCAGTAAATTGGCCTTCGAAATAAGGTCCTCAGCAGATTCGAATGACGAAACGTCGCTCATTCCTCTTCACCGCCCTTCCCGCTCTTTTTCTGAGACTTTCTCTTCTTGGCCTTTGTTGCGAAACTCGCAATGCCGCCTTCTTCGATCCTCCTCGAATTCTGGAGAAGGTCGTGACCGGCCCCCTTCTTGAAGCCATTCTTCACCACTTCCTCCCAGTACTTGACCGATGCCTCTGATTGCGTCTCGAGTTCCATCGCCCTATCCAGCTGCTTCCTTATTTCCTTGTGCTCCTGTTCGAGGGTGACCCTCTTGGCATAGGCCGGACGACCCTTCTCGCTCAATTCCACCATGGCCGCATGCTTCCTGTCGGCCTTCTTGAACAGACCCGACATTTCCTTCCGCGTTGCTATGTACTCGACCACCGAGGGATTCGACTCCTTTCTGGTCTGAAGCCACATTTCATTCTCTTTCAGCAATTGGGAACGAGCCGCAATAAGGCTCCCTTCGGCCTTGTGGTCCAATGCCTGAGTCTCTATCTTGTTCTCAATCTCAGTTATCTTCTCCTCGAGACGTTCCTTCGCCCACTTGGGTTCTAAGGTGATCATGCCGCCGGACTCGTCTATCGACGCCCGAAGCTGCTTGAGCCTTGCAAGCTTCGGACGCGCCTCATCTCGCAACTCATTACGCTCTTTCTTCAGTCGTGCAACCTCCTTGTTCGACTTCTCGTTACTATCAACCGACCTGCGCAGTTTGGGGAGAATAGCCTCCTCCTCAGCCTGTAAAGTACGTATCACTCCTGGCAGAGCATCGCGTAGCATAATGCGCCTCGCAAGTAGCGATTCTGCGAGTTGAAGCGGAGTTGGCACCCCGCCCTCTGCTTCGGACACGTCCGATTCCAGTACCTGCTCTGCTTAAACTGCACGTAAAGACTCCAATCAGCCGCTGAATTGAAACAGGTTGAATCAGGGTGGACCACGTGCGACCAGCGGATATTGCTCCATCTCTGTTGGTCGCAGCCCTATTCATCACCTCTGGGGCAGTATTGGCCGAAACCGGTGACGACTCACTCGTAGATTGGTCACTGTCAGTCTCAGAAGGGGCGTCGGGGGAGCCTTCAATCAACGGTTCACTGGTACTTTTGGGGGATATCGTTGATGTCAATTTTGTCGTACCTCAGGAATCATCACAGGAGGATGAGAGATGGGAGCTTTGGATCAAGCACAATGAAATTTGGAATCTCCTTGCGCAGGGGGATTTCGATGAGGAGGACCCAACTCTGGATGAGAGCGTCGAATTGGGCGCCAATTCTACAGGCTTACATGAAGTACATCTGCGCCTCTTTCCAAGTAGTCGAACCCAATCTATAGAATTCTATGTCGACTCGAATCCACTCGATCTGGTACCTGCGGGGCAGTTAGGCGTGGCAGTCAGGGGCGAACCGCTCCACAGCGGCGATTATGCCAGAGTATCGGCACTAGTTCACAATAGGGGGGTCGATACAATATCTGCCCACCTCTATCTGGAGTCGGGTGCAGATTCCTCCACCGGCATAGACGTCCTCATACAGGCCGGCTCATCGAAGGAGCTAGACTCTTCGATACAATTGCTCGAACCCGGCTACCGTGAAATATCCTGGACTGTAGGCGGGAGTGGTATCGGAGTTTCCCATCAATTATCCGGGACGGTTTCTGTAACGGTGATGCCAATGCAGACGATAGATATAGCATCCGTCAATCACGATCAGGAGTCCAGTACACTGGACATCACAGTCATGTTGAGCGAAGGGCGTCAGAGAGACGTCGAGGTCACGGCAACGC
>PAUH01000026.1 GCA_002712645.1 Methanobacteriota archaeon
TGAGGAGTGGAATGCTGCTCTATCTTAATCCAGTGGCAGTCGATCTATGTCTTCTTGTTGCTCAGTCAACGATTTATCGTATCTTCATCGGAGTGATTCTTTCCCTCTGTTTGGAGGATTTGTTTCCGCTTCTTTTCTCTTCTTTGCTCGATGACTCTTAATTTCAAAGAGAGCCTACTGGATAAGAACCACACAAACGCACCGATTCCGATTACATCGAAAATGATGATTGCTAAAATTTTTGGATCTTGTAAATCAACCATATCGTTCAGCGATCTTCCCATCTAGTCCACTTGCCGGACTGTTTGTTGAAGTAAAGGCCTGCCTTCTTCATCCACTTGTTGAACTTGGTTGCTCCTGCCCCTGTCGCTATGATGAAATCTTCACGATGCTCTTGAGCCTGTATGTATCCTTTAGCAGAGAGTGTTTGATCAATCCAATCATCGATGCTCATGAGTGTTCCTGAGATATTGCTGGCCTCTGTTGATGCTATTATTTCGGTGGCTGCGGCACCCGTGGCCTTGATCTCCTGTATCATCAGATCGGCAATGGCATCTGCACTCGCCTTGGTGGGCGGTGAAGCGACGGGATCTCGAGGGCCTCGTTTTGGATCGATCTTAATCCACGTCTCTGGATTTTCAAGTCGTTCGGCTATAGTAGTAGCGAGATCGACATGAAACTCTTCTTCACACTCCCAGCACACGAACTTGTAATCACTGATATCCTCGATTACAGATGATCCGCGTGGATCCATTTCATCACCGCAATGTGGGCATGCATGGAGACATAGTACTGGTGCTATTTTTCTTCTGAAATCTACAATGTCTTGTGGTGTTCCGTCCAACTCCAGCATCTCATGATCTCGTGCGGCTTCTAGACCCCTTGTCTCGAGTTGATCCTTCAGCTTGGAGCGCTGCTCAGACTTGGCCTCCTCGTCATAGATTGTTTCCAATTTGACGATCAGCTCAACTGTTTTTCCTAATCTGTTCATTACTAGTTTCTTATTCCTAAATGATTCGACTCTTGCTATTCGCTGCTCTTCTCGCTTTTCATTTAGTTGCTGAAGAAGGTCTTTCTGTTCTCTTTTGAAGCGCTGCTCTTGTATCTTGTCGACCTTCTTTGGCTTACCGCCCTTCGTGATTACATCTGCAATAAATCTCTGTCTGCTTGATGCCCTGGGCCCAGATTTAACGGACTCGAGAACAGATTTGGCAATCTCTTTCTTGATACCGTAGTTGTTGACGAGTTTTTCTTCATCGAGTTTCTTGAGATCCCCGATTTTCAAACCAGACTCCGATAGAAGTTGCGAAGTGGTCTCATCGATACCTCTTCTAAGCAGTGCTAGATAGGTATCCTTCTTTGCCATTTAATCCCCTCTCGAAGGTTCGGCTAGGCCGTCCCGACGCCTTGCGGAGAGGGGGGTTGAATTTCAAGTCACGGTAAACCTGATTTTCGGTCATCTTGCAATTATGCGACAAATAGACGTCCATTGCTCAGGCGTAAGTTCCTCTGGACGTTTGTCCATGAAGCCCCGGAGATTACCCCCTTCATTCTCCAAATTATCCAATATTTGAAGCCAGTCAGCAGATGACCATTTTCCAATCTTCAGTATTCTTCGGGGAAGATCTCGGAGTGAAGTACGTATCTTTCGTCTTCGCCTTCCAAAGCACCAAGAAGATATCCTTCGGACTAATTTCCTACTTACATTCTGAAGTTCGATTCTAGAAACGGGACGAAGAGTCACAATGGATGACGCTACATCGGGTTGCGGTCTGAAAGAAGATGAGGGGACGTCTGAGATAATCTCACATTCAAAATCTAGCCAAAGAGCGATTCCTAATGGGCCTCTATCTTTTGGTATGCTCTTCATAGCCATCCTATGAGCAAACTCTCGTTGAACGAGTAGCGAGACGCCACTCAGGGGATTTGATTGATGATGATCTTGTATTCTTTCGAGAATCGGGCTAGAGATGCCATAAGGTATGTTCGCCACGATATGTGTTATATCATCTGTCCACTGAGTGCTCAAAGCGTCCTCATTGAATAGAGTAAACTCCTCATGATTAAATTCTGATTCTAAGAAATCGCATGCATCTTGAGATATTTCTATTGCGGTGACCTTTGGCCCCAGACGGAGAAGTTCGATGGATAGGACGCCTGGACCGGGGCCGATTTCAAGGACATGTGAATCATTACTAAGCCCAAGATTACACGATGCTTGAATGGATTTTCGTATGGGAGACGGATCTATCAAGAAATTCTGGCCAAGATTTGGCTCCGTATTGTATCTGGAAAGATACCTATCAACTATTTTGGAAGGGTGTTCGTGATCTTTGTTTGTGAAAGACACAATTAGGCCCCAGCACGTACGACAAGATCAATCAATCTGGGAGACTGTGCAGGGTCTTCCATTTCTTGTGCATATCGCTCAGCTAGTAATTCGGAAGCGTCTTGACCGATTGCATTAGTCACCCCATGAAGATCGTTCCATCCCATCGAACCTCTCTTGGAGACCCATTGTTGGGCTGTTGATTTACCGATTCCTGGGAGAAGTTGGTATGAGTGCATCTTCAAAGATATCGGCTGTGCCCTGTTGAAGAATGAAAGATGCACTGATTCATCCATTGCTATTGATTCTACAATGGCCACATTCAAATCCCCCTCATTATCCACAGAGATGTCCTTTTTCCTTATGCTGGAAAGTGGTCCTATGCGAGAATCTTCTATCGGAATCCACCCGACATCAGAGGATAAAGAGTCATCCTGCATGATTTTTGCACGGACCAAGAAGAGTCCGGGGTGGGTCAGTCCATGAATCTCCATACCTCTTGGCCTTCGCTCGATGACGGAAAGCACTCTGACCATCGACTCAGCTTGCATTTCATCGGGAGTTTCGTCCTCTCGATCGTCCGACATGCGTGAGACCCCTAGTGAACGGAAGGGGATTTCATTGATGAATCGCTCTGTTGACTTCAGAGGACGTGTTGGCGTACGATGTCGAGGACAGACTCGACCTCGGCGGTATCCATTGCAATTCGCTTCGAGGCTATTATGACCCGGAGTGCGTGGACGCTGAGAGGCATTAACTCGGCTATCTTAGCACAGATATCTGGGTGGTCGCCGAGTTTATCATTCGCAGATAAAGCCGTGGACAGATCCGAGAACACTTTGGAATCGGTCTTTATGCCTCCTCTTTGGGCGCTTGCAGCCCATTCAGAATGCTGTAGNGCCATCTGTTGTTCGTATGAGAGCTCATGGCGACGTTCTTGAGCGGACAAGAGAAGGTCTCTCACCTTCGCATAATCGACATATTCATTTGATTCGGACATCTAATTCACTCCTCTTCACTAAGCATATCCTTGGCCTGGTTCACCCATTCATCGCGCTTTACACGACCTGGGAAGAACTCTATCGCCTCGTTGACTTGGTCTTCAAGATCGCCTTTCATCTTGCTGATCTGCAAGTAGGTGTAGATACCCAAAGCATTCAGTTTCTCTTCGATAAAGGGGCCAACGCCTTTGATGACTTGGAGGTCGTCTTTGTCGCTGGCTTTTGCCGTACCTAGCACCTTGAAGTCGATGGACTTGGCACGCTCTTTGACGCGCTCAAGTTCCGCTTTCTTCTTGTCTTCCTTTGATTCTGATTTAGAATCCTTTGCGGTAGCGGCAGCTTCCTTCTTGACTTTCTGACCTTGGCGACGTGGTACCTTGGGTTTTGGAGCGCCATCAGCAGGGCGAAGATGCTCGGGCCTGACGATTAGCGTCTTCGGCATGTTCTTGTCACGCACATCGACGACGAATGCTCGTCCCTGTTTTGCCCTGACAGTACCTGTGGCGCCCTGGAAACGGCGGTGAGGCATCCCTTTTTGCTGTGAACCATCTAACACAATGGATACCTTGTCTCCTTGTGANTANGAGTGGATTGATCTGGTGATGTTTATTCTGCCTCTCTGAGATTTAG
Organism: Methanobacteriota archaeon; assembly: GCA_002712645.1. Taxonomy (GTDB): domain Archaea; phylum Thermoplasmatota; class Poseidoniia; order Poseidoniales; family Thalassarchaeaceae; genus MGIIb-N1. Next base: position 3,961 of record PAUH01000026.1, read on the forward strand.
AACGAGATAGGATTGAACGAGTCCCTTGACGAGTTCCGTGACTTCTCTTCATGTCCAGTGGGCCCCCTGAGGCTATCAGCGAGCCGGCCACCTACCTGCTGCGTTTAAGTTCATCTCCCGAGAGAAATTTAGTCTGCATGCACATCTTCGACATCTAACCAGATGACTTCGCATGGGGCGCCGATGATACTTGTGACTGATGGGATGGTTCTCCCTTCATCGGAATGCACTAATTCTTTGATGTANGTGCCAGCTTCACATCTCAGGGTCATTTCAATCTCATCGCCGTCGATATCTACTCGATCTACAGATACAACTTGTCGTACTCGATTTCGATCGGCTCTTCGATGACTGACGCGTTTTGGTGTTTGCTGCTCAATCATGGTCCCCGCTAGAGCGAATATGTCTTCAGAGATCTTTTCGGGGTCTTCGATTGATTCTGGTTTGAACCGTATAGTGTAGCTTTTCTCAGATCTAGTCTGCTTGATCCTAGCTACTTCTTTCCTGTCAGATAGTCTGAGTGAGTCGATTTCCACACGTCCCTTGGCATTGGACTCAACCAGCTCCAGCAATGAGGCGAATTGGGGTGTTCTCTTCTTGGGGGATTTCACTTCAAGGACAAAGGGTCGCCCCTGGCCCAGGCATCGAACATCAATATCTTCTCTCCCCATGCCGTGGAATGCCGTATCCAGAGCGTCCATTTGTTCAGCAATGGGCTTCCCTATCAAATCTTGAACTGAGTCTGGGTATTGGAGGCCTGTTGATTCACATGATTCGCAACCGCCATCACGACCCCTGCACGCCCTACAAGGCCATCTTGTCTGCGGTATCCCTCTGGATAATTTCCTGTATCTTCCNTAGAGGAAGACTGGACGGACATCAACATCAACTCGCAATGTCAAAGTATCTATCAAGACCATTAAATCCGGGCGCTCTCTGACGAATTCGATACCTTCTACCTTGTCTGACGTACTGGTCTGTACCTCTTCTACAAATGCTGCTTTCAATGGCTTGCTCCCGGGAGCACCGTATCTGGAACGTATGCGATCTTCTTCTTCAATCAGATCTTTTGGGATGTGCACACCAATCTGCATGGTGGAAAACTGAATTCCATCGCAGGCCGATGAGATGATCTTTGAGACATTGTCTACATCATCTAACAAATTTTCACAGGTGGGGCATTCGATAGAGGATTCCTGATGGGCAAGTTCCGGATCTCTTCTCTCAGCCTCCTTTCTGAGAGCGGCGCCTCCTTCAGCACCGNTGGCATCGGTCCTCCTACCGCCAAGTCTGTGGAGGCAAAAGTCACAACACCCTATTCTAGCCAAGTATGCTATTCCCAAGGGAGCTGGGCATGGGGGNGCGTCCCATTCAATCATCGACTCGCCTTCGATGGGATTTTCATCATACCAGTCTATCTCTTCGGAAGGTGAGTCGGCTGGAACGACATCCTCCCAGAGGCCTTCTTCTGCGGAACCGTAACCGGCGCTTGAGTAGGATACCCACTCTACTTGGTCATCATCTTCATCAGGATCCATGGCCATAAGAATCACCTGTCATGGTCGGAAAGACCGTTAACACGCTGAATGGTCGTCAAGCGTCGTCGCTATGACTGTTGCCACCGGGAGTGTGGTTCTGTTTCAGCTATNTCCCGGAGAATGTCAAAGCTGTATATTCCGCTTGAACATCCCGATGGCCAAATGAATTTGAGNCCATAATGACCTACAATCTCGATTGATGGTTTCTCAATCCTTAGCCTGCTTAGTTCCTCTTGGAACTCAATCATTCTCTGTTTGTTCTCTCTTCTTGGTTTGCAATTAGCACACGGACAATCCAGACGGAGATCTAGGTATTCAACGTGGTATTCGGCACCATCTGAAAATGTCATCTTACACGACTCGTCCCCTCTTTCTATATCTGTGAGAGACATGACGATAATCCTCCGTTTTGCTTGCCAAAGGGGGCTCAAGGGTGCTCCCAGATTGTTATCGGATTAAACAGCCCTTCATAATGAGAATGGTAGTAATGCATCTGTATGGTTCTCATGGGACGAAGGTCTGCTAAGGTTTCAGACTTGGTCGAATCCTATGCGATATGCAAAGATATCACAAGAGCGGCCTCGACGTCTTTCTTGCGATCTTTCAGGCATCTTCCCCTTGAGAAAAGAAACGCTGTTTATGCTCTCTACGCGTTCTGTCGTCGGGTAGATGACATCGCTGACGGGGATTGGCTGCCTGATCTTTCTGATATCAGTCCGGAAAAGATGAGCGATCTAGAAGTGCGGACTGCCGATAGATCAGTCATTCTTTCGATCGATAAGCAATCAGAGGGGTCTAACCCTGAGCCCGATCATTCCTTGAAATTGAGAGCATTGATTCACTACAGAGACATGCTTTGTCGTGCTCATGAAGGGCATTCAGTATCCGACCCGATATTCGTTGCTCTGAAAGATACGTTCAGTCGATTCCCAATACGTGTTGGCGATCTGCATCAACTCATTGATGGCATGGAAGATGACCTGTATCCTACGAACTATCGGTCTTTCGAAGATCTAAGGGGATATTGCTACAAAGTTGCATCAACAGTGGGTTTGGCACTCATCGAGATATACGGATATGACAATCCAGATGCTAGAGAGCATGCTGAAGAAATGGGTATTTTTCTTCAAATGGTAAATATTCTTCGAGACATCCAAGAAGACCTGGGCCGTGGAAGAGTGTACCTGCCGAAAGATGACCTCGAATTGTTCGGGATATCGAATGAAGACCTGTATGATTCTGATCTCCCCGCAGATCAGAGGTGGAAGGAGTTCATGAGGCACTACATGAGCAGGGTTAGAACGCATCAAAAGAATGCGCTTAGGCTCCTCCCCCTAATCGAAACAGATTCGAGATCTAGCCCATCGATCATGGCATCGATCTACGGAGAGATTCTTGATGAGGCAGAACGGAGAAATGGAGATGTTCTATCTCGACGACTAAGCCTTGGTTTCATGAAGAAGGTGGGTTTTGCCTTCTCAACGCTCATGGTTTGGCCATTCAAGGGAGGGGAATGATAGCTATGTCCGAGACTCAAAGGGCTGATCCGGATGTGCTAATTGTAGGGGCTGGGCCGGGAGGGTTGGCTAGCGCTATGCTACTAGCCCACTCTGGCCTCGATGTTTTAGTTGTGGAAAAATGCGCAGAGGTAGGCGGTCGTACCAAAATCATAGAGCAAGATGGTTTCAGATTCGATCGTGGCCCTACATTCTTCCATTATCCCGAGATAATCGAAGAAATATTCCAGGCAGTCGGCCTAGATGCTCACAAAGAGCTCGGACTTATTCCGCTTGATCCGTCATACAAATTGGTTTTCGGACAGGGTGGGTCGATTGAAGCTACGAGTGATCTAGACGAGATGACTGAGAGAGTCAGAAGTCTGTCCGGCGAAGAGAATGCGGCAGGTTTCAAGAAGTACGTGACGGAAAACCGACGTAAGCTTACGAGAAGTAAATCGAGTCTGCAGTCGCCCTGGAATGGTGTTTCGGACTTATTCAGCAGGAAAGCGTTGGAAGCGGCATCCGTGATGAGGCCGTGGGCGACCGTTGCTAGTGACTTGAAACGGCTTTTCCCCGATGAAAGAATTCGACTGGCCATGTCTTTCCAAACAAAATATCTGGGAATGAGCCCTTTTCAAGCACCTTCTCTCTTTACGATTCTTGCTTTCCTCGAATATGAACACGGGATTTTCCATGCAAAAGGTGGTTTGGGCAGCATAACTGAGCGCATGGCGGATATTGCCATTGGACTCGGAGCTGAAATTCAGCTATCTACTCCAGTGGAGGAGTTGCTCCTTGATGGCAAGCGTGTCGTGGGAGTGAGAACGGAAAAAGGCGAGATACGATGTGATAAGGTGATCATGAACGCTGATTTCGCCAATGGTATGACCTCCTTGGTTCCAAATGATAAGAGGAGGAGGTGGAGTGATAAGAAACTGGCAAAGAAATCTTACTCCTGTTCTACATTCATGCTATATCTCGGTACGGATAAAACATGGGAACAGCCCCATCACCAGATCTATGCATCTTCGAAGTATGAGTCGAATCTTGAAGATATTACAAAACATCGAGTCACTTGGGAAGATCCGTCGATATACGTCCAGAATGCTTGTATTACAGATCCTAGTCTAGCTCCTGATGGTTGCTCTACACTCTATGTGTTAGTTCCGGTTTCAAATGTAGATGAGTCGATTGACTGGAATAGCATAAAGCAAGATTACAGGGATGTTGTCATCAAACAGATGGAAAAACTAGGGTTTGAAGATCTTGAAAACCATATCGTAAGCGAATCAATTGTGACCCCCGATGACTGGGGTTCATCGGACATCTACAGAGGTGCTGTGTTCAATCTAGCTCACAGTCTTGATCAAATGCTATTTCTAAGGCCTGGGAATAGATTTGATGAGTTCCGGGGACTGTACCTTGTAGGCGGTGGCACACACCCAGGAAGCGGGCTCCCTACGATTTTCGAGTCGGGCCGTATAACTAGCAAACTGGTCTTAGCAGATATGGGCATTCACCCTGAATGGAATGGCGTAGATACGTGGTTCCCTTATGCCAAGCACCCTGTCCCGGAGCCCTCCAGTCAGATCCTATCAAATCCCTCTAGTACGGTGTCGTAATGCGTTGTATTACCATTCTCATGCTCGCTGTTTTCACGCTATCCGGCTGTGTGGCCCCCGAGCTCTCTTCAGAAGGTGTAGAATCTTCCAAAGAGCCCCTACAACGTTTTTCTTTTGAGTCGATGACTCACCAGGGGAGCAATGGTACGTCAGAAGTGCTCGATTTGAGACAAGTTGTGAATGAAGAAGACGCTCTTATTTTGTGGGTAGGAGCCTCGTGCAGGGGATGCCATGATTGGACTGATATGATCTATGAAGGCATTGAAAATGGGACGATTGAAGGACTCAGTATAGTGAGTATTCATCGATATGCTGCTTTCGAAGANGAGGAGGAAATACTGTCAACATACGTTGANGATGGGGCAGAGCACCCTTCTAGTTGGCCAGTGATGGTTCCAAGCGAAGATGTGGAGATATTGGATTTAGATTCTGGTTTGANANCGACTCGNGGTATCTACGAAGCGTTCGAACAGCCATCGACGCCCACTTTGCAGATATATCGAAGTGATGGAAGNATTGAATCTCTCGAACACTCATACTGGGCTGACTGGGATGAATTGNTTGATATTGTAGAGAGATTTTAGATAGCGTATGAAGTGGTAATGATATGGANGTATACGACCTCTCTTTCTTTCTCTCNACTATGTGGGTCGGGCCCTTCTGGTTTGCAATGCTCTTCTACCCAGAGCATGCGATGACCAAGAAGGTCATGGATCGNCCTCTTTTCTTCATTGGACCAATAGTCATCTGGTGGGCCCTTATGGTATCGGACCCGCAAGTTCTTGTGGACTTTGGAAAGGATTCNGCCAAGCCCGATAGGATACTGGGTAGTCTGGCAGAGTTGCTAGGAACGAGGGCTGGTGCTGCTGCTGCATGGGCGCACTTTGTGGCGGGCGACATAGTCGTAACCAGGTGGATGTGGAAGAGGTGTATTGAAATGAACAGCAGNCGATGGGTNTCGGCTTTATCGGTGTTCTTTGGTGTTATGTTGATGCCTGTGGGAGTNGCCATTCATCTTGCAGCNGTTCGTATNGATTCCGAAAAGTGATTCGTCCTAGGAAGATAGTCTGACTTCAATCCACCCCTCTATCTCACGGACCTCGTGGACTTGAAGCGGTCTCTTCTTTCGCATCGAACCAACGAGTCTTCCATATGCCGGGAGCATTGGGAAGGGCGACCATTCTAGAACCTCTCCCGTCTCTAGCTCATATCTGGATTGATGAAGAGGGCATGTTATGCAGTCTTCATCCACNTTGCCCCCCCATGAGAGTGGCCACCCCATGTGCTTGCAAAGCGCGCCTGTTGCATGTATCGNATTCTCCGTTCTCAGCAACATAACTGGAGTTCGCCCTATTGTTCTCATCTTTTTCTGTCCTGTTTTCAATTTACTACNCTGCATNACTCTTTTCCAAGAGCTCGTTGAAGNGTCTTCCACGGATGNGCCTGTGTGTCTGAACGTATGAATTGGTGTTGAATCCTTACATTACTCCTGCTATCTCCAGAATCTTTCGATCTAGATTGGATATTGGGACGGTNGATGGGTCTATGCCCTTGGAGCATTGGCCCGACCACACCTTAACCCGCAGTTCNCTATGCGTCAAGTGATGNACTATTTCGCCCACAGGGGTTAACGAATCNGTCATNATATCACNCATAGGGGGGCCCCACATACCGCCGAATCTTTCCGAAGATTCTCTCCGANATAGCCGTGGCCAGCCAGCGGAGTCAAGCAGGACGGCAGCATCGAGGTTTTCGATGGTTTTCTTCCTCTTGNTTGGAGTTGGGTATNCTAACGGATTTTCTTTACCCTCACAACTATTGGAGATTGGGCATAACTCGCATTTTGGAGCCTTTGGNTTGCATATGACTGCTCCGAGTTCCATCATGGCNTGATTTGAATCACCGGGTCGGTCGGGGATAAGCATAGAATTGGCCCAAACACTTACTGAATCATGAGTTGGGCTTGGGTTTCCAGTCTGCCTAGAGGCCACTCGACGGACATTGCCGTCCACAACCCCCACAGGCAGGCCAAAAGCAATTGATNCCACAGCAGCAGCGGTGTATGCGCCTATTCCTGGCAATTCTAGGAGTTGTTCTATTGATTCGGGTATAGAGCCATCGAACCCNCCTTCGGTGGCTNGTTTGGANACTTGCNTAGCAAGAGCATGTAATCTTCTCGCTCTGGCATAGTATCCTGCACCTTGCCAGAGGGTTAGGAGTTCCTCTTGATCTGCTTCAGCAAGTGCCTTTGGAGTAGGAAATCGATTCGAGATTTTCTTCCAATACTCGATCCCGCGAGATACCTGAGTCTGTTGAAGTATCACCTCTGAGAGAAGAATTAGCCANGGGTCGTTTGTTCTACGCCACGGCAAATCACGTTTCTCAGCGTCATACCAGTCAACCAGACTTTTCCGAAGAGGATGATCATTCGTCTTTGACGATTTCATCCCACCANTCTCCATCCTTCGATTCGCTTGATTCGCCGANTGCCTGATCTTTGAGTTTGGGTTGGNTTTCAATGGAACCATTGACATCGGAGTTCATNGCCATTGGATTTGGGGACTGGTACACAAACTGGACCTCTTGAGGAGGATTGCCTCCGGTCAACAGGCCAACAAGNAAAATAATGAATCCGAAGACCATNCCGCAGCAAGATACGAATCCGATCAAACCAGCTCCAAGTAGNGGAGCGATAGCTTCTGCTGCGTCTTCGCCGACTATCTGAAAGAAGGCGATCGTGGATGCNTCNCTATCATACAATGTGAATGGAATCGACGAGTTATCTTCATCGTATAGTGTGACCCAGAAACTCTGTCCTACCGTACAGTTTTGAGCTGGTTCTCCTATTGTATCACAGATATATCCTATGGTGACCAAGTCATCATCCTCAGGATCTCTGACCTNATTGGANATATCGCATTTGAGAGTCCCGACGTTTTCATCTGTAACATTCACCCAGCCGCGGGTATTATTGACNCCNGGCCAGAGAATTTCCANACGCAGACCCTCGCAAACATCGATTTGACCATCCTCATTCGCATCNGAATATTGNCCCTCCACCATAAGCATCCAAGGTAGGCTACCTGCTCCATCTTCGTCGACAAATTGTACGAATCCAACATGATGTGTTTCGGTTTCCATGGTCTCAAAATAGTAGTCGGAGGCGTCGTAATCGATTTCCTCTAAATCTTCCATCTCCTTGACGCCTTCGTTGGTNAATNCCCCGGCGACNAACAACAACGATGCAGAAAATAGNCAAATCACACCGCCCGTTATCAGGATGGGGTTGCTTGCCATGCATCGGCTACTGGATTCNGAGGTTAGTAGTTACCCTCGATTCTGAATTCTCCTAATGACCTCATTGGCTGCTTTTTCAGCTGAGTTGATGGCCCCTTGCATACTTGCATGCGCCATGTGGTCTCCGCAAGCGATAATTCCATCCTCATTGATTGGTCTTGAGAATAGCAAATCCGTTCCTGCCCCATGAGAGGGAAGTGCCGCATTGATGTGTTGAACATCAAGGGTCCTCCAGTTCTCGCAGTCTGGGAACCATTGTCTAATTTCTTCTCTAGCACGCGATTCTACTGCTTCAGCGTTATTNAGGTTTAGAGAATCAGCGGCATCGCCGACTATTGTTGCAACCACCAGGGACCTGCCCTCAGGAGCGTANGACGGCTGAACATCGGATGGAACTGCCACATGTGCTATTGCAGTCTTCCCAAGTTCATAATCGCCGTTCAANAGCAGGAATTTACCCGGAGCGGGTGATTTTGGNGAGTCGAAATATACAGTCCAAACCGCCTTCATAGTCTTCTCTTCCGACGGNGATGGATGGGCGACTACGACTTGGTCTACTGTTCTTCTCTGTCCATCGATGANGATCGTCGTCGAATCATCCGCAAANGCGCTTGTTGAAAGATAGATTCGTTCAAGNCCGATCTTTTTCGCAAGANGGTTCGGATATGCTCCCACGCCCTTGCTGGGCAGGACCATATCACCTCTAGACATCGAGGAGAATATGAAGCGAAAAAGTCGCTCGTTTGTGTCTAATTTCGATTCGAGAAATATTCCTGCGAAGAGCGGTCTGAGCAGTCTATCAATGAAAGAATCGGATAGCCCAGACTGTCGGAGGTATTCGTATGTGGAGGCATCTCCTCCGCTGAATGTCTTTTTGATATCCCTTCTACTCAATGACAATCTCAATTTGGCCATTCCAATCAAATCTGACCAACGTTCAGCNCCAAGCAGCCTCAAAGAAGAAAGCGGTCTTCGGAAAGGGTCTGAATATGTGGTTATTTTCGGTTTACCGCTTACAGTTTTGATTATCCTTGTCCCTGGGTTGAATGCCTTTGCCTCGAGNGCCTCAAAATCGATTTTGGATATGCTGTGCGGGTATCCGGTCTGCATGACATGAAATCCTCTGTCTAAAAGAAAGCCATCGACGATATCTGTCTTCATCCTGCCCCCTATTCTTTCTGATTTTTCGTAAATCTTGACNTCTAATCCAGATTCCAGAAGTATCTCTGCACATCTCAATCCAGATATTCCTGAGCCGATGATGTGNACAGTGGGTTTACTCATGGCCTCCGGCTCTCCTGGGATCGGATGTTACCAAGTCCGCCGTCTACAGGTATTACTGTTCCAGTCATCCAATCGGGTGCCTCAGAAATTAGCCACGATACCAATGATCCCACTTCTTGTGGNTGGCCCACTCTTCCAATAGGGTGCATATTTTCAGATATAGCTCTTGAATTCTCATTAGAGAGCAGATGGGAAGACATAGGCGTCTCCACCAAGCCGGGTGCAACTACGTTGACTCTTATGCCTCTCTTTGCATAATCTGCGGCTGCGGATTTCGCAAGGCCCTCTATACCTGCCTTAGCAGAGCTGATTGAAGAGTGGTTTGGCATGCCGATTTTAGCAGCNACNGTAGAGAAAAGGACTATTCTTCCACCCCCAGATTTCATCATAATCGGTATGCTGAATTTCATCGCTAAGAAAGCGGAGGTTAAATTCAAAGAAATTGTATCTTGGAACTGCTCGATACTAGTCGCGTGAAGCGGCCGGAGAAGGATTGATCCTACGGCGTGTACTAATGCGTCGAGTTGTCCGAATTCGGATTTTATTCTGTCCNCTGCGTCTTTCATGGCTATGTGATCAGTTACATCGACTGGGAGGATGTGGATATTATCGAATTCCGAGGAAAGTTGTTGTAGAGCATCATTGTCACGACCAGAGGCTATNACGGTCCATCCCTGAGCCGATAATTTCTCAAGCACATTTCGCCCAATTCCNCCGGACGCGCCCGTGATCCAGACCNCATTATTCATGGGTGGAGCCTCCANGAAAGCNAATTTNCATCTATTTTTTGGATGGTCCATCGGTCATGAAGTCGGCCTTCTTGACCTTGCCAGAATTCCCAGGCGGACGGTTGGAGATGGAAGCCTGACCAGTGACTTGGNCTAGGCACATNATGTTTGAATCTCGACGAGTAGTCGTCAACTGCTTTGAGNAGCGTTTCTCTAGATTCGAGTGGGCGACTCTGCTTGGAGGCCCACGCCCCTATCTTCGATAAACGGCTCCTGGTTTGGAAGTACAAATCGGCTTCTTGATCGGAGGTCNTCTGTAGTCGCCCTTCAATCCTTACTTGACGATTCAAGATTGGCCAATGAAAGGCAATAGATGCTCGCGGATCTGAAGATATCTCNTTTGCCTTTGAGGANTCTAAGTTTGTGAAAAACAGGANGCCATTTTCAGATACNCCTTTGCAAAGAACGAACCTGGCACGAGGGGCGCCATCGATACTTACAGTGGACAGNGACATNGCTGTNGGTTCTATTTCCCCTGCTTCTTCGGCCTCTTTGATCCATCTCTCCAACCATTCGACGGGGGGGTATAACGGCTCTTGTNCGAATTCTGGAATTTTCATATTACATGCACCTCGTTTTCTATGGGGAGATGTTCCCTAAATTCATCCAAATATGGGCCCATTGATGATATTAGGCGTACGTCGGGGTGCGTCCTGATTACCAATCCGTCTAGATACATTAGAGCCCTNATTATTGGGAATGCTTCTTCNCCGAATTCTGCNCCTGCTTCCTCAACAGCGCATNTTACCGTCTTCATCATGACTCGAGTAAGGCTTTGTTCCCCTACGGTTTTCATCTCAAAATCATGGTATATGTCATGCATTTTCTCCATATAGNGACTTATCTTGTCTTCATCCATCGATCTCTCGGATAGCCCCAGCAGGGCCTTGAAAGCGTCATCGAATCTATGATCTGAGAGATGCTGGAAGAATGCAAATAGAGATTTATTGACATGCGATGGAGCGTGACATATTGCCCCATTATCTATGAATACGAATCTACCTTCTTCGTCGATAATACAATTTCCAGGGTGTAAATCGCCATGAAATGTGCCTATGCCAAAAAGGTAGGCACCGTGTATCCTGAATAGTTGAAGAAGGGTGGACCAAGAAAGTGTGCCGCTCTCAATCCCATCTTCAAGAGAGTCCCCTCTGATAAACTCAGAAACGAGGATGTCTTTGTTTGAAAGATTGGCATGATACTCCGGGAATCTCAGGAGATCCATTGGAAAATCTGCATTGACTCTGTTCTTTATCTCTTCAAGTTCCCTGGCACCCTGTATCTCGTTTCTCAGATCTAATTCCCTGGTGGTATAATCTGCGACATGATTGAGTAATGCGACTGGATTTCCAACTTTCCTTAGTTTTGGCATGAAAATGAGGAATATTCTGAGCCATCGTCGCATCCTCTTGACATCNCGNCTGAANGATTTTTCATTCTGNGCCTTGATGACTTTGATGACNACGTCGCGGCCATCTTTTAGACGAGCACGATGAACCTGGCCAACAGATGCGGCTGCCAGAGGAATCTCATCAATTTCTTCGAATGCTTCTATGAATCCTGGTTCTGCACGCTCTTCTATGCTGTTGAATACGTCCTCGGCAGGGATGCTTGCTGCGTGCTGATATAATTGCTGAAGTTGACGGCATTTCTCAACAGAGATGAGATCGCTCCGAAGAGCGAAAATCTGAGCTAGTTTCACTGCAAGGAGGCCTTGAGATTGAATCCAATCAAGATCTGCTGGCCCAGATTTCAGAATCTGCCGCATGAACCTTAGAAAGGTCAGCACTCTCATGTAACATACCAGAGTGGTGGGTGCTATAATTGACCGTTCTTACTCGCAAACCGGATTTTGTTCATTCGAGCATCTCGAGGGTGTAGATAAGTGAGCCATCGGGATCTTCGTCTCTCCTTACATCTACCCCATTTGTTCCCTGATATCTCGCGGTTAGTGCTCCTTCGATGATACCTCCGTCCAAGGCATGGAGCGGGAGTGAACCGGGAGACTCTGACTCTTCCACAAGCATGGCTTTTATGTGGAATTCTGGATCTATGCCGTAGGACAACTCGCCCAAACCGGCATGCTCCCACCAGTCCATCATTTCATTTAGGAATTCGATATCTCCATCGATTGTTCTCAAAGAAAAGGCCAATTCTTCTCCGATTCTTGTGCCAACTTGCCTCAATATATCAGCTAGATTGATTCCGAATGAAGACATCTCTTCAACTCCGCCTGCTGAAAGCTTTCTTCTGGCTTTATTTACCTCTCCACTCGATGCTAGGAAGGCATCTGGGTTGAAGGGCGTGTCTTCTTCCGGGAGGTCTTCTTCTATTTCCAAGACCTCTCTGAAACGATCTAGGAAAGAGCCTCCCTCCAGAGTCACCTTAAGAGGGTCGACGATGCGATCTTCAGTGAATCTCTTTGAAGCCGCAGCAAATGGTATCGCATCNTCCCAAATNGAATCCACAAGATTTCTCTGGGATATCCCAAATGGCTCTGACTCGACTATCAAGGCNGCATCATTTTTCCCCCTNCCNACNGGGTTCTCTTCCATATTCAGATACTGAATNGTTTCACTGGAATCCATTATGGCACCTTGTGCCTCTAGATCCTTGGTATGTCTGATTTCNACAGCATCATGTAACTGCGAGAAGAAGCGTATGGTTCTCCTGTCCAGTTGGGCAAGCACTCTGACCTCTATACCCCTCTCTGCAGCATCGTTCACACTTCCNAGGGCCGTACCCCTGCACAAATGAAGAATNCCGAATTTCCCGAGAACCAATGTTAGTGCCTGACTCGCCTCTGAAGCCATCTTGTCTATTCTATTCATGATNTGAGTTCTCTCTTTTAGAACTGCAAATTTTGGATTCGTTAAATCTGTTTTTTCATCATCATGAGGCTGGTCTTGAGAAGGTGACGAGGATTTGAGNGTCTCNTAACCTGACTCTATNTTCTGTAGTTGTTCACTTCGTATGNTAATCAGATGAGAAACCGCATCGTGAATTGGTGGACAAGAAAATCTCATNGGCCTNTCTGCGATTGTTTTGACTAGACCAATGGACTGCAATCGTTCTAGTGAATTATAAGCATCCAAACGGGTTGTNCCGAGTTCTTTTGCTAGTTCGCTAGCCTTCAGGCTTGACTTGGTCGACAAGACCATGACGGCATTTACTTCCCTATCCGAGAGTCCTGCATCTGATAGAACCTGGTTCCATTGCATATTATNTACTCCGTAATTGANGAAAGTGCATCTAGAATCTTGGCGACATGATGNCGTGGCCTAAATTGCCAATCGTAAACNTGTCTTATGACTCCCTCTGGATCGATGACGAAGGACGACTTTGCAGGGAATCTTCCGAGGTGNACAGGTACGCCAAATGCATCAGCTACTGCCCTNTCCTCATCAGACAGAAGNNTNAATGGGAGTTGAAGTTCTTCTTTGAACTGCTTGTGGTCTTCTGCCGTGTCTTGGCTTACACCTACAATCTCAACAGGAGGTTCNAATGAGCGAAATAGATGGTACTGTTCCTTGAAGCTCAAACAGCCTCTNTTGCATGTTGGGCTGCCATCTTTTGCGTAGAAGAATAGGACATACCAGTGTCCTTTCATNTTCNAGGAGTCGAATTTCTCTCCCTCNCTTGAGTCCAGAGAAAAGTCAGGAGCATTGGTACCGATCAAAGACGACATAGAATCACTATCCTACACATGTGATATTAATTGTTCATTCGATATTCAAATCTACATTCAGAAGATGTCCCATTCGAAGTCTTTTCGTTGCGAGGTATTGCATATTTTCGGGCCCAATACCGCTTTCATGCTGTAATCTCTCCTGGACCTCGATACCGTGCTCTTCCAAACCCTTGATCTTCAACGGATTGTTGGTCATCAGTCGCACTTTTGTNAGTCCTATGTCCTTGAGCATTTCTGCTGCCACATCATAGGACCTGCCATCGGCNGGNAGACCCAACAAAAGATTGGCATCCAACGTATCATGACCTTGATCTTGCAACGCATANGCCTGTATTTTGGAATACAGCCCTATCCCTCGACCNTCTTGACGGAGGTATACTATTGCTCCTTTACCCTCTTCTTGGATTCGNTGCATNGAAGCTTCGAGTTGTGGCCCACAATCGCACTTGAGAGAGCCGAAAGCATCGCCAGTNAGGCACTCTGAATGGATTCTAACCAGAGGGGGATNATCATTNTCTGAAAGATCNCCNGTNTAGAGTGTNGCATGTTCCTTTCCATCGGGGCTTTCGAACACCCTTATTCTGAAATTNCCATGTTCGGTTGGGAGTTCTGCATCAGATGNTACANTNCGTCCAGGAGANTCGATTTGNATNGTCATTTCAATTCTNGNNNNATGCCGNNATNTTATGAAGTGGTGTTTGATATTTTCATTTTTTGAGAACAGTCGTTCATATCTGAAAACTNTCACAACNTAAACATGTCAGCCTTGCTCAAATCGGAAGATTCGAGNTTAGAGCCTAGGATTAGGGTGCTGAAAAATCTCCCAGTANACATGTCTGGAGATTTTGTAGTATACTGGATGACTGCCACTAGAAGATACAGATACAACGCGGCGTTAGAACGCGCTGTAGAAATTTCGCTNAGCATAAACAAACCTCTTCTCATCGTAGAGGGAGTTTCTGTTCGACATCGCTGGACTTCTGAAAGAGTTGTGACTTTCATGGTNCANGGGCTGGTTGANAATATGTCAGTCTTCGAGGATCTTCCTGTAAGTTACATGCCATGGGTAGAAAATCACAAGGATCCGGGNGATGGNCTGCTGCGTAGAATCTCGAAACGCTCCGCAGCGATGGTNATTGATGATTATCCGACCTATCTGCCTCTNTGGGTGATGAAAAGAGCTGCNNAAACGACCTCGGTGAGGTTAGAGGCTGTTGATTCGACCGGAATTTTACCGATGCAAATGTCAGAAAAGGAGTTTGCAACGGCGCATTCTTTCCGAAGATACATGCAGAAAAATCTTCTCAGGGCCTTTGAGTCGTCTCCAAAGGCCATGCCACTTGAAGGCGTAGAAACAGATTTGACTGTAGATTCGGCCAAATTATCGGAGATTCTGGAAGAGGTTAATTTCGAACACACTCCTCTAGAATGGATGTGGAGGGTTGCACAGGGTCGATCTATTGGAAGGAGAGCNCTNGCTCCNCTCGACATAGATCATGAAGTTCAATCGGTTCCNACAAAGATAGGTGGATCTTCAGAGGCTCGAAGAAGGCTTGACTCNTTCCTAATCAATCGATTGAACAGATATGANGTCGGACGAAACGATACCGATGATGGTGCAGCGAGCGGCCTTTCACCATGGATTCACTTTGGNCACATATCTCCATACGAAATACTTCATGCAATTCTCGAACGTGAAGGGTGGACTCCCGCTGATTTGGACGAAGACTCTACTGGAAGGGGTTCGAGAGCGGGTTGGTGGGGCTTGTCTGCCAGTGCAGAGGCATTCGTTGATCAGCTGATCACCTGGAGAGAATTGGGCTATAATTTCGCATTCCACAGAGATGACCATCATTCGATTAAATCGATTCCGGATTGGGCTAAGAGCACGCTGCATGATCATGCAGAGGACAGGGGGGAGGCATATACATTCGAACAGATTGAGGCTGCTGAAACCGAGGATGAAGTGTGGAATGCTGCTCAGAGGCAACTCAAGGAAGAGGGTTTGATACACAACTATCTCCGGATGCTGTGGGGGAAGAGGATTCTCGAATGGGCGCCTTCTCCTGTAGAGGCCGCTGAATGGATGATAAAACTGAATGACAGGTGGGCTCTTGATGGGAGAGATCCGAATAGTTACACTGGAATCTTCTGGGTCATGGGAAGACACGACAGGCCATGGGGGCCCAAGAGACCGGTATTTGGCAGCGTCAGATACATGTCTTCCTCTAATACGAAAAGAAAGCTGAAGCTGGACGGATATTTGGAACAATGGTCTGTTGGCACAACTCCACGGAGTGGTAAATGATGACATCATACACTCATGAGACGATAACTGAAGCCCCCATAGAAACGGTATTTGAGTGGCATGAGAGGCGTGGAGCATTCCACCGGCTGACACCTCCATGGGAATTGGTTCTGGAAAAGAGGGCTGACCCAGAAATACCTGCAGTAGGATCTGAGCGTATCATGAAGTTCGTAATGGGTCCTGCAAAAATGACTTGGCACGCTAAGCACACGATATATGATCCACCTCATGCGTTTGGGGAGACCATGCTCAAAGGCCCATTCTGGAAATGGGATCATGAGCATCTGTTCGAAGAAAAAGATGGAATTACAACGGTGACAGACCAAGTCGATTACAAAGTCCCTTTTGGGTTCCTCGGAGAAATTGTTGACCGTGTTCTAGGTGGCCGACTTGTCGCTCAAAGAATTGATAGAATGTTCAAGGCCAGGGAGATAAGGCTTCAGAGAGATATGAATAGGCATCAAAAATTTAGGTCAGAGGCCAGAAAAAAAATCCTGATCGCGGGTTCTAGTGGACTTATCGGTACCCAGCTAGTGGCCTTTCTCGATACTGGCGGTCATGACGTCTATCGCCTTGTTAGAAGGAATGTGAAAGATGACCATGAGATTGAATGGGATCCTGAAAAGGGAGTCATAGACAGCAGCATGATTGAGGGTTTTGATGCTGTTATTCATCTTGGTGGCGAGGGAATTGGTGATCGCAGGTGGTCAGCTAAAAGAAAAAATAAGATTATGACCTCAAGGACAGAGAGTACCTCGCTNCTTGCAGAAACTCTGGCAAATCTCAAGCAGCCNCCTGAAGTTTTCATGGTNGCCAGTGCCGTTGGNTTCTATGGGCACTCTGACGAGCAGGGATTGACGGAAAAATCAGAANCCGGNACGGGCTANCTTGCGGAAGTNTGTTCGGCNTGGGAAGAATCTGCACGTCCAGCAGCAGANTCTGGNATACGTACCATNTGGCTACGAACTGGAATCGTACTCTCAGGAATTGGNGGGGCGCTTGGAAAAATGCTTCTCCCATTCAAGATGAATGCTGGAGGGCCTATTGCATCNGGGAAACAATGGATGCCTTGGATATCAATGGATGACCAGATATACTCCATGCACGANNTNCTGATGGATTCTTCAGCATCTGGAGCCTACAATCTGACNGCGCCGAACCCNGTGAGTCANAGAGAGTTTGCNAAAACGCTTGGNAGNGTCCTCAAGAGGCTTGCAATCGCNCCGCTTCCTTCTTTCGTGGTNAAGATTCTCTTCGGTGAAATGGGNAAGAATCTCCTAACAGAAGGGCAACATGTTATTCCATCGAGGCTCGAGGANCAAGGGTACGAGTTCACGCACAGTGATCTCGANAGTGCATTGCGCGATACCCTTGGGATGTGGANATGAANTGNAAAATCCATTTGACAGAATGACTTCAATNTGCATNGATAGGCCTCGTNCNGTATTGGCAATCGGCTTGGNNTGTACNCTTGCTCTAAGCTCAATGGCCATGTTCCTTGAATTTGACAATNCTGAAGATGCCTTTTTCCCNGACAACGATACTGTAAGGCTACTTGATGAAGTCGAAGGGGAATATCAAGCAAGTTTGGACTTTGTAAGAATAGTTGCCAGGATTGATTCTGAGGGACTTTCAGATGTTGAAAATTGGGTACATCTTGCGGAGATGGAAGCAATTCTTCTAGAAGATCAAAATCTCACAGAATACGGATACCCCTTATTCGGCACTAGAGCAAATAGCGGCCCTGCGAGCATTGCAATGGGCTGGGAGCTACACAGCGATCCGATAGCAGCGCGAGTTTGGTCTGAACCAATAGAAANTGCCCTCATTGAGTTGGAGNCCGCGGGCGAGGGNGATGAGCGTGAAACNGCTCTGNATAATCTTGAGTCTGNAATGTTCTCAATTCCATCTCCAATCGAAATCGATTCTTCCGCTCTTAGATCGTGGGTTCCATCGAGTCCTGATCTTTGGGTGGATCGTCTTACCAATGGAGAAAACATAACTGAATTGATCGTTACATTTTCAGAGTCGATAAGTGCGATTCAATCGAATGATGAGTCATTCAACGTATCTAGAGACTTAGCGCTTGTTAAACTCGGTATTCTTTCTGGTATGCAATATGTAGACTATAGCGCCGCTCTCAAAGGTACTGTCCCGGCTGCAGATCATGAAGAGTTGATTGGNACAAATGGGCCAGTACTCATCAGCTTCGTGATAACAACAGAGTCAGAGAGGCATGGTGGGGCACCTATTGGAGATATTCAGGAAGATATTGACAATTGGGCCGGTGCCCTCCAGTTGAAGATAGAAGAAACGGGAGATNGTGCGTCTACAGTATTTTCTTTCTCTCAATTTTCNCTAGGACAGAATGAAAATCTGGGTAAGGAGCTTGGAATTCTAAATTCGGCTTCATTGCTGATTCTAGGGACAATCTTGTGGTTCTCGTTCAGAAGTAAGCGAGACACGGGATATGTACTCGGNCTTACTGTATTCGGAATTGGGGCTACATATGGCACAGCAGGTATTCTAACGNAGATNGGGGTGCCTATGACATTCAACGGTGCGATGAACTCGATACCTGTCNTGCTTCTGGCGATAGGCGTGGATTATGGTCTTCATGTGGTTAAGAGGGTAAGAGAAGAATATCGATTGGCTTCTATATCTGAAGAACATGTTACGTCTGTAGGTGATTTGCAAAAAGACCTTCGAAAGGCTGCTGTACTACGCGGTACTAAGTACACTTCAATCGCTCTATTGATAGCGATTTTTACNGACATGNTTGGATTTCTTTCTTTCCGTCTNTCGAGTCAATCGTTTCTGGTTNTTTTCGGTACGGTGATCGCGATCGGACTATTCTACATCTANTTGTTCAGCGTAACTGCGTTACCAGCATTGATATCATTAATTCCTCCGAAAAATCTTCCAATAGAGCGTACTGTAAAGATAGANGAAAATCGAATGACNCGTTGGGTGGGCGATTTGACGAANAGGCCGGCCACAGTGGTTGTGATCGCCGTTCTGCTATCGATGCCGGCNTTGTATGGCGTGCAACAACTGGAAGTTGGTTTCGATACAAGAGACAATTTCGANGATTCGGTTCCCGTTGTCGCGGATTTCCTGTTGATATCCGACGTGTTCCAAAGCAGTCCTTCTCCATTGTATGTCGTATTGGATGGTCCTGTAATCAGCGAGCAGGGGCGGATTATGGCTGAATCCGCGATTGAGGTGCTACAGGGGGACGATCAGGTCACACAAGTAACCACAGACCTCTGGTCCACTCTGGAATCCGGCAGGTTCTCGAATCCCGTGCTTGATTTGCATATGAGTGGTATCGAATCAGGGGCAATTGNCTCATGGGGCGANCTTGAGTATTGGTTGCTCCAAACAGATGAAGGACGTGAATTGAGTGCGGGAATTCTGTCAAGTTCAGGNGATCANACTGTAATATCCTTCCAAGCGTCAACCCTGGACTGGTCAGCAACCTCAGAATTTGAATCTCAACTTTCGTCTTCTTTGTCAAGTGAAGCTGTGGGCAGCGAGTTCACCTTGAGAGTCAGCGGTAGATCGCTTATCTTNGCCCAGATTACTTCTGATGTAGCTGATGCTGCGACTCTTTCAACNACGATTGTTGCAGGGGTTATCCTNANNATGCTATTNGCCATCCAAACTGGAAGGACCGGGAGCGCGTTNAAAGGGGTGAAGAGGGGCTTTGTCACTTGGTTGCCTTTGATGGCCGTNGTTGCGTGGGTNTTCGGCATAATGGGATTCACGGGATTCCAGTTAAATTCGCAGACAGTGACAATCGGCGCGCTTACGCTTGGACTCGGGGTGGACTACGCCGTTCACATCGCTACCCGTCTTGAAGAAGAGGCCATGCATGATCCTTCAGCAGGGCCATCAGTTTGGACCTCGAGGTCGATTGCCACTACAGGTCGTGCGATGTGTGCTGCAGCACTAACAACAGCAGGCGGATTTTCAGTGTTGAATCTATCTTCATTGGTTCCCCTCCAACTCTTCGGGCAGGCGTTCGTAGTCGCGATTACACTTGCTCTGATGTCGAGCCTTCTTCTCTTGCCCCCNTTGTANGCAAGGCTGCTTGAATCTGAAATTAGACATGGCTAGCAGACTCTTCCGCCATCAGAAACGANTGCATAANACGAAGTGTGACTGGCGTGAGAATCATGCTTGCAGCGAGAGCTAATCCAATCATGATCGCACAGAACAATCCGAATGTTGAGAAGAATCCCATCGAAGACTGCATGATTACGAGGAATCCGGCTATATCTGAGAGAGCTGATCCCACCAGTGCTATGCCAGAAGCTCCGCCTACTGCTTTAATGGCCACATACGGGTCGGGTTTCTTCTCCATCTCCTCTCTGTATCTCTCGACTACATGAATCACGTAATCTATACCGACGCCAAGGGATATCGCAGCGATTGAGACAGTAATCATATTGAGGCCATATCCTGCAACTTCAATCAAGGCATACAGCCACACTATCACCACTGCTATGGGCAGGGTGGTCGCGAAAGAGAGGAAGAATGCTATTCGGCCCCAAGCCGCACATGCTAGGATTGAGGCTGTGAAAAGGATTGGTGCGTAGCTCCAACCAATTACAGTCGAAGATATGATTGTGAAAACCGAACCTATAGCAAGTGATTGGATCAAGTCGTTTCTACTTGGTCGCAATTTCAGTCTCTGAATGACTGTTCCATCTGGGCGGTACCCCCACCACAAAGTAGCCATGCATGCAACGATTCCAAGAGCTAGCGTTCCTTGCATCTGATCTTGCATTCCATCTGCTGCAACGAAACGAACTACTGGATCGCCCGTCGGTATGGCCCATGATACAGGATATTGTTCATCTCCTAGTGCTTGTGAGATTGATCCTCTTTCATACAGGGGGCCAATTGATAAATTTCTGAAGGGGGCCATATCTTGAATTAACTGCTCAAGAGCGGGTTCGATAAGAGGGAACTGCTCTGGATCTGATAAGCCGAATCTCATGGACATGCGAGTGTATGATGGTATCTCCCCCTCTATGGTAAGCCAGTGAGCGTCTGGATCTAACTCGTCTTCTGTCTGGATAAATTCAGTTACAAGTGGTGCAGGGATTTCAGGATAGCCACCACTAGCAGGGACGCCATAATTCAGAACGTATCCGTAGATGAAGACCAGACATTCACGGTCATCGAGATCGGGCAATCTAACAGACTTTCCTTCAAATGGATTGTAGACGAATGATGTATTGCAACCAACGCCTCCATCGGGGAGCAACGGATTCCAGCCTTTCTCTTCATAGGGAGTTATATTCCAGGCCATCGCTGCCTTTGTTCCAAGGACTATATGATCAAGGGCGAGCAACTCGGCTTGGCCTGTGGGCGTTCTTGAGATTTGGTCTGGATCTCCTTCGCCATGCGAATTGATGTTGAGTCTGAGTTCCTCTATGGCTTCAATCACCAGTGGATTCGCAATATCTCCTTCTACCAGTATGTAACCTGGTTCTCCATCTCCGAACCTTTCACTGGCCAAATTCACTCCCTTCGCAAAATCAGAATCAGGATCGAGGAAATCATCAATCTGAAAATCGCCCTCTAGACTGAACATTGGACCTAGTGCCAGCACAGTCAGAAGTACTGTCAAAAGACCAACAAAGGGAGCCTTCGAATAAGATGTGAATGTCGTTGATGAAAGCCAGTGACTTGGTACCAAATGTAATATGTCGGCCCTTTCTTCTTCCAATCTATCTCGCCTCTTGAGGGCTAGATCATAATCCAATCTAAGAAGTGGTACCCACAGGCCCGTCAGCAAAAATGCCGAGAGCACCCCGAGACCGGCTTCGATCCCGAAAGACCTCAAGGCAGCGATGTCTGACGATAGATTAGCAAGGAAAGCTACGATAGTTGTGAAGCTTGTTAGCATGATTGCTCGGCCCACTTTTGATATCGATATGTGTGCAGATTGCTCAGGGGTGGCGCCGTTACGTCTTTCTTCCTTGTATCTGTGAAGTGCGTGGAGAGAATCGTCAATACCAAGTGCTAGGACCAGGATGGGGAGTAAGTTAGAGAATTGTGATCTTGCTATAATCTGAAAGCCAAATCTCTCTCCTGCAATCCAGATCCATCCTATCGACCCTTGCATCCATAGTAGAGAGAGTGAGAGGCCTGCTCCAACGATAATGACATCTGAGACTCTCCTCAAACTCATCCATAGCAGAAAGACGACGACTAAACCCATGACACCGACGAGAAAAGAGCTGGAGAGGAGTTCTCGATTTATTTCGACGTTGGGGCCTTCGCCCAATAGTACTGTTACAACTTCCTCATCTGTAGATCTGAGTTCTTCTTCTATAGCGAGATATAGCCACTCAACGGAGCATGGATCTAGACCTTGCTGGGCTTCAAGTTCACATTGATCCATCGTATATTGTATTGGGTCCGTTTTGAACGAGAGTCCTTCTCGCTCAAAACCAAACTCTGGTCTGGCATCTATCCATGCGAAGGTCCAACCATTATCCACCATATTCTGTCGGTCGAGATTGAGTATCATCCATACTGAGCTAGCAGTCCATCGTCCTGGACCCCATTCTTCGGCTTCTATTGTTCCATCTTCCTTCAATACACCTCCATATGGGCCGATCACCGGGCTGGTAGGGTCAGGTTCGAATGTTCGATCCACTGATAGATATCTGAGGAATGATCCCCTGGTATGATTCGCCATTCTGTGTGCGGCAAGGTCGATATGTGCTTGGGTGAGTAGCGGGTCATCAAAAGATAGGCAGTCCAATTCTCCGCAGTCGGTCCAATTAGTGGGTGCTATCTCCCACTGGAGGGAGAATGGGTTGATTCGATCTCTTGTGACCAGAGAACGATTGTCCATGAAGACTCTGAACTCATTTGGAAGATCTAAAACACCCTCTAGCGGAATTCCAGAGATATCAGAAGAGAAATTCAGATAATACCGAGATACATCGTGATTTTTCAGGATATTCGCCTTCATATCCGCCTCCCTAAGTATTGAGAGGTTGAGTATGCCTCCAGTTGGCTCTTCTATTCCTTGTGAGGTGCCGGAGAACGGTTCAGCCATCGAGATCTCCGACGGCATGTTTCCAACTTCTTCCATAGAACGAACGAATATTCCGAATCCCCATATGTTTCCCGCTCCGGAA
The DNA here is from genome assembly GCA_002712645.1 of Methanobacteriota archaeon. GTDB lineage: Archaea > Thermoplasmatota > Poseidoniia > Poseidoniales > Thalassarchaeaceae > MGIIb-N1. The sequence goes on from PAUH01000026.1 coordinate 27,157, forward strand.
AATTCCTCCCTCATTACATCGTTCGCCTCGAGTTCCGGGGAATCCATGTTGTATGCCTCGATGTCTATTGGCGTGAGGGAGGACAGGAAACCGGGTATCATGAGTGCCGTGATGACGATGACTGCGGCGTGTACGCGATTGCTACCAGAAACCATGCGATCCGCTATAATCGAGAAGTCTCGCACGAAGAAAGGGTAGTGGACCATACTTATGAGGCGTTGTAAGGGACTTCAGAGACCCTCATTCCTTAGCCTCTCAAGTATTTCTTTCTGAGCCTCTGTCAGGTTTATTCTGTCCTCCAAAGAGAATTCTATATCCAGATCTGCTCCATCGAAACCCATCCCGGGTATTCTTCTTCGATCTCCTATCTGCGTCCCGGGCATCACCTCTATTCTGATTGAGTTGCCAATTGGAGTGCGTATGTCACATCTGCCTCCAAGAATCAGTGTACTATATGGGATCCTGACGGTTTGGATCAATCGTCCTCCCTCCCATCTTCTGCCCTCTTCGGCATCTATGCGTATTGTAAGTATCAAATCGCCTGATTTTCCTCGTGGATGGTCATGTCCGAGGCCTTTCATTCGAATCTTTTGGCCATGCTTAGAATTGGAGGGGATCTTGACTGTAATGGTCGATCTCCTGGAACGAACGCCTTTTCCATCACAGCCCCCGCATGTGCGTGTCGTTCCAAAGGTAGACCCCTCGCATTTTGGGCAGGTCTTCAGGCGTTGGTGATCGAATTCAATCGCACACCCGGCCTCAGCGTCAGAATATGGCATATCTATTCCGGACCTGATGTCTGAACCACGTTCAACCGATCTCCCAGGCCGGTTTTGAGGAGCTTCCGATGCCGATCTTGAGGTGTTGAACATCTGCGATATTATGTCCGGCATTTCGAATCCTTGGAATCCTGAACTTCTTGACTTTCTTCCGTTCTTGAAGAAATCCTCCATCCTCTGAGCCTCATCATAACGATGGCGAGCCTCTGGCGATCCTATGTTGTCATATGCTGACTGTATCGATTTGAATCTCTCCTCGGCGGCAGCATCGTTGGGATTTCTGTCGGGATGGTGCTGTCTTGCTAGTCTCCGGTACGTGCGCTTAATCTCTGCATCAGTGGCGTCTCGGGCTACTCCAAGGACTGCATATGGGTCCTCAGACATATGAGGGTCTAGGAGAGGGTGAACTTGAATTCTCTTGAGCGAAGGCATCAATACGTGATACCTTCACGTTGAATCGATGCCTCTCGGTTGGGCCGTATTCAGAAACTATGTTGGGCATGCAAAGGAAATAGGAGGAGACGTGGCCGATTATCCTCGATTCTTCTTAATGCCTGACTCCTGTCACGTTGAATCTAATTCTGACGGAACTAACGTTATTCGATTGGGCGATCCGTCAGACCACATAGACCACGAGGTTGAGCTTGTTATTCGTCTTGGAGAAGACCTTCGCCCTGCTTCGATGTGCATTGGGTGCGATACGACGAATAGGACTCGTCAGAGTCTTGCGAAGGAGAAGTCTTGGCCTTGGCTAGAAGGTAAGTCGTTCGTTGGATCCGCTGTATTGGGCACNTGGACGGAGTGGGATCCNAAGCCGAAGAAGTTGATGCTNTCCGTAAATGGCGAGACTCGTCAGAATGAATCCACTGAACTGATGGTNCACAATGTNGACAGGCTCCTTGATACATTGACAGAGTGGTACGCCNTCAGTCCGGGNGATTGCGTTTGGACCGGGACGCCGGAGGGAGTCGGAAGAATGTACCCTGGAGATATAATCGAGTGTGAAATGGCTAACTCAGAAGGAGCGATAGTCAGCAAATTAATTGGGAAATGCGAAATTTAGACTTCTTTGGAGGAGTAAACCTGCGTTGCAAACGCATTTGATAGTATCAATTTACTAGTCGCAACAACTGCAAAGATCACCGCTGAAACAAGGGCTATCATCGAGCCNGTGCCAGTATCCATTTCTGCGGAGAGATAAAGTCCNAAAATCACTGAAGAAAATCCGAAGANCTGNGTCAAGAGAATGCAGGACCTGAAACTGCGACCGATCAATTGTGCGGTAGCGGCGGGGGTGACCAAAAGAGCGGTTACTANCAATGTCCCCACCACTTGTACCATGCTCACAACAACCATCGCAGTTATGACGCTGAAAATCAGTCCGATACCTCTCACTGGGAGTCCCTGTATCTTTGCAGCGAGTGGATCGATTGTTATCGCCAACAATGCTGAGTGGATCACCATCAAGGTCAATAATGATATGATTGATATCGTCGTAATTAGATCTAAATCTGCGCTGTCTATCAAAAGGAGGTTCCCGAAGAGATATCCCTCGATATCCAATGTTATTCCACCGCCTGAATGCCGGAGTAAAACCAATCCGAAGGCCAACATCCCAGTCAGGAATATCGCAATGGATGCATCGCCAGTTAGTATTTCTCTCGATTGCATCTCGTAGATCAGAATGCTGGATATGACGCTGAAGAAGAGTGCGTACCAAAGCGGCGAAGATGCTCCGAGAACGATTCCAACTGCTACGCCGCCGAATGAAACATGTGCTAGGCCGTCTCCAATGAGAGCTAAGTTACGAATCAGGAGGAAGCTCCCTAGAAATCCAGCCACAATTGTTACCATCATTGCTGACAATAAAGCGCGTTGAAACATTTCCATCGTGAAGAAATATGGAAATACCTCTCCGGGCATCATCGGTCCAATCAATTCGAGATATGGGGATGTCATATCCAGAATTGCCACACCTATTCCCAAACAAAATCCTCCATATGTTCCCGGTGAACATTTTCTATGCCCCTTAAATCAGCTAGCTTGTCCAGATTTGGGAATGTTTCTGTTGGTCCGTCGAACCTTATTGTCTCTTCCAAGAATACTATTCTGTGTGCTGATTGAAACATAGCGGTAAAATCATGCGATACCATCAGAATTGTTTTTCCTTGCTCGTGACACAGTCGATCAAGTAACTTCAGAAGAGCGTTTCTTGAGTCTCGGTCTATTCCAACTAAAGGCTCGTCGAGCAGGATGAAATCAGACTCTGTGGCCAATGCTCGTGCTATAACGGCCCTCTGCCTCTGTCCGCCAGATAATCTTGCAACCGGAGTGTTCTGGAGTGCCTCCAAACCTGCCATCCTAATTGCCTGTGTGACCTTTTCTTCTCTACCGGTGTCAAGCCATGCCCAGTCAAACATGTTACCCCTATGCAGAGTCCCCAGCCTGACTAACTCGCGGACTGTTAGTTTGACATCTTTCGGCAAGTATGAAGCTGCTTGGGAGACCCAGCCAATCTTTCTGTGCAGNTTCCTTGACATCGGAGGATGGCCGTATATCTCGATTGTTCCAGTACGAGGTTTGAGTAGACCCAGGATCGCGAGTAGGAAAGTGGACTTGCCACTGCCGTTTGGGCCTACGATTGCAACGAATTCTCCCTCGTTTATTGTGAGGCACACATCCTTGATTATGATCTTCCCTGAACGAGAAACCGATAGATCACAAACATCGAGAATCGGTTTTCCCACTCATGTCACCCCGTATTCGAGATACGNCGTAATTGGAAGAATGTATTGGACAGNAATTTACCCATCACTGGTATTTCATCTTTCCAACGGCATATTCGTAGCCAAGGTAAATGGCCAGCAGGCAAAAAACCGAACCGACGAAGAGAATTGGAATGACGTCTATGGTGTGCATTCAGCCAATCTCCTCGAAGTGCCATCTTATGGTTAGCATTCAGCAACCTATACCAGAAATCATATTCTGAACATTCTTGTTCATCATGCTCANGTAGTCATCGTTGCTGTCACTGGGGGCCATCTCCATCGTGTATAGGATCTGTATATCGACGCCTGTCTCTTCAACTATGCTCTGCACAGCAGTCTGATCCGTGTATTCTTCGACGTACAGCGTGGTTATGCCTTCTTCCTTGATGTGTTCAACGACCTCGGCTACTTCCGCAGGAGACGGTTCCCCTTCGGGATCTAGTCCGTGGACTGTCATGATGTCCACACCATATCTCACAGAGATGTAGGAATACGCGTTGTGGTTGGCTACTATGGTTTTGTTCGCTCCCGAAGTCGCGCACGTGCCCTGATCTCCGAATGCTTCCTCGAAGTTAACGTGGAGTTGTGTGAGCTCGACGCCGTATGCAGCTGCGTTTTCAGCAAATATGTCCGCTCCATCAGGGAATGTCTCGGTCATCTTCGTCAAAACCAGGTTAAGCTGTGCATTGAATGACAATGGATCTAGCCAGCTGTGTGGATCGTAATCGAAGGCTTCCTCTTCTTCATCGGCTTCAATCTCGCTCTCGCCTTCCTCGCTATGGTCGTCATCGTGGTCATCATCGTCCCCGCCAGGGCCGCTGTTCGCAGCGGTCCACATGAGTCCTGCAGTTTCACAGTCTTCTTCGGTAGTAATGGAACTGTCAACGGTGTGCGTGCTCATGTCGTAGCAGACCATATCATCATCGTGGTCACCATGGTCATCGCCATCATGATCTCCATGATCGTCGTGGTCGTCGTGGTCGTCGTGGTCGTCGTGACCGCCCTCTCCCATTACGATGAACATCTCTATGTCACTGGGAAGAGCGAATCCATAGTCCCCTTCTTCTTCAATGTGGATGACTAATGCGCCCGTTTCATGGTGCTCATCTTCGTCTGAGTGATCATCGTGATCTCCTTCCTCGTCCGAGTGGTCGTCACCATGGTCATCGTCACTGGCACCGCTATCGGCAGCTGTCCACATCATGTTCGCGGCTTCGCATTCTGCTTCACTGTCGTGAGTGTGGTTCACAGTATGGGTGTTAATGTCGTAGCATACCATGTGGTCAGGGAAAGATAGTGTGTGAACTACTCGGTCCGCATGGATTTCGGGAAGATCGTGGTCATGATCTTCGTGGCCCATCCAAACGTGGCCCGCTGATGCGCAATCAGCCTCTGTTGACTCGTAGTTCTCGTGGGTGGTCGTGTTGTGACACATGCCGTCACCGTGGTCGTCATGATCTTCTCCTTCCGTCCACATGTGACCTGCGTTTGCGCACTCCTCTTCGGTCGACTCGTAGTTCTCGTGGGTGGTCGTGTTGTGACACATGCCGTCACCGTGGTCGTCGNNGTNGTCGTCGCCGTGGTCACCATGGTCACCGTGGCCACCGCCGCCTTCTTCGGCAATGTGTTCTACATCATTGCCGGCGGAGTCCTTGAGATAGTGCTGAGTGGCTTCGAATTCGTAAGGACTGTGTGCTGTGTAAGCTGCTAATCCACTTATCCCAGCTGTATTGATAGTGAATGTCGAGATATCTCCTGAGCCAACATGCCATTCAAAGCACGATCCACCGTCAACAGGCGTCATAGACTCTCCGTCTTCTACAACTGTGCATGCGTCTCCCTCAATGAGGGCCTCTACACCACTCTCTAGGCTGTGCATGGTCTCTTCGGTAGGAGCATCAGTTGGAATAAGGACCACTCGCATGCTTGGGTCGGCATAGGAACCATCGACTTTCTCCATTGTCCATGTGTGAGTATCATCGTTGATGCTGAAGATCCCTGCCCACTCGAATGGGCCTGAGCCATGGCCGTGGTGGTGGTGGGCGTGACCGCCCAGCATCTTCAGAACGGCCATGTTGAAGTCCTCATCGTGCTCTGACTCGAACTCGAGAACGTGCTCTCCTGCTTCCATGTGGAATACCTGGATGGTAGTGTCTGCAGGACAGTTCTCTGGATTCACGAATTCCTTCTCGGCCTCTGCATGGCCGGGACCGTCGTGGTCGTCATGGTCGTCGTGGTCGGCGTGG
>PAUH01000027.1 GCA_002712645.1 Methanobacteriota archaeon
ACTTCGAGTAATCCTTTCTTGACGGGCCATGGGAGTAAGGCGGGATCGAGTTCTTCCGATATTAAGACAAGTAGCGAGACTACTTTCCCAGATCTTGGGTCGAATATGAAATCGGATAGATATCCCAGCGTATCTCCTGCACCGTCTAGGATTGGTCGGTTTAGAATTTCACGGCCAAATCCCGACGGCAACCAGATCACACCGACTCAATGCCCTGCAGAGTGTTAGAATCTCTCTTAACCGACTCTAAACCGCTAACAAGAGTCTCTTCCATCTTGGAATAGTAATCTAACATGTCTTTGTTGACTGTTGGCCTGACTCTGTTGATAGCATCCTCGAAGTGACTTTTTGAAACGCTCTTTCTACCTGCCCTCATCGCAATAAGTGCTGCTTCTCGGCATATTGCCTCTATATCAGCGCCGGTATAGTTCTCAAGTCTATCAACGAGATCATCGAGATTGAATCGGCCCAATGGCATCTCTGAAGAGTGAATCTTCAGAATCTCCAGTCTTGACTTGCGATCTGGGGGGGGAACATGCAGAACGCGTTCAAAGCGTCCACTTCGTAAAAGTGCGGGGTCGATCATTTCAGGCCGATTGGTTGCGGCTACAACGATGACTCCTTCCATCGACTCGACGCCATCCATGCTAGAGAGAATCTGATTTACCACTCTATTCATGACATCAGATCCCTCTCCGGACATTGATCTACGAACACCAGCGATTGACTCGAATTCATCAAGGAAGATGATCGAGGGCGCTGCTTGTTTCGCCTTCTTGAAAACCTCGCGTACGGCTCTTTCTGATTCTCCGACCCACTTAGAAATCATTTCCGGGCCCTTGATTGAGATGAAATTGGCCTTTGCCTCGTTGGCTATAGCCTTGGCAATTAGCGTTTTTCCAGTCCCTGGGGCGCCGAACAGAACGATTCCTCGTGGAGGCTTGATACCAAAGTGCTCGAAGGTTTCTGGTTGATTCAAAGGCCATTCGATACTTTCCTTCAATCTCTCCTTGATTTCATCCAATCCGCCGACATCATCCCAAGAAGCAGTTGGTACTTCGACATAAATCTCCCTGAGTGCACTAGGCTCTATCTCTTTGATTGCCTCGCGGAAGTCGACCATTTTGACTTCCATCTTCTCGAGTACTTCGGCGGGTATCTCATCTTCATCTAGGTCAATCTCAGGAAGATATCTTCGCAGGGCCTTCATTGCAGATTCTCGGACTAGCGCCGATATGTCTGCCCCTACGAAACCATATGAATTCTCAAGAAGCCAGTCCATCTCGAAATCATCACTTATGGGCATGCCACGTGTATGAATATCGATGATTTCAGAACGGCCATTTTTATCCGGCACACCTATTTCCAGTTCTCTATCGAATCGTCCGGGTCTTCTCAAAGCGGGATCTATCGCATCTCTTCTATTCGTAGCCCCAATTACGACCACATTATCCCGACCCTGCATACCATCGAGAAGCGTTAGAAGTTGGGCAACTACCCGCCTTTCTACTTCTCCACTAACATCTTCTCGCTTGGGCGCAATTGAATCTAATTCATCTATGAAAATGATAGCGGGGGCATTAGAAGCGGCTTCATCGAATATTTCGCGAAGCTGCTTCTCACTTTCACCGTAGTACTTGGAAATAATTTCAGGGCCATTGATTGATGTGAAGTGTGCCTGTGTCTCTGCAGCAACGGCCTTGGCAATCAATGTCTTTCCAGTCCCGGGGGGTCCGTGAAGAAGGACGCCCCGAGGTGGGTCTATGCCAAGTCTACGGAATAGTATAGGATGCTTGAGAGGCAGCTCGATCATCTCCCTGACTTTCTGAAGTTGGTCTCCGAGACCGCCTATATCCTCATAGGAAATGGTCTGAATGGTACTCTCATCTTCTTCATCAACTGGATCTTCTTTGATGACTATCTCTGTAGAAGGTAGAACCTGCACGATACCCTTTGGCTTAGTGCTGACTATCTGAAATGGCAGTGCTTCGGCGAACAAAGTCATACCTGGTATGAATATTCTATCTCCAGCTACAACTGGACGCTTGTTTAGGCCCCTGCGAGCGAATCCTTCGATACCTGGCCCAAAACGGACCTTTTGCTGCTTGGCCATTACAGGGGAGAGCACAAGTTTCTCACACTCAGATACCTCGACTTTGCTAATATTTACTCTNTCGCCTAGGGATACTGCTGCATTTTTTCGGATTATGCCGTCTATCCTTATGACTCCTAGATTCGCATCTTCTGGTCTGCATCGCCAGACAATGGCGGCAGTGGACTTCTCTCCTTTAATTTCGATAACATCGCCGGGTTTGAGATTCAAATCATTATCGAATGGTACTCTAGCTCTTCCATGCCCCACATCACTTGGAATTGCCTTTGCAACCCTAAGCGTAAGTTCCCCTTCTTCGTCCGACATGGAGTATCCCTCGGAGATGTCTGTGTATTGGGCTGCCTTAAACCCCCATATCCAAAGTCGTCNTGTTTGTGCACTTACCGGACGACTTGCACGACAGCGACGTTAGCAGCATTCATGTGAATAACCGGGGTCGGCGTATCATGCCCCATGTACTTGAGACCGGATTTGAGGCGATAGANAGCGAAAACCCCAATGGTTCACCGATGATTCGTGGATACAATATAATCGGGGGGCAGTTAGAACCTGCATCTGATGGTTCGACATTTGAATCGAAAAATCCTGCTATCCTTGCTGACTGTCTTGGAGTCTTCCCCCTATCTACCAAAGATGATGTGCACAAAGCATTGAAGTCGGCAAAGTCGGCATTCCCCGGCTGGTCTTCTACCCCTGCACCAACACGTGGCCAGATCATAGGCAACATGGGAAGATTGTTGATGGAGCACAAGGACGANCTCGTACGCCTAGAGACCCGTGAAATAGGGAANACGCTGAAAGAGAGTGCTGGAGAAATCCAGGAAGCCATAGATACGTGTCTGTTCTTCCAATCNGAAGGAAGGCGTCTNTACGGACAAACCGTCAACAGCGAGCTTCCTGACAAGGAGTTGTTCACCTATCGAAGACCCCTCGGGGTTTGCGGCATCATCAATGCGTGTAATTTTCCGTCTGCTGTGCCATTCTGGAAAATGATCCCAGCAATCATGTGCGGCAACACCTGTGTNTGGAAGTCGCCACAAGACAGCCCTCTTCTCTCATTTGCATTGGCAAGGATAATGCATGAGGCTGGTTTACCAGACGGGGTTGTGAATCTCATTCATGGGAAGGGAAGTGGTGCTGGTCAGCATCTCGTTAATGCAGTTGATGAAGGAATGGTCAACAAGATTTCATTCACGGGATCTACTTCGGTTGGGAAGATGATCGGGGAGATCTGTGGCCGTAATCTAGTCTCATGCTCACTCGAATTGGGTGGCAAAAATCCACTAGTCATCATGCCCTCCGCCAATCTTGAGAATGCCGTAGAAGGGGCTTACTGGGCTGGATTTGGTACTGCTGGACAGAGATGTACAAGCCTCGGCAATCTAATTGTACACGAAGATATCTACGAGGATTTTATGGAGAGATTCATGGAAAAAGTTCGTAGTACAAAAATTGGTGATTCGATGAGTAACGATGATGTTCTTTATGGCCCGATGCTGTCTGAAAAGTATGCATTGGATTTNCTTGATGGNTTGGAAATGTGCGAATCAAGCGGAGCGACACGGATTTANGGAGAGGGGCGAATAACAGCAGACTCATCCCCCACGGGTTTCGTTGCTGACGCTGACAGCGGAGTATACATGTGGCCTCACGTGTATGTGGACGTCACAGATGAGATGGAATGCTTCCATGAGGAGCTTTTCGGGCCTGCAGTCACGGTCGTCAAGGCCAAGGATTTCGATCATGCACTTTATCTGGCAAATGCATCCCCATATGGACTCTCCAGCGCTATCTACACGAATGANAGGCTAGAGGCATATCGATTCAAAACAGGCATCAAAGCCGGTATGACTGGGATAAACAACTCAACGACTGGTGCTGAGGCGCACCTCCCNTTCGGAGGGGTCAAGGGCTCTGGNAATGGCACCAGGGAATCTGGCATTTGGGTGATTGAAGCATACTCTTACTGGCATGCAGTTAACGATGAGCTATCCGGGAAGCTTCAGTTGGCTCAGATGGATGTTGATGAAATTCACATCGAAGAGGCAGAGGCAGATTACAAATCTCTTGCATGATTTCGCAAGTATTATTGGTATTAAATTCGCAAAAGTTCTATCTTCCTCCGGCCGCTCTCCCACTCATGGCGAAGAGTCCGTGGACAGGCATATTTCTTGCGATATTGATGGTATTATTCTCAACACATCCTCTGTTGGTTGATTCGGGGTCACAAACAGAAACCGAGATTCACTCGGATGAGGTTCGCCTAGGGACCATCGCCAACAACTCTCCTGGCCAAGTGCTGGGCCACATAGATACCCATGACTCACTGTCGATNGGGAGGCAATTCGCCTGCGCTGTCACCGAGAACTCCAGCGTAGTATGCTGGGGCAGGACTGATTTCGGCCAAACCGGAATCGGAGTCACGGGCACTAACGTCTACCACAACATGACCTATGTTGACGCATTGAACGGAATGGGCATTGTAGAGGTCTCGGCACACCTAGACCACGCNTGTGGCCTTACGTCCCAAGGNGCCGTCTACTGCTGGGGCAGCAACGTCGATGGCCNGATCGGCAACGGGCAAATNGGNGGNANCGTACTCNNCCCGNCAATGGCCCTACTCCCACAGGGNGTCGTCGCAAAGTCACTCTCGCAAGGGCCNAGTGCCCACACCTGCGCAATAAGCACCGATGGNGANCTGTATTGTTGGGGGCTCAACACCAAGGGNCAGGTTGGCAATGGGCAGNTATGTGCTAATTTGGGGGAGACCNNCTACACCAACCCATGCAGTAATGGCGGAACNGGAATACTGNTCCCAGAATTAATCGCNATGCCAACNGGAGTCACTGTGACNTCCGTCAGCGTGGGGGGCGAGCACACATGTGCCACNGGCAGCGATGGCGGGGTGTATTGCTGGGGGTCCGACATGAATTGCAGGGTCACCGGCGGGGACNNCGTTNCCGATGACCCCNTAACAGGGNANCNGGGTTGCNACTACTGGCANCNNACNCTCANCCCGAGAAAGCTANCNATGTCAAACACGGAAGTCACAATNCAGGATNCAGCNAACNTNNNCTTNGTTCAGGCNGTCANCGGTTGGGTGTTCTCCTGCGCGATGACCAACTCTGGTGACGGAGTTTGCTGGGGCGCCAACACGGAGAGCCAGCAAGGGATTGGCAACAACAGCAACCTGNACTTCGCCGTGGTACCAACTCTGATCCAAGGCCCCTCGGGAGAGAGCATGACGAGCATGTCCGCCACTACCGCCCAAGCGTGCGCGATGTACGACCAAACCGGGGCCCACTGTTGGGGCGACAACTGGGGTGGCAACACGGGGGACTATGATGGTTCGAACGCCGTGTTATGCAACTACTCAGGCCAGGAAAATGGTGGCGGCAATGTAAATTGTCAGGATCGTGCGGAGCCCCATCAGGTCCACACGGGTGGGAATTACGCAGCAGTGGTCATGGGTGCTGCGAACGCATGTGGCTTGGACGCCTCAAACGACATCCACTGCTGGGGCGCCTACGCATGGAACAACGTGAACCAGACCCAGCATCAGGTCTTGTGGGGAACTCGGGTCCCGGAACTAATGCAGCTACCTGGAACGGCGAAGATAGCATTAGACGACCTCGATTCGGACAATGACGGGCTCAACTCCCCATTCGACCTATGGCCCGAGGGCTGTCCATCCGGGTGGTATCAAGACGCGCCCAACTCCTGCGATGAGTCCCCTCCCGGGCACTATGCAGAGGAGAGTCTGCCGTGGAACCTAGTCATCTGTGAGAGCGGTACCTACCAACCCAACGGAGGACAAACATCCTGCATAGACTCAACCCCGGGCTACTATGTCCCGGACGAGGGTGCATTATCGCAGATCATATGCCTTGCTGGGTCTTACCAGCCCAACGCTAGATCTTCGACCTGCGTCCTGGCGGATCCTGGATATATGGTGAGCACGCCCGGTAAAATAGATCAAACTGNATGTAATGCTGGAAGATTTTCGTCTGTGAGCGGATCAACGGAGTGTGTCAGGGCGCAGCCTGGTTTCTATGTATCAGGTAGCGGCTCATCAGAAGAGGTTCCATGCCCGCCTGGATCGTATGCGCCTGCCCATGGATCGATATCGTGCATCTCGACTTCTCCCGGACAGTATACCGACGCTNCAGCTTCAACCCAGCCGGTCTCTTGTGATCCGGGTTCCTACCAACCTGACTTCGGTCAAAGTTCGTGTCTCCTGGCTCCTGCTGGGAATTATGTCTCAGAATCGATGGCTTCGTCGTATCAACCATGTCTCTCGGGTCACTACCAATCTGCCGAAGGGATGACTGGATGCGTAACTACGCCCCCTGGGACATACACGCCAGGAGCGTCATTCACTGCGCCTGTAGATTGTNCTGCGGGCACATATCAACCATCAGTAGGGGCAGAGAGGTGCATCGATGCGATGCCNGGCAGCTATGTTGCTTCAGAAGGGGGCGTTGAGGCGATTGAATGCTCTCCAGGGACATATCAACCCCAGTCGGGACAATCTACGTGTTTGGAAGCTGATGCTGGGCACTACATCGCCCTGAGGGCGGCGAAAAGTCAGATGCCATGCCCAGTAACTACATTNCAACCTCAAACTGGTCAGACAGCCTGTCTAGACGTCGAGCCTGGCCACTATGCAGATGGAGTTGGGGCGGTGGACCAAACGCCTTGCGATGCAGGCGAATATCAACCCTCTAGCAAGTCGACGAACTGCAAAATCGTCCCTGCCGGACATTATTCNGTCGGCCTGGGCTCCATTGATTTCATCGCATGCACGCCAGGGACCTATCAGCCGACATCAGGAATGTCGNGTTGTATAGATGCTGATCAAGGCAACTATGTAGGGGAGTCGTCTCAACTGATGCAGACGCCTTGCTCAAAAGGAACTTATCAACCATCGACTGCGTCCTCCGAATGCTTGAGTGCTGATGCAGGATACTTCGTGGAANNNNCAGGNGCCACAGAACAGACGCCCTGCGAAGCGGGATCCTATCAGCCCATTGAAGGGCGGTCGAGCTGCATATATTCGTCAATCAACAACTATGTTCCAGTATCTGGATCAGCGGATCAGATAGCATGCGAGGGTGGAGAGCATCAACCAATGCCGGGTCAAACCGGCTGTGTTGAGAAAGAGGATGAGGGGGGGCTTCTCCCTGGATTCTCTTCTTTCTTCGCCCTCATGGCGCTAGTGGGTGCTGCATCGATGATCACTTCTCGTAAGCAGAACTGAGTCGTTATCATGATCGGTGGTGCGCACGCCGGGACTTGAACCCGGGTAACGAGGTTGGGAACCTCGTATCATAACCGCTAGATCACGTGCGCTCGGGATATCCGATTGCACCTGCGGTCATGAATACTGGGGTACGGGGTTCAGCCATGTTGAAGCACTAGTTAGCATCAGGACGTGTCATGGAAGTTTCTAGAGAGTTGGTTCGCACAGTGGTATTCGTATTTGGTCCGATGGTTCTTGCATCATATGTTATTGGAATTCGGAGGATGGATGATCCGATGGAATTGTGGGGCGGTATCCCCGAATCCTGGAGGAGTCTCAACGTGATGTGCATGTTCATTGCTGCTGCTGGTTTTCTTATTGCCTGGTGGCAGCTTCTCTTTGGATGGGATGTCGGTGTTGTCGAGTCAGTAGGGTGGCCATGGAGCGGAGATGTTTCAGGNGGCGGACATGGACGAATCCTCATCGCCTTCCTCCTAATCCTGATACCATCGATGCTGTGGCTCGAATTGACTCGGATCCACATACAGAATGGTTCGTCACTCACTCAGTGGATCGTTATCGCAAACCTCTGGCTTGTGGTATCTGGCAATGTCCTTTTGATTCTCTTTGGGTGGAGCGCGTGGAGCGGAGGTGCCAGCGGTACGGACATACTACCTCTGCTTGGGGGCCTTATGCTCGGGATTCAAGTGATAGTGAACGATGGGATTCTCTGGGTATGGAAATATCCTTGGTGATTCACGGAAAGAATGGCTCCCCGCATTCCGGACACGGTAAACCAGGTAGGAATGCGCCCGGCATATGCCCACAATTGAGACAGATCGAAGAANTGATTTCTCCCATTANAGGCCCTCTNCAACCTTTTNNTCACTTCATCATTCATCAAGTTGATGCAGACTCAAAATGGTCAGCCTTATGCAGTGCCTATTCAGGGGAATAGTGGGGCACTGCTGATGAGAGGGTACCAACGTCTGCCCCTCGTGAAGGGTTTTGGCAAAACACAGAGGATCGACAACTGGTGGAATCAGCCCGCGATAATGGCTACAGCACTCGGAATGGCGATNCTCTACACGGGCCTTAGGGTGATTGTACTGGACGGCAGCATCCACTATGAGAATCACCGAGTTACTTCCCCAATATTCTCTCCAGACGTCTTACATTTGTTCNACATTACTAATCATCCAGGATGGATGAATTCTGCAATGCTGATTCTATGGATACCGTTTGGATTCAGAGGGACTTGTTATTACATGCGAAAGGTGTACCACCGGACCTTCTTTCAGAATCCTACAGCATGCATGGTTGCGAAACCCGGGATCAATCATGGAGTTGGTTACTCGGGAGAAAGAGGGGTCTTCATCATCAACAATATTCACCGCTACATGCTATATCTTGCAGTNATCATTCTCTCGATGAAATACTACGATGTGGTTCACACGATGAGGTTCGACGGATCTTGGGGGTTCTCCATGGGCACCCTGATACTCGCATTCGAATCTTTTCTACTGACTATGTACGTAATCTCATGTCATGCATTCAGACATCTTTTTGGTGGATCTCTTGACCAGTGGCGAGGAGGGATTTCTTCTATGGCTGGATGGATATTCAGATTCTCAAGTCGTCATAATGCAAGTCACAATCTCTGGTTTTGGACGTCTCTTGCAATGGTTTTCCTAGGGGATATATTCGTTCTTTCAGTTGCTGAGGGCCTAATTAGCGATCCTAGTTTCATATTCGGGTGATTGAATGTACGATTACGAAAGTCATGAACACGATGTTGTGGTAATCGGGGCAGGCGGAGCGGGACTCAGGGCCGCTATTGAAGCCAGTTCCATGGGAGTCAGTGTGGCATTAGTCTGTAAATCGATGTTGGGTAAAGCGCATACTGTGATGGCTGAGGGAGGTGCAGCTGCTGCACTTGCCAACAAGGACTCACGCGATTCATGGAAGACGCACTTCCGCGATACGATGAAGGGCGGAAAATACCTCAATGATTGGAGGATGGCGCGTATCCATGCTCAAGAAGCTCCTGATCGGATAAGAGAGCTTGAGACGTGGGGGGCCGTATTCGATCGGACTCGAGAAGGGCGAATCAATCAGCGAAATTTTGGTGGGCACACATACCCTAGGCTTGCACATATCGGAGATGCTACCGGACTCGAAATAATTCGTACTCTTCAAGAAAAAGGAGTCCATATGGGGATGGATGTTTTCATGGAATTTACAGTATGTAGATTATTCACATCTGATGGGCGGATATCCGGGTGTCTGGCATATGATAGGCAGAGGGGAAGGGCTCATGTCTTCAAGGCGAAAACTATCGTACTTGCCACTGGAGGAATAACCCGATGTTGGTCAGTATGCTCGGGCTCTTGGGAATATACGGGGGACGGNCATGCATTGGCATATTGGACAGGTGCAGAAATGGGCGACATGGAATTCGTTCAGTTCCACCCGACAGGCATGATATGGCCNCCAAGCGTTCGTGGTATACTAGTTACTGAAGGAGTAAGGGGCGAGGGNGGCATGCTGAGAAACTCGGAAGGAAATCGTTTCATGTTCGACTATGTCCCTGAGATGTACAGGGATGAGTTTGCAGATACTGAAGAAGAAGCTCTCGCATGGGTTCAAGAAGTNATATCAGACAAGCAGGCCACGAATAGAAGGCCTCCTGAACTCCTGACACGTGACGTAGTCGCCAAGGCAATTAACAGCGAAAAGGCAGCAGGNCGGGCGAGTGANCACGGGGGGGCGTACCTGAATATATCTTGGCGGCCGGCCGATCAGGTTCGGAAGAAATTGCCTGGGATGTATCATCAATTCAAGGAGCTTGCAGGAGTGNANATAACAAAGCAGCCAATGGAAGTAGGGCCAACAGCACATTATGTGATGGGGGGTGTAAAGGTAGATCCTGAATCCCAAGAGTCNACTGTTCCGGGGCTATATGCCGCAGGNGAGTCTGCAACGGGATTGCATGGCGCTAACAGGTTGGGCGGGAACTCCCTTTCCGATCTTGTGACATTTGGACGGAGAGCGGGGCTATATGCTTCGAAGGCGGCATCNGCCATGGACGCGTGGGNAGAAATAGNAGANGATGAAATACAGAATGGAATCGATCACATGATGGCTCCATTGAATCGTGAAGGAGGAGAGAATCCGGCTGCTATTGTGCATGACCTCAGAGAGATGATGCAAGAGAAAGTAGGGATAATCAGAACTCGCGAACAGTTAGTNGAGGCGCTAGACGATCTTGAGGCGTTGAGGGTTCGTTCGNAAACTTGTTCGCCCGGAGGNGGGGTGATTTACAATCCAGGTTGGCATCAGGCTCTCGAACTAGAGGCCATGATAGATGTAAGCCAAATGTGTGCTCTTNCAGCACTAGAGCGGGAAGAGAGCCGCGGCGGGCATACGCGAGATGATTTCCCGGTCCCAGATCATGANTCCTGGGGCAAGGTAAACAGCGTAATTACGAAAGATTCGGAAGGTAATATGAAAATTGAGCACAGGAGTTATCCGCCGATTCCAGATGAGTTGAANCAACTACTCGATTCTGATGACCTGGATGGTGATTCATGATGAAGAAGCAAGTGACGTTCCGAGTATTCAGAAGNCATACAGGGGAACGNCCCTATGCNAGCCANCCNAGAACTGAATCATCNGTCGGNAAAATGTCCGACTATGAAGTCGAATATGACGAGGGGATGGTTGTTCTAGACGTCATCCACAGAATACAAGCAGAACATGCTCCTGATTTGGCATGTCGTTGGAACTGCAAAGCGGGGAAGTGCGGCTCTTGCTCTGCAGAGGTCAATGGCAAATCCCGTTTGATGTGCATGACTAGAATGTCAGACATCATGGAAGAGACACCGGAAAATGAACCGGTTACTGTACGTCCAATGCAGGGTTTCCCACTAATTCGCGATCTAGTCACTGATGTTAGTTGGGCTTATGAGATGAATAAGAAGATGGTTCCGGTAAATGGTCCCGACAAACTTGACTGGGAGTTCAATCAAAACGAGGCGGATAGGATTCAGGAGTTCAGACAGTGCATAGAGTGCATGCTATGCGTGAATACATGCCACGTTCTCAGAGAACATGAAAAATTTGACGAGTTTGCAGGCCCAAGATTCTTTGTGAGAATGGCAGGGCTAGAAATGCACCCACTTGATACTGAAAGTCGTATTCCTCAGATCAAAGAAGACTTCGGCATAGGCTACTGCAACATNACAAGATGTTGTACTGAAGTATGTCCTGCGGGAATAAACATAACAGATAATGCGATTATACCTCTCAAAGAAAGAGTTGTGACAGAGTACTATGATCCAATTGCAATGATTGCCAGGAAAATTGGAATCAAGCGTTAGACCGACAGAAGGTCTTGATTTATCGATAATGGGTTGAAATCCCTCGAGAGCAGACGCCCTCGAGGGTGTTGCGTGATTCTAGCCTATGATCGAGGCAGGTTTAGGCACTCAAAGGCGCCTGATACCTGACTTCTTCACATTGGCTTTCTTGATCTTAGCAGGAAGCCATGCAGGGCCAGAAGCTGGCCTGTCTACCATAGACACTGAGCCAGAGAAACAGTGGACCCTGTTGGTCCCCCTCTCTCTCAGCTCAATGCTGGTATGTCCTCGAGTTGCGGCCTTTAGGGCAGCTCCTCGGGGTTGCTTCGAAACNNACACGTGGTCCGAATCGCTTCCGTCTTTGTTTAGCAGTACGAAGTACTTCTTGTCACTCATGGTACAATACCTCCGACCCGCTANNATGCTGTTGTATATATATCCGTTTCCCCGATTTCGATTGACTGCGAGGCTGGGAGTGCTAAAATTGGCATTCCGNAGGAGAAAAAAACGCCTTTTCGCCTTCCTAAAATTCAGCGCACGCAAGGGTCTTTGTGGTCGTCACGCCGCTTATCGAGCGTATACTTTCGACCACCATTCTGGCTATATCGCCAACTGAATCTGCCTCAACCTTCACAATGAGATCATGGTCGCCAAATAGAACGTTTGCCTCAGACACAAAATCCATTTTTGATGCCGCCTTTTGGACCTCTATTTCAGATCCCGGTTCAACGTTGATCAGCACGAACCCTGTTGCCATGTGGGGTAATGACAGTATCAAAGTCATGAATGCTTCGTAAAATTACCCCTTTCAGTCGATGGGGATATAGGTCGGAGCCGGTTCGGCCGGCTGTATGGCTGACACCATCATCGTGAGGGAATGCCTGCATGGGCAAGTTCGCGTGATGTACGGAGACCTCACAAAAGAGGAGGGTGACGTGCTAGTAACGCCTGCAAATAATCGCCTCGCAGGNAGAGANGGCGTCGATGAAATGGTCCATCAAGCCGCTGGTCCCGAGCTTCGGGAACATACTCATGGAATCGCGGTTGAGCGGCGAAAGGAGAATCTGCCGCCCTGTGGTGTTGGCGAGGCAGTGGTGACCCCTACATTCTCACTTCCGCATGGAAGTCTTGTCCACGTAGTTGGACCTGATTGTCGACGTCCGACACAGGACAGTGATCGAAGAGAGCTTCTGAAAGCGGCCTATAGNTCTCTGTTCAAGGAGATCGAGGGGATAGAGAATCGAGATACNATTGTTCTACCGCCCCTTAGTATGGATATATTCCAATATCCTCATCGCGAAGGTGCAAGGATGACGATGGAGATCGTTCTTGCATGGATGGATTCTGGAGATGACCCCGGAGTTAAGAANGTCAAAATCATCACTCAAGAGTCGAATTTCATAAACAATATGAAGACGGTGTACAGAGAATCTGAGGACAGGTTCCCTGGTGTCGACCGTACTAGAGAATATCGACGTGGCCTGATTGACTAGTTGGCTGCAGCTCGATTAGAATGTGCCTTTATGGCTTCATGCATAGACATACGACCAACGGCTACTGCCTTAGCAAGNGATCTTGGAATTGTAAGCCTGCCCTCAGATATTGTGCGGGATCTCCTCTGAATCTCCCTTAGTTCTCCATCTGTTGGATCGACTACTAATCGCTGAATGACTCGAGTTCCGATTTTTCGTGCTATTCTTGCAGCCGAAGCTGAATGATTGTGCCGTGAACCTCTTGATGTTCTTCTCTCATCGACAAATTCGACAATATGGCCTCTTGCCAAACATACGTTGGCAAGTCTTCTTGCAATGGTTCGTGAGCCGTCACCAACACGGACGACGTGGGTTTTGGGAGAAATATTGTCAACGATTGACCCTATCTGATCAGGTGCTTCATCCACTGACTCAAGTTGAATTGCCCCCAANAATTTGCCACAGGACATCCATGCAAGACCGGGCCTAGGGCCAGAATCTATGCCAAAGACGAGATGTTTGACAGGCACCGTTGGACCTAGTATAGCAGAAGATATCGCTGTCTCTAAATTATCCACTGTACAGGCTACTCCTCGAGAGTCATACTGTGACTCGACCTCGGAAGGCGTTCCAAACCATATTGGCATTGAAGCGGGAACCGGATCTTCTGGAGCAAGTTGGACCGGCCTTATGCCAGATGAGCGAAGTGCATCGATTAACCTGTATGCAAGTTGGTAATCCCGAGTACGGATACCTGCGCATTCCACGATGAGGGTTGTGACGGAGACGGTGTTCAAGTCTTACTGTGGATAATCAACCGCAGATGTAAAAATCTGCNATTACGCAGAATTAACAATCCTCGATGACCGGTGTCGTCATTAGCCCACCCGTTACGATTGCCGGTATGAGNGGCCCATATGAGCGGGAATTGCGATCTGTCTTGGCAGGGGAGAAAAAGGGAGTAATTGCGATTACGAGATCGTGTAATGAGGTCGAGAGGGCTCGGGCTATGCAAGTATGTGAGAGGCCATTTCTTGTTGTCAGGGCACCAGGCAGTGGTTCTGAAGGCACAGGTGATTTGCTAGTTCTAAGAGGAGACGTTTGCTTTCCAATAGAGGTTAAATCATCCAAAGTTAGCAAAATATACCTATCAGGCAGAACAATGACGCAGTACGAAGCATTTCAGAAAACTGGTGAGCGTTGTGGCCTTCTGCCACTTTACGCCTTCAGATTGAAAGGCGTAAGGGGCGATAGTTGGAGAATATTTTCTGTTCCCGTAGAGGGTTTAAGAGGGAAAATGAGGTTGATAGCAAATCGTGTTCCTGAACTTCCCCTGACACGAAATGGGGCNCCACATCTTGANTGGGAGAAGGGAATGCCACTGAATGGATTCATTGCAATGATCTGTCGTTCAGACGGTTCCAGACCAGCCTTGGACATCAATCTTTGAGTTCATTCTCAATTGCTTCTATGATCTTCTTCGTCTCATTGATTTCGGATTTTGATGTATCGAGATCGATTCTTTCTAATCGCGCTGATACCGCATCGCGCTCTTTTTTGATGCGATTCAANATTCTCTTAGCACGCTTNCCATCGCCATCCATGCTATTGCTCCAGTGACTGTGGACTTGGGTGTTGCTATTCACACGACATATTGAAGCAGGGGNCCATTTGCAGGAAACCATGGAGAATCAGCCGATAGGGACGAATCAGATTCTCCTATTGCTTGGAATAGCCCTTCTTACGTTGAATGGAGTATTCTCTGTTTTCATTGGATTTATGCTCTCGATGTGGTATGTTAGTATCATTATTCTAGAGTATCGGGGCGTTCTGGATAAATGGAATTCAACTAGGGTACTTGGNCTGATACTTATGATTAGGACCAATCGGGGGAAGAAGGCCGCAGAATGGATTGCTCGTCCTCGACGTCTTTGGCGTATTTTTGGAGAGTTGTCTATATGGCTCTGCTTCAGTGTCATGATACTGCTAATTTTCGGTATCCTTGCAAGTGCTCTTGAAACTGCAAGGGCTCCAGCTGAACAGCAAGTTCTCCCTGCTACAGACATACTTTTCATCCCTGGAGTGACGAGTTTCGTACCAATATTCTGGCCTCTTCTAGCACTAATCATAACAGTAGTGATTCATGAATATGGGCATGGACTTCAGGCAAGAGCNCATGGAATGCGGATCCGAAGTTTTGGAGTGCTTCTCGCGGGAATCATTCCAGTTGGAGCGTTTTATGAGCCCGAGCAAGAAGAAATTCGAATCGCGCCCTCGCGCGAAAGGCTTCGACTGTTCGCAGCTGGGCCATCGATCAATATCGTTCTGACATATGTTCTGGTCATCTTACTGGCTGGGGCGTCGCACAGCCTAGTAGCAACTGAAAAGGGAGTTTATGCAGTAGGCATTGTAGAAGGCTCGGGAGCCGAAGAGGCAGGNCTCCTACCATATGAATTGATTATGCAGGTCGATGATATTGCTCTTGANGATCCAGAAGATTTGACCAATGTACTTGATGCGCATGTGGCGGGAGACACNCTCCTTCTGACTGTCGGAACTAATCCATTCTATGGGCCGATGGAAACTAGAACAGTGGAAGCAACACTCACAGACAAGAAAGCCTACTATTATGAATTGTGTGGGGAAGATTCGGAATGCAAATCTAACGTTGACCAGGCAGGAATAGAAAGTGGAGAGGGTTTTCTTGGAGTTAGCGGCATAAGATCTGCAGATAGTGCCGCCCGAGTATATGGGCTCCCATTTGAGGATGGTCTGACCATGGGACAGCGTGCAGTTTTGGTAGCCTTGTCCCCCTTGCTATTTGGAGCGATTCCGATCCAGAACCAAGGACAGACGATGGTGCTGCAGGAAAGGGCTTTCCTGAGTGCTGGAGAAGGCCTGATTCCGTCTATNCTGGGAACGGTTGGGATGTTGGGNCTCTTTGACTTCCTATTCTGGATAATGTGGATCAGTTTCCTTCTTGGTGTTGCAAATCTAATACCCCTCATACCTTTTGATGGGGGGCATATGGTTAGAGATGCAGGACATATAGTAGCAAGNAAGATAATGCGTGGTTCTAATCCCTTGAAGATTGAACGTCTCGCTGATAGGTTGAGTGGTTACAGCAGTCTACTCGTCCTCGCCTTGGTTATGGTCCCCATCATCCTGCCCCGATTCTTCTAGATCCTTTCTAAATGAGTCAATGATGAGCGGTGCAGCGATTATGCCACCTATCACTAATGCAAGCTTCATCCAGCTAGATGACGGCACTGCAGGCCATGCGCCAGTCGTTAGAAGTTTTATTGATCCGAGCCAAGGGATTTCAGTGGAAGCGATACCAATAACCCACTCGTCTTTGACAGCAAGAACGGGATTACCATTCTCATCCTTGAGTCCTTGGCTCATTATGTACTGGTCAGAAGCATCTCTATCTGTGGCTCTGAGTTGATCGATCCTGCATCCGTTCGATTTTTCATTATCTCCTGTTGTGAGATATCCCTCGTGGCTAGGTATCCATCGNTCGATTTTCAGACTTCCGCCATGGGGATAGCATTCGTATTGAAGGGTCACGGATATCTCATCCACGCCTCTTAAATCGGTACCTGGTACATCCCATCCACCAGATTCATTGTTAATCGCCTTGAGTATGGCTCTGTGAATCACCGGAGTGTCACTTCCGCCATTCTTCTTGTAGATGATGACATCGCCAGGCATGCCGTGGCTTTCATACCCTTGATGGGGATTGCCTTCCTGCATTGACTCAGCGAATGTTATGATTCGATCTGCTCTTTCTGGGGCAGTTACCAGTATGAGGTCACCAGCGTCTATAGCTCCTATCTCACCATCCTCTGAATGAATCATGGAATTGCTCTCAACCACTACAAGAGGGGGCCATGATCCGGTGATGGCCCACAAGCCGGACAGTATGATGNCGACCAATGAAATGGATATCATTGCCTCCCTGACTATCGACGATGCCATCTCAATCCACATCCTCTTCAATAGAATTAGCAGGTGTCGTCATCCACAATAACATCGAAAGTGCAAGTGCGATTACGGCGCTAACAGAATCAATATGCGGCGGAGGGTAGCTTTGTACTGGGTTGCCGATAATCATGTCATTTAACGAACGAGAAGAANCATCAAGGCCGCCGAATACCGATTCAAACACTATGATTGTGAGGAAGAAGGACGTGAGGGAGATTAGTGCTCTGTGTGTTTCCACTTTCCTCAGAGCGTTGAGTCGAGGGAGGATAACTGAAATCTTAGATCGCGGATTGGACCACCACGAAATTGACTGTNCACCATTTTTTGGGCGTTCGCTCCATCTACGATTCGGTTTAATCTCAAGATTACGATACACATCTAGTAATCTAGATCTGTATCCGGCTCCAAGCGCCTCTGCCGCATCCTCAGCCTCTTTCCTGCGCCTGATTACTTCAGTTCTAGAATCCAATGCACAAATCTCTTCGAAGGTATCTCTCATTGACAAGTAGGCGAAAAACTCGGGGAGCAGGAAGAAGCACCCTAAGCCACCAATGATGAGGCACGCCCAACTGAATGGGACCAGGGACGAGGTTGCTGGGTCAGTTGCCCCTCCGAGCATCAAGAATAGGAGCCCCCATCCCATAGCGCCTGCAAATAAGATCGATGTGTAGGCCGTGACNGAGTAGTGTATGTCGGGATTAGTCCTCCACCATTTTCGAATCCTTTGTATCGGAGACAGGCGGGCCACGTCACTGGGCAAGGCAATTGGGATTAGGGCCTTCCGGGTTCAGGAGNCTGACGAAGAGGGCTTTTCTGCCTAGTCTCCAGCGACTAGGCATGGCGGGCAAGGCGATCGGGCTTGAATCCCGGGTATCTGCCCTGCTTCAAGGGCTTGAATGGGATCCGACGCCGATTCAAAGAGAGAGTGAGGGAGTCCTCCTCTCGGGNAAAGATGCTCTGCTAGTGGCTCCCACCGGCAGCGGGAAAACAGAGGCGGCGGTGATACCCCTCGTTTCCAGGGCACTAGATCAGGAATGGGAGCCTCTGTCCATCCTATACATAACGCCTCTAAGGGCACTAAACAGAGATATGGATCAGCGACTCGGGCCGTTCCTTGAACCTCTGGGACTCGATGTTTCATTGAGGCACGGCGATACGAGCAAATCAGAACGTGCTAGACAATCGAAAAATCCGCCGCATATGCTAATCACGACTCCTGAAACTGCTCAAATTATGCTACTTGGCTCAAGGTTGCGTAAGCATCTTTCGAAGGTTCGTGCGATAGTTATCGACGAGGTTCACGATTTGGCGGGATCCGAACGTGGTTCCCAACTTCTTGTGGGGATAGAAAGAATCCGTGCATTGGCGAAGAGGGACGTCCAGATTGTAGGATTGTCAGCGACAATAGGAAATCCAGAAGAGGTGGCAAGGTGGTTTTCAAAAGATGCTGTTGTTGTCAAAGGGCCATCCCCAAGAGCAACCGAAGTACGGGTACATGTTGAACAATCAACACCTGAGGATGAGGCACTGGCCNTTACTTGGAACGTATCTCCGAGAGCGATATCTTCCCTCAGAAGGCTGTCTCGTCTTATCGGAAAATCATCACCGGCTCTTGTCTTCGTAAATTCGAGATCTAATTCAGAGACAGTTGCGCAGAGAATGCTCAAGATAGCTCCCGAAATTGAAATCGGGGTCCATCATGGAAGTCTTGCTGCAGATTCTAGAAAAGAAGTTGAGGACGCACTGAAAGAAGGACAGATCGACGCTATGATCTGTACTTCAAGCCTCGAGCTCGGAATAGATGTTGGTTCGATACGTGCTGTGCATCAGCTACAATCTCCGAGAAGTGTAGACAGCTTACTACAACGAATTGGAAGGTCCGACCACAGGGTTGGAGGAACAGGCAGAGGTGAAATTCTCGTATGGGAAGATGATGACGTTGCAGAATCTGCAGTAATAGCCAGAAGAGCCTTGGAAGGAGACATTCCAGACGTGGAATNGCGTACTGATCCGGCGATAGTTGCTGCTAACCAGCTTATGCAGATGGCGATGCAGGAGAGTGTCGTCTCAATTGAGGAAGCGCATGCAGTGCTGACTTCTGCCTCGATATTCCAGAAATGGGATATTGAAGATACTCTTGCTACTCTGAAAGTATTGGATGACCGATGGCTTCTGAGATTGTTCGACGATCCCAAAGAATCGGATATTCTTTCTTGGAGTCCGAAGATATGGGAAGTGATTCATTCAGGCATTGAAGACGAGTCGATTCCGAGTATTAGNCCCTCTTCATCTGATGATACGGAGCNCGTACAGATTGAGAAATGGAAGAAAATCATGGTTCCAAGACTCCCGAAAAAGATTTCCAGAGGTTGGTTTCAACCTGCTGGGAAGTTGATGTCAACGAGGACTCAACATTACTCGATGATTCCTGATGAGTCGCTATACAGAATCCGTGATGTTGTGAGCAGACGGGTATTGGGGACCGTGGATGAGGCATTCGTTCTATCTCTTGGCTCTGATGGAAGCGAAGAAGGAGCAGGGAGGCCGAGGACATTTGTCATGGCAGGTCGAACCTGGCAGATTATCGATGCCGATCCTGAGCAAAATGAGCTCACTGTTGCTCCCATCTCAGAAATTGGCAATGCACCAGTGTGGTCCGGAGAATTGCCGCCCGTGCCAAGGGAAGTTGCTCAAGAGGTTGGGCAACTTAGGAGGAGTGTCGTTGAGATGACCGGATCCCTAGAAGAGCGGGGAGGAATCATTCCCTTCGACAGATATCCCCTCTCAAATGAGGCTNCTTCGGGCTACATACAATCTGTCATGGATCATCTTGATTCTACAGGCCACATACCAGATGATCTCAAGCTAACTCTCGAGGTAAGGGAGCATGCAATTGTATTGAATTGCTGTCGTGGTTCCAAGATCAACGAGACTCTAGCACATTTCATCCAAGCAATGGGGTCTGCACTCGGNGGTTCTACGGGGATGGCTGTGATTGACCCCTACCGAATATCATTCAAGATACCAAGGGTAGATGCAGGGCATATCGAAGAATGGTTGCGGGGGACCTCTCCATCTGCTCTTGAAGCAATTCTGAGAATGACCATCCCGAATGGTAGAGCGATCAGGGCGAGATTTGTACAGGTTGCTCGGAGATTCGGAGTANTGAGAAAAGATGTGGACCCTAGAAGAGTGAATATCGAAGGCATGATGAAACGATATTCGGGTACACCAGTAGTCGAAGAAACTCTATCCAAATTATTCCATGAAAGAATGGACATAGAAGGTACGATGGATCTAATGTCAGACATACAGAATGGTCGTGTGTCTGTTGTGGTTACGGGGCCGGGGCCTCTTGGCCAGTCTCCCCGTTCTGAGCGAGATATGTTACTTCCCGCCTGGAGCGATAAAGATCTACGAGAGCGCCTCGAGACAAGGCTCCTTTCAGAACGATGCGTACTGATATGCATCAACTGCTCATCCGTAGAGAGGAAACGTGTCGGGCGTCTTGAGAATGGGGTGGATGATTGTTCGGTGTGTGGTGGCGCGATGAGATGCTGTGCTCCAGAAAGATTGGAGAGCATGCTGTCCGGATGGGTCTCGAGTCGGGACCCCAAGGATCGCGGACGAGTTCAGAAAAATGCCGAATTAATACGCAATCATGGTTTTGAGGCGATTATGTGCCTCATGGCTAGAGGTGTGGGTGAGGAAACTGCAACGCGTATTCTAAGATCGCACGCTGGGAAGACTCGAACTAAACTTTTGAGATCGATACACAACGCTGAGATCGAATATGCCCGTACCAGACGATACTGGTCTTGACGCAATCGCTATTCGGTTGATGTGGGTCCGAAGAGCATGCTGATTGGTCTCACAGGAAGGAATGCCTCTGGCAAGACCACTGTGGTTGAATGGTTCTCTGAACGCGGATTTGTTACGGAATCATGCTCCGATTCGATTAGGGCGTGGTTGGCAGAAAAAGGAGTGGAAGCAACTAGGGAGAACCTGATCGAGGGTGGAAGAGAATTGCGTAGGCAAGGCGGCGGCGGCATTCTGGCTGAGATGCTTCTTGAGCGTCTAAATGGGAGGGATGCCGTCATCGATTCGATCCGCACTCCGGCGGAGGTGGATGCCCTTCGTCAGAGAGAAGACTTCATCCTGATCGAGGTTGTAGCCGACCCGGGAATACGATGGTCCAGAGCGAAGATGAGATCAAGACCAGGTGATCCATCCAGCGAAGCGGAGTTCATAGAATCAGAAAAAAAGGAATTAGAGGCTACTGATCAAGCCGGTCAGGCACTTATCGCAACTGCAGCAATGGCTGACCTCAAAATCGAGAATGATGGCAATCTGGACGCTCTTGGAAGTAAATTGAGTCAAATCATATCGGATATTTCATGATCGGACTGTTCTGATTACCACGCCGGACTCTCGGAAAAGAGCCATAGAACGCTCGAAATCTTCCTTCCATCGACCGGGAATTTCAAGACCGGATGAGATGACCACCTCAGATATGCCTGCTTGAATCAGGCTTCTTGCACATCGGGTGCATGGGGGCCAAGTCACATAGGCTGTACAATCTTTGAGAGCGAGGCCGATCCTTGCTGCGTGCATAATCGCATTCTCTTCAGCATGGCATATGAGCGGATACTTGAGATCCCTGTCGGATAGTCTCTCATCTGTATCGGCGATACCTCGTGGAAAGCCATTGAAGCCTGTCGATCTAATCTCCCTGTCTGGACCGACGACGACGCAGCCGACCTTTGTTGAAGGGTCCTTGCTCCAGCCCGATATATGGGTTGCAAGACTTAGGAAACGTCCATCCCACTTCTCGCTCATATCCCTATCTAATGCACTCCTAGTCAAGAGTGTTGCCGAGGAGGATGTACCAACAAGGCATTGGAGAGATCGTGTTTCAGAGGATTTAGCACAGACAGCACATCGCCGATCAAATGGATGCTGCCCATGATGAGGAGCTCCACTTTTTTGTCAGATGCACGTTGAAACGCCTCTTCGAACGCCGACAGGACACTCTCTGCAAATGAGTGGCTTATCGTCGTCCCGAAGGAGTCACCGATCTCTCTTGCAGGATGTGGGGGGAGTCTGCCATGTTCGGGTTCTGTGATGACTGCATGAATGATCTTTCTTGATGTCTCTTCATTCGTCAATGGTGCTAAAATTCCGTCTAAGTCGTCTTTTTGTGTAAATCCAATCATAATCACAGTATCCGCATCCAGACGGAAGGCCTCATCCCTGATCCCCTCCAGGTTGTGCGCTGCACTCAGCCTTACAGTGACATTCCCGGATATGTGCACAGTCCCATCTCGTCCGGGCCACCTGGTATTCGTTGGATCTTTCTTCCACCCCATGTGATGTCCGATCTTGGAAGCCATCTTGTACCATTTTTTCCAGGGTTTGTCAGTTGAATTGTCCGTATGCAAGAGGAAATCCTGACCGGTCAATCGACGTACTTGTGATTCGATCTCCTCATCGTCTGGATCGAACATCATGATTCGGACGCCTGGGCGATGGATTCCCGCCTTCTCCCTTGCAACATCGACGAGTGTGGGGCCGAGAATGTCAAGATGGTCTTCCGAAATGGTTGTGATGGCGCAGAAATCGGCTTTAACGCATCTAGTGGCATCGAGTCTGCCTCCCAAACCAGTCTCGATTATGGCTCTACTAACTCCTGCTCTCTTGAAAGAAATTAGGGCGACTAGGAATGTCTTCTCAAAGTACGTTATCTCGATCGAAGGTGCCTCCTCGCTTGCCTTCCTGACAAGAGCGAGGCATTCATCGAACTCTTTCTCATCAATCGGCCTTCCATCGATCCTAGCACGCTCTTCGACATTCACCAAATGGGGAGAGGTGAATAATCCGACCAAATTACCGGAAGCAGCAGCTCTGGCAGCGAGATGTGCGCAAAGAGAACCCTTGCCATTGGTTCCGGCTACATGGATCGATGAAAATGCGTCCTGGGGATTCGACAAACGTGCAAGCATCTGTCTGACATGAGTTAGTCCGAGCCTCATTCTACGGCGTCCAGGGACGGGAGCCAGCCATGCCCGAAGTTCCTCATGGGTCCAGTGCGCCATGCATCGGGGACGAGCCATCTTGATATGAGCCTAGGCGGTGAGATGGGGCATGTCAGACGTCAAGCACAGGCCCATGGCATGGTCATCGATGCTTGGGATGGCTGGAATGTTCATCTTCACAATATGCACGGGAATTTTCATTCAACCTGCATGGAATTTCGAAGAAGCGAAG